>NZ_DATIGV010000164.1:0-108832 GCF_035481345.1 Hydrogenophaga sp. | reverse complement strand
GGGGAACAGCGGCGGTTCGGCCGCGCGGTGCTCCAGCACGTCGGCGATGAGCGCGGTGTCGCAGTAGATGTCGGCACCGATCTGCAGCAGCGGCGTCTTGCGGTAGCCACCGGTGAGCGCCACCACGTCGGGCTTGGGCATCACGGTGGGAATGTGCACGCTGTGCCAGACGAAGCCTTTGTGGCCGAGCATGAGGCGCGCCTTCTCGGCAAAAGGCGACATCGGGTAGTGATGAAGAATCAGATCGTGCATGGTGGTGGCGTGCATGGCTTCTCGCTCGGGAATCATGCGGAAGCCTGACTTTTGCGGGGGCTGGGGTGCGTTGGGGCTTTCACGCCAGCGGGTTGGCGATGGCCGAGGCCACTGGGTGCCCTGCTCCGCGAATGTCCCCCGGGCGCTGCGCGCCCTCCTCCTTTATTTCGCTGCGCAGGGCACCCAGCGTCCTCGGCCCGCGACCATGCAGGCACGCCAACGGCAGGCATTCCACGACGGTGTGGATGGATCGGGGGACAGGGCGCTCTGTGTAGCGAAATAAAGGAGGAGGACCGGCGCAGCCGGTACGGGGGACATTCGCGGAACAGAGCGCCCTGGCGCCCGATCCCGCGAGGCAGCCGCCTGCGAGCGCAAACAACAGAGAGCATGTCCATGCGAAGAAGTCCTCAGGCGCGCGGCATCGCCCGCTCGATGATGGCGTCCACGTCGGTGCCAGAGGACAGCGAGCCGAAGCTGTACCCCCAGTGCCCGCCCAGGCGCGAATCGCAGAAGGCGTTGAACACCTCGGCCGGCGCGGTCTGCGCCAGCAGCGCGGCCTGCACGGCCAGCGCCACGTCCTGCGCCAGGCGGCGGGCTTCCATCTCGGTGGCCATCTCTTCCACACGCAGGGGCAATCGGGCCGCCAGGTGGTCCAGCGCGGCGTGTTGCCCTTTGGCGGGCGCCAGTTCCTGCGCCAGCGCGGCGGCGGCGTCGGCTTTGCGGATGGCGCGCAAGAGATCGAGCGCCATGATGTTGCCGGCGCCTTCCCAGATGGAATTGAGCGGCATCTCGCGGTAGATGCGGGCCATGGTGCCCTCGCCGCCTTCTTCCACGTAGCCATTGCCGCCCAGGCACTCCATGGCCTCCTGCGCGAAGTGGCTGCCGCGCTTGCAGATCCAGAACTTGGCCACGGGCGTGAGCAGGCGGGCGATCACCTGCTCGTGCGGGTCACTTTGCCGGTCGAAGGCGCGCGCCAGGCGCAAGGCCAAGGCGGTGGCGGCTTCGGATTCGAGGGCGAGGTCGGCCAGCACGTTCTTCATCAGCGGCTGGTCGATGAGGACCTTGCCGAAGGCCTTGCGCTGCGTGGTGTGGTTGAGCGCGATGGACAGGGCCTGGCGCATCAGCCCGCTGGTGCCGAGCGCGCAGTCCAGTCGCGTCATCGTGCCCATGGCCAGGATCTGCGGCACGCCGCGGCCTTCCTCGCCCACCAGCCAGGCCGTGGCGCCGTGGAACTCCACCTCGGAGCTGGCGTTGGCCTTGTTGCCCAGCTTGTCCTTCAGGCGCTGGATGTGGATGGCGTTGACGCCGCCGTCGGGCAGCACGCGCGGCAGGAACAGGCAACTCAGCCCGCTGGCCGTCTGCGCGAGGATGAGGAAGGCGTCGCACATGGGCGCGGAGAAGAACCACTTGTGGCCGGTCACCGTGAAGCGCTGGCCCCAGTCGTCCTGCCCGGCGGGTTCGGCGCGCGTGGTGTTGGCGCGCACGTCCGATCCGCCCTGCTTCTCCGTCATGCCCATGCCCATGGTGGCGCCGGGCTTGTCGCGCCAGACCTTGAGCGCCGGGTCGTACGCGCGGCTGGAGAGCTGCGGCGCCCAGTCGCGGTAGATGGCCGCGTTGCCCTGCAGCGCGGGCGTGACCGCGTAGCTCATGGAGATGGGGCACAGCACCGAGGGCTCCAGCTCGGTGAAGAGCATGAAGCCGGCGGCGCGGCGCAGGTGGGCGCTGCCCGTGGCCTGTTCGGCCGGAGCGAAGGCCGCGCCGTGCAGCCCCGCGCCCACCGCCTCGCGCATCAGCGCGTGGTAGCTGGGGTGGAACTCCACCTGATCGATGCGCTCGCCCACGCGGCTGTGCGTCTTGAGTTGCGGCGTGTACACATTGGCCAGGCGCGCGTGGGCCTGCATCTCACCGCTGCCCACGGCGGCACCCAGCGCGCGCAGGGCGGACGTGTCCAGCCCCGGCGCGTTGAAGGCCAGCGCGGCCTGCAGCGCGCGGTTGGTCTCGAAGAGGTTCACGTCCACCAGCGGCGCGGGCTGGTTGAAGACCTCATGCGTCACATTCATGCCATCTCCTATCGCGGGCCACCGCGGAACCGGCTTTGCCGGGCCGCAGGTGGCGCCCCCTGGGGGGTGACGCCGCAGGCGGCGCGGGGGCTTACACCAGCTTGACGAGCTGCTTGCCGAAGTTCTTGCCCTTGAGCAAACCGAGGAAGGCTTCGGGCGCGGCGGCGATGCCCTGCGCCACCGTCTCGCGCGGGCGCAGCTTGCCGGTGCCCACCAGCGTGCCCA
Source organism: Hydrogenophaga sp. (assembly GCF_035481345.1). Taxonomy (GTDB): domain Bacteria; phylum Pseudomonadota; class Gammaproteobacteria; order Burkholderiales; family Burkholderiaceae_C; genus Hydrogenophaga. The sequence continues at coordinate 106,295 of NZ_DATIGV010000164.1, read as the reverse complement.
GCTCCTTCAGGGCCTCGGGCCACACCTCCATGTGCTCGCTCACGATGAAGCCTTCCACCTTGAGCCGGTTCACCAGGATCAGCGCCGGGTTGGCCAGCGGCAGCGGCTGGCCATCGTAGCCGGCGATCATGCCGCAGACGGCGATGCGGCCGAAGGCGTTCATGCGCAGCAGCACGGCGTCCAGGACCATGCCGCCCACGTTCTCGAAGTAGCCATCGATGCCGTTCGGGCAGGCCTCTTTGAGCGCCTTGGCCAGCGAGTACATGTCCTTGTGCAGGCGGTAGTCGATGCAGGCGTCGAAGCCCAGCTCTTCCACCGCGTACTTGCACTTCTCGGGCCCACCCGCGATGCCCACCGCTCGGCAGCCGCGCGCCTTGGCCAGCGCGCCGAAGGCGCTGCCCACGGCACCCGTGGCCGCGCTCACCACCACGGTGTCGCCGGCCTTGGGGTTGATGATCTTCACCAGGCCGTACCAGGCGGTCACGCCGGGCATGCCCACGGCGCCCAGGTAGTGGCTCAGCGGCACGTGGGTGGTGTCCACCTTGCGCAGCGCGCCCGGCTGCTCGGCGTCCACCACGCTGTATTCCTGCCAGCCGCCCATGCCCACCACCTTGTCACCCACGGCGTACTTGGGGTTCTTCGACTCGGCCACCTCGCCCACGGTGCCGCCGATCATGACCTCGCCCAGCGGCTGCGAGGCCGCGTAGCTCTTGCTGTCGTTCATGCGCCCGCGCATGTACGGGTCCAGGCTGAGGAAGTGGTGGCGCACGAGCACCTGGCCGTCCTTGAGCGCGGGCGTCTCAGTGCTCACGAGCTTGAAGTTGTCGACCGTGGCCTCGCCCTTGGGGCGGTTGTCGAGCAGGATCTGGCGGTTGGTGGGCATGGTGTGGTTCCCGGATTCAGTCGGTTGAGATGCGGTTGAGGGTGTGCACGGAACCCGGCCCGGTGGGCAGGCGGGGCACGAACTTGAAGGTGCCGGTGGCGTGGCTGCACAGCTTGCCGGCGGCGTCGAACACGCTGGCTTCGGTGAAGGCCATGGTGGCCGTGCGGTGCAGCAGCTTGCCGCGCGCCACCAGCGGGCCCTTGGCGGCGCGCATGAAGCTGGTTTTCATCTCGATCGTGATGCAGCCCATGTCGGTCTGCACCGAGCGCGCGGCGTGCGCCATCACCACGTCCAGCAGGGTCATGCTGGCGCCGCCGTGCACCACGTCGAAGGAGTTCAGGTGCTCGGGCGCCGGCTCGTAAGTGATCTCCGCCTCGCCGCCGTCCATGCGGATGAGGCGAAAGCCGAGCAGATCGACGAAGGGGATGCGTACAGAAAAGTCCAAGTGTTCAGCCACCGGTGATGATCGAAACGCCGCCATCGACGGCCAGCCACTGGCCGGTGATGTGCTTGCCGGCGTCGCTGGCGTACAGCAGCGTCAGGCCTTTCAGGTCCTCGTCGTCGCCCAGGCGGCCCAGCGGCGCGTGGGCGGCCAGCTTTTCCTCACCCATGGCTTTCAGCGTGCCCTGCGTCATCTTGCTCGGGAAGAAGCCCGGGCAGATGGCGTTGACGCGGATGCCATGGTCGCCCCATTCGGCCGCCAGCGCGCGCGTGAAGTTGATGACCGCGCCCTTGGAGGTGTTGTAGGCGATGGTCTTCATGCCGCGCGGGTTGCCGCCCAGGCCGGCGATGGACGCGGTGTTGATGATGCTGCCGCCCTTGTTCGGGATCATGCTGCGGCGCGCAACCTCCTGGCTCAGGATGAAGTAGCTGCGCACGTTGAGGTCCATCACCTTGTCCCAGGCCTCCACGGGGTGCTCTTCGGCCGCCGCGCCCCAGGCCGCGCCCGCGTTGTTCACCAGGATGTCGATGCGGCCCAGGCGCTTCATCGCTTCATCCACCAGCCGGCGGCACTCCTCCTCGCTCTGGCCGTCGGCGGCCACCCATTCGGCGGCGATGCCGGCGGCCTTGAGCTCGGCCGTGGCCTCTTCCAGGTCGGCCTGCTTGCGCGAGCTGATCAGCACGCGCGCGCCGGCCTCGCCCAGCGCATGCGCCATCTGCAGGCCCAGGCCGCGCGAGCCCCCGGTGATGAGGGCGGTCTTGCCCTTGAGGTCGAAGAGTTGGGAGATGGTGCGGGTCATGTCTTGTCTGCCTCGTGTGTGTTGTTTGAACCGTCGGAAACAGTCATTGTGGCCCGAGGGGCGGCGCCTGTGTGTCACATCAGTGGCGCCCCCGCCGTCCGCTCAGGAGCGCAGGCTCCACAGCCGCAGGGCCACGTGGACTTCGAGCGCACGGGACGCCTGGCCCAGGTGGCCCAGCAGCCCTTCGATGGTGGCCAGGCGCTGGCGCACCGTATTGACGTGGATGTCCAGTCGCTGGGCCGTGGTCCTGGCGTTCTGGTTGCAATCGAAGAAGCACAGCAAGGTGGCGGTGAGGGCCGTGTGGCGCTTGCGGTCGTGCTGGAGCAAGGGGCCGATGCAGGCCTGGAGGAACTGCTCCAGGCTGCTGGCGTCGTGGGTCTCGAACAGGGTGGAATACAGCGCCAGCTCGTTCTGCCCGATGAGCTGCTCCTGCAGGCCCAGGCGGCGCAGGATGCCCATGGACCGCTTGATGGTTGCAAACACCGCGGGCAGCTCGGCGGGTGAACTCATGGGGCGCGACAGCACGCCCCGGTAGGCCTTGCCCACTTCCCGGCGTATCCAAAGCGCCAGGGCCTGGCGCACCTCCTGGGCGCGAAGGGCGCCGCACACGACGACCACGGTGCCGTCGATGTCGTCGATCAGGCAGGGTTTCACCTCGGGAATCTGCAGCAGGCGCCGGGACACGAAGCCCGCGCTCGGCCCGTTGAACTCGATCATCATGAGCGAAAGGGGCTGGGTGAGATCCAGGCCGAAGCGCTCGGCCCGATCGCCCAGCACGGCCAGTTCGTCCTGTCGCGGCGACACCAGGGCGCGCATCAGGGCCGACATGTCGCGGTGGCTGCTGGCCTCCTGGCGCTCCTGCGAGAGCAGCACGATCCCGATCACGCTCGAGCTGCGCTCGAAGGTGCGCTCGGCCACCTCTTCCAGTGCTTGCTGGTGAAACAGGACGATGGCGCCCAGCGCGTCGTCCCCCCCGATCACCGGCATGACGCGGCAGATCTCGCCGTCGGCTTCGTAGGCCTGGGCCGAACGCCCGGACAGGCGCGCCTGGCGAAGGGCCCGGGCCAGGTCGGCGCTGTGTTCGCCATGGGGCCGATAGGCTTGCGCGCCGGTGCCCGCATAGCCCTCAGCCACGCCCTGGCTGATGACCTGGTTGACCTCGTCCAGCACCAGCAGGCTGCCGCCCAACAGGCCCGCCACCGCCTGGCACAGGGCCGCCAGCGAGGCGCCCCGCGCCAGCAGCAGGGTGATCTCTTCGTGCGCGTCGGCGGCCGCCTGCACACCCCGGACGTGGCGCTCCAGTTCGGATCGGGCCTCGTCCGCCTTGTCCAGCGCCACGTTGATGCGCTTGAAGTCGCGTGCGTTCTTCAGGGCCAGCGCGCCGTGGGCGGCCAGCGCGCGCAGGATCGCGATGTTCTGCGTGGTGTGGACTCGCGGGTAGCGGTCCGCCGCGAACAGCAGGCCGATCACCTCGTCCTGCCAGATCAGCGGCACGCCCACCAGGGCGCAGATGCCCTCGGCGCGGAAGATGTCGTCGAAGCGGGGGTCGTGATTGAAGCGCGTGTCGTGCAGGTAGTCGGGTGTCGTGAAGGGCATGCGGGTGGCCATCACCACGCTGGCCATGCCCCGGTCGCTGCGGATGTTCATGGCCACCGAACTGCGCGTCAGCCCGCCTTCGGCGGCCAGCGCCTGGAACACGCCACGCGCCTCGTCCAGCTCGGAGAGCCAGGCCATGTCGGCGCCCAGCAGGCGCCGCGTGCGGGCCACCATGGCATCGAGCAGCTTGCCCTGTTCCAGTTGCTCCGAGAGATCCTGGGCCGACTCCATCAGGGCCACCATGCCCTGCTCGCGTTGCTGCAGCACCTCGATGCGGTTGTGCACGGCCATGGCCATGCGCACCGTCTCCACGAGGCTCGCCTTGTCGGCCTGACCGGCCGGCAAGGCCTCGACCCGGGCCAACTGCTGGGCGAAGTCCTCGGCGGGCGCGGCGCGGTGCAGCAATTCGATCAAGGTGTGCGCGATCGAGGGGGTGGTGTCCAAGGCGCCTCCTGCGTGGGGGGGCAAGCGTATCAGAGCCTGACGGCCCCCCGGCGGGCGTCTTATGTGCGCTCGTCACACAAACAGGCCATTAATTGTGTGTTCACAGAACATGGTTCGTGACGGGTCCATTGCAGACACTGCCCGCAGCTTGTCCACCGACCCACCCATGGCCCTTCACGATTCCCTCCGCCCTGTCCCCGGCCTTCGCGTGCTGATCACCGCCGGGGCCGGTGGCATCGGCGCCGCCATCGCGCGCGCCTTCCATGCCGCGGGCGCCCAGGTGCACGTCTGCGACATCGATCGCGTGGCACTGGACCGGCTGCTCACCGAGACCCCGGGCCTCACCGGTACGCCAGCCGATGCGTCGGTCGCGTCCGACGTGGACGCCGTGTTCGAGGGCGTGCGCCACCACCTGGGTGGCCTGGACGTGCTGGTCAACAACGCCGGCATCGCCGGCCCGACCGCCGCCATCGAGGACATCGACGTCGCGGCCTGGGAGCGCACGCTGGCCGTCAACCTGGACAGCCAGTTCCATTTCGCGCGCCGCGCGGTGCCCCTGCTGAAGGCCTCGGACGCGAACCCGACGCTCATCGCCATGGGCTCGGTCGCGGGCCGCCTGGGCTATGCGTACCGCACGCCCTACGCCGCCAGCAAATGGGCCATCGTGGGCATGACCCGGTCGCTGGCCATCGAGCTCGGCCCGCAGGGCGTGCGGGTCAACGCCATCCTGCCCGGCGTGGTCGAGGGTGCCCGCATGGACGGCGTCATCGCGGCGCGCGCGAGCGCCCTGGGCATCGGCCCCGAAGCGATGCGCCAGCAGTACCTGGACAAGATTTCCCTGCGCCGCATGGTCACCGCCGACGACGTCGCGGCCACGGCGCTGTTCCTGGGTTCGCCGGGCGCGCGCAACCTGACCGGTCAGGTCATCAGCGTGGACGGCAACGTCGAGTACCTCTAACCCCCCACCACAACAGGAGACAAACCATGACCTCAATTCGCCTCGCCGCGCTCCCCGCGGCCCTGCTGATCGCCGCGGCTGCGCACGCCGACCCGGTCAAGATCGGCCTGCTGGAAACCCTCTCGGGTCCGCAGGCCTCGACGGGTCAGACCTTCCGCGCGGGTGTGCGCTTCGCCATCGACAAGATGAACGCGGCCGGTGGCTGGAACGGCCAGCCGGTGCAACTGGTCGAGTACGACAACCAGGGCGGGCCCGCCGGTGCGTCGGACAAGCTCAAGGCCGCCATCGCCGACGGCGTTCAGATCGTCGTGCAGGGAGCGTCGTCCGCGATCGGCGGGCAGATCACCGAGGACGTGCGCAAGCACAACCTGCGCAACCCGGGCAAGGAAATCGTCTACATCAACGTCGGCGCCGAGGCCCTGGAGCTGACGGGTGACAAGTGCAACTTCCACCACTTCCGCGTGGCCCCCAACGCGCAGGTGCGCACCAAGGTGCTGGTGAAGGGCATGAAGGAGGCCAACGCGCTGGGCAAGAAGGTCTACGCCATCAACCAGAACTACTCCTGGGGCCAGGACATGGAGGCCGCCATCGTCGAGAACGCGGCGGCGGGTGGCTACCAGGTGGTGGAGAAGACCCTGCACGACACCAACAAGATCCAGGACTTCGCGCCCTACATCGCCAAGATCGGCAGCTCGGGCGCCGAGACCGTGCTCACCGGCAACTGGTCCAACGACCTGCTGCTGATGATGAAGGCGGCCAAGGGCGCCGGCCTCAAGGCCACGTTCGGCACGGTCTTTCTCGACCAGCCGGGCAACATCAGCAACGCGGGTGACACGGCCCTGGGGCACTTCATCGTGCACGCCTTCAACGGCGAAGCGGGCGGTGCCGAGGGCGAGCGCTTCGTGGCCGACTTCTCGGCCAAGCTGGGCCGCCCGCCCGTGTTCGTCGAACCGCAGACGGTGTTCGGCCTGGACATGGTGGCCGATGCCCTGCGGCGCACCAAGCCCGAAGGCGGCAAGCTCAACGTGAACGCCTTCGCCCGCGCAATGGAGACCGCGCGCCTGAAGACCCCCATGGGCGAAGCCAGCATGCGCGCCGCGGACCACCAGATCCTGATGCCGCTGGTGGTGTCCACCGTGAGCCGGGACGCCCGCTACAAGGTGGACGGCACGGACATGGGCTTCAAGCCGGTGAAGGTGTTCAGCGCCGACGACGCCGCCATGCCCGTGCAGCCCAGCTGCAAGATGCAGCGGCCGTCCTGAGCCATGGACACCTTGCTGTTCTCGCTGCTCAACGGAGTCATCTACGGTCTGCTGCTGTTCATGGTGTCGGCGGGGCTGACGCTGGTGTTTGGAATGATGGGGGTGCTGAACTTCGCCCACGCATCGTTCTACATGCTCGGCGCCTACTTCGCCTACACGCTGCAGGGCGTGCTGGGCTTCGGCGCGGCGGTCGTGGTGGCCATGTTGCTGGCCGGCGGCGTGGGCGCGGTGGTGGAGCGCTTCTTCCTGCGGCGCGTCCACCACCATGGCCACGCGCACGAACTGCTGCTCACCTTCGGGCTGTCGTTCATCGTGGCCGAGGCGATCAAGCTGCTGTTCGGCAATTTCCCGGTGAACTACCAGGTGCCCGCGGTGCTCGACGGACCGGCCTTCTCACTCGGTGGGCAGCAGTACCCCCTGTACCGGCTGTTGATGGGGGGCGTGGCCCTGGTGATGTTCGCCCTGCTCTACCTGCTGCTGACACGCACCCGCGTGGGCATCATCGTGCGCTCGGCCATCTACCGGCCGCGCATGGTCGAAGCCCTGGGCCACAACGTGCAGTTCGTGTTCATGGGGGTGTTCGGCGTCGGGGCCGCACTGGCGGGGCTGGCCGGCGCCATTGCCGGGGCCTTCTACACCACGAGCCCGAACATGGCGCTGGAGATCGGCGTGATGGTGTTCGTGGTGGTGGTGGTCGGCGGCCTGGGCTCGCTGGCGGGGGCCATGCTGGCCTCGTTGCTGATCGGCTTGATCACCTCGCTGGCGGTGGGCATCGACCGCAGCCTGGCCGACCTGCTGGGCCTGGTGGGTGCAGGGGCCTGGGCCGAAGGCGTGGGCGGCCTGCTCACGCTCAAGCTGTCCAGCCTGGCGTCCACGCTGCCATTTGCCTTGATGTTGCTCGTCCTGCTGCTGCGGCCTCAGGGCCTGTTGGGCGACAAGAGCTGATCTTTCCCATGCGTACCTCCATCTCCCTTCTGTTGGGCGGCCTGGCCCTGCTCGCGGTGTTGCCGCTCCTGCTGTCGGCGGGGCTGCTCAACGCCGCCGTGCAGATGCTGATCGCCGCCTTGTTCGCCAGCGCCTACGGCCTGCTGGCGGGTCGCGCCGGCATGCTTTCTTTCGGTCATGCGGCGTATTTCGGCGTGGGCGCGTTTGCCACCGTCCATGGCATGAACGCGCTGGGTGGCGCCGGCCTGCTGCCCACGCCGCTGATGCCGCTGGTGGGTGCCGGCGCGGGGCTGGCGTTCGGTGTCGCGGCAGGCTGGTTCGCCACCCAGCGCAGCGGCACGGCCTTCGCGATGATCACCCTGGCCATCGCGGAGTTGCTGCATTCGCTGGCCCCGCAGCTCAAGGGCCTGTTCGGCGGTGAGTCGGGCATCTCCGCCATGCGCATGCCGGCCTGGGGCCTGAACTTCGGCACGACCACCCAGGTGTACTACCTCACGCTGGCCTGGGTGCTGATCTCGCTGCTGCTGCTGCATTTCCACACGCGCACGCCAGCCGGCCGCCTGACGCTGGGCCTGCGCGAGAACAGCCATCGCCTGCGCTTCCTGGGCTATGACGTGCACCGGCTCAGCGTGTCGGCCTTTGCCATCTCCGGCCTCTTCTCAGGGGTGGCGGGCGCACTGCAGGTGCTGGCCAATGAAGCGGCCAACTACGTGGTCTTCGACCCCGGCGTGTCGGCCAGCGTGGTGCTCAACAGCTACATCGGTGGCGTCGGGGTCTTCCTGGGGCCGGCGCTGGGCGCGGCGCTGATGAGCTTCTTCGGTTACGCCGTGTCGGACAACACCCAGGCCTGGCTGCTCTACCAGGGCGTGCTGTTCGTCCTGGTGATGATGTTCATGCCGCAGGGCCTGGTCGGTCTGGGAGGCCTCGCGGTGTCGCGTGTGCGGCGCCTCGGTGCCGCGCGCGCGCTGCCCTTGTTGCTCACCTGGCTGCTGGCGGCCCTGTTGCTGGCCTGCGGCGCGGTGTTCCTGATCGAGCTGTTGCAACGCCTGTGCTCGGAGGACTACCGCGCCCTGGCCGCGCAGGCGGGCGGCTGGCCGCCGGTGACCCTGCTCAAGACCGCGTGGAACGTGACCAGCGTCACCACCTGGGCCTGGCCGCTGGGCCTGCTGGCCCTGGGCGGCGGCCTGCTGGCCTTCGCGCACCGGCGCCTGCAAACCGGAGAGGACCCCGCATGAGCGAGCCCATCCTGCAACTCAAGGCACTGCACAAGTCGTTCGGCGATACGCCGATCATCCGCGGCGTCGACCTCGAGGTGGCGCCTGGTGAGCGCCGCGCCCTGATCGGCCCGAATGGCGCGGGCAAGTCCACCCTGTTCCACCTGATCTCGGGCAACCTGGGCGCCAGTTCGGGCACGGTGGCCTTCCAGGGGCGCGACATCACCGGTTGGTCGCCTCAGCGCGTGAACCGCCTGGGTCTGGCGCGGTCCTTCCAGATCACCAACATCTTCCCCAGGCTGACGGTGTTCGAGAACGTTCGCCTGGCGGTGATGCGCCAGCAGCCGCAGCCGACGGCGTTCTGGCGCCGCGTCGACCGCATGCCCGGCCTGCGGGAAGCCACCGACCGGCTGCTCGAGCAGGTGCGCCTGCACCAGCGCGCGGCCAGCCTGGCCGGTGAACTGAGCTACTCCGAGCAGCGCTCGCTGGAAATCGCGATGACCGTGGCCTCCGATCCCCAGCTCATCCTGCTCGACGAGCCCATGGCGGGCATGTCGAGCGAGGAGACCGAGTACACCTTGAATCTGATCCGCGAGGTCACCGCCGGCCGGGCGCTGCTGATCGTGGAGCACGACATGGACGTGGTGTTCCAGCTGGCCGACCGCATCAGCGTGCTGGTGTATGGCCAGGTGATCGCCACCGGAACGCCGGACGAGATCCGCCGGCACCGGGGCGTGCGCGAGGCCTACCTGGGCGAGGAGGTGGCGGCATGAGTCCCTTGCTCGAGGTTGACGACCTGCACGCCTACTACGGCAAGAGCCACATCCTGCAGGGCGTGGGCCTGCGGGTCGGCCAGGGCGAAGTGCTCAGCCTGCTCGGGCGCAACGGCTCGGGCCGCTCCACCACGCTCAAGGCCCTGATGGGCCTGGTGGCGCCCAGCCGGGGCAGCGTGCGCCTGGCGGGCCGCGAACTGGCCGGCTCTGCGCCCAGCCGCATTTGCCGCGCCGGCCTGGCGTATGTGCCCGAGGAACGCGAGGTGTTCGCCAACCTCACCGTGGACGAGAACCTGCGCATGGGCGAACAGCCGCCGGCGCCCGGCGCCCCACGCTGGACCCTGCAGCAGATGTTCGACTACTTCCCCCGGCTCAAGGAGCGGCGCCACACACGGGCCGGCAGCCTGTCGGGCGGCGAGCAGCAGATGCTCACGATCTGCCGCTCCCTGCTGGGCAACCCGCGGGTCATCCTGATCGATGAACCCACCGAAGGGCTGGCGCCCATGATCGTGGCGCAGGTCGCCGAGTGCATTCGCGACATGCGCGCCCAGGGGGTGTCGGTGGTCCTGGTCGAGCAGAAGCTCGCCATCGCGCTCAAGGTGTCGGACCGCGTGTGCGTGATGGGCCATGGCCGCATCGTGTTCGAGGGCACGCCCGCCCAACTGCAATCCGATCCGGCCCTGCTCGCGCAGTGGCTGGCCGTCTAGGAACCCTCCGCACAAGCCTTCACATGTCCGACAAAGTCATCATCTCCTGCGCCGTCACCGGCTCGGTGCACACGCCCACCATGTCGCCCTACCTCGCGATCACGCCCGAGCAGATCGCCGAGCAGGCCATCGAGGCCGCCGAGGCCGGCGCGGCCATCCTGCACCTGCACGCGCGCGACCCCGCCGACGGACGACCCACACCCGACCCGAAGGTCTTCGACCGCTTCGTGCCCCGCATCAAGGCCGCCACCGATGCGGTCATCAACATCACCACCGGTGGCAGCACCCGCATGACGCTGGCCGAGCGGCTCGCCTATCCCCTGCAGGCGGCGCCCGAGATGTGCTCGCTCAACATGGGGTCGATGAACTTCTCCATCCACCCCGTGGCACGAAAGATCTCGCACTGGCAGCACGGCTGGGAGAAGCCTTATGTGGAAGGCATGGAGGACCTGATCTTTCGCAACACCTTCGCCGACATCAAACACATCCTCCAGGTGCTGGGCCGCGAGCGCGGCACGCGCTTCGAGTTCGAGTGTTACGACATGGGCCACCTCTACACGCTGGCCCATTTCCGCGACGAAGGCCTGATCGACGGGCCCATCTTCCTGCAGTGCATCTTCGGCATCCTCGGCGGCCTCGGGGCCGACCCGGAGAACCTCGTCGCCATGCGCGCCACGGCCGACCGACTGTTCGGCCGTGACGGCTACCGCTTCTCCGTGCTCGGCGCCGGGCGCCACCAGATGCCGCTGCTGACCATGGCCGCGGTGATGGGCGGCAACGTGCGCGTGGGGCTGGAAGACAGCCTCTACCTCGGCAAGGGCCAACTGGCGAGCAGTTGCGCCGAGCAGGTGCGCAAGATCCGCCGCATTCTCGACGAGCTGTCGCTGGAGGTCGCGACACCCGCCGAGGCCCGTGCCCTGCTGGCGCTCAAGGGCGCCGATGCCGTCAATTTCTGACCACCTTCACACACCATGAAAAAACTGCTTCAAGAACGGGTTGCCATCGTCACCGGCGCCGGCGGGGGCCTGGGCCGCGCCCATGCCCTGGAACTGGCGCGCCACGGCGCCCGCGTGATCGTCAATGACCTGGGCGGCCCCGACGGCGGCGCCGGTGCGCAGGCCGTGGTGGCCGACATCCGTGCCCAGGGCGGCGAGGCCCTGGTGCACCTGGGCGACGTCACGCGGGCCGGCAACATGCAGGACATGGCCGAACTGGCCATGTCCTCCTGGGGCCGCATCGACATCCTCATCAACAACGCGGGCATCCTGCGGGACAAGAGCTTCGCCAAGATGGCGCTGGAGGACTTCCGCCTGGTGCTGGAGGTGCACGTGATGGGCGCCGTCAACGCCACCAAGGCGGTGTGGCCGCAGATGCAGGAGCAGCAGTACGGCCGGATCGTGATGACCACCTCGTCCTCGGGCCTGTACGGCAATTTCGGCCAGTCCAACTACGGTGCCGCCAAGATGGCGCTGGTGGGCCTCATGCAGACGCTGGCGCTGGAGGGCGACAAGCGCAACATCCGCGTCAACTGCCTGGCCCCGTCCGCCGCCACCGGCATGACGCACGGCATCCTGCCACCCGAGGCGCTGGCACGGCTCACGCCGGAACAGGTCAGCCCCGCCCTCATCCCCCTGGTCTGCGAAGACGCGCCCAACCGCACCATCCTGCTGGCCGGCGCGGGCAGCTTCGAGGCCGCGCACATCACCATGACGCAGGGCATCCACATCGCGGACACGGCGCACGCCGGCGAGCAGTTGTGCCAGCGACTGGCCGAGGTCCGCAGCCGCGAGGGAGAACGTGTCCCGGGGTCCGGCTGGGAGCAGTACGCGCATGAGCTGAAACTGGGCGAGCGCGCCATGGAAGGTGCCGAATGAGCGCTGGCCTGCAAGGACAGGTCGCGTGGGTCACCGGGGCCGGCTCCGGCATCGGGCTGGCGGCGGCCCGTGCGCTGGCGAGCGCTGGAGCCACCGTGGTGCTGTCCGGGCGACGAGCTGGTCTGCTCGAGGCCGCGGCCGCGGACATCCGCGCCGCGGGCGCGGTGGCCGAGGTGGCGGTGCTCGACGTGACGGATGCCTCGGCCGTGGCGGCCACCGCCTCGGCACTGCTGCAGCGCCACGGCGGCCGCCTGGACGTGCTGGTGAACTGCGCCGGCACCAACACACCCGAGCGTTTCTGGCACGACCAGTCCGCCCAGGGCTGGCGCCAGGTCATCGCGACCAACATGGACAGCATCTTCTACACGACGCACGCCGTGCTGCCCGCCATGCGTGCGCGCCGCAGCGGCCTGGTCATCAACGTGTCGTCGTGGGCCGGCGTGCACCACCCCAAGCTCACCGGGCCCGCCTACAACGGCAGCAAGCACGCCGTGGTCGCGATGACGGAGACCATCAACATGGAAGACGGCGTGAACGGCATCCGCGCCTGCAGCCTGTGCCCCGCCGAGGTGGCCACGCCCATCCTGGACACGCGGCCCTCCCCGCCCACGGCCCAGGAACGCTCGCGCATGCTGCAGCCCGACGACCTGGGACACACCATCCGCTTCATTGCCGAGCTGCCGCCCGGTGTCTGCATCAACCAGCTCGTCATCAGCCCCACCTGGAACCGCATGTACGTGAACGACCTGTGAGCCCGGCTTTTTCCGCCCCCAACGAAGGAGACAGAAGTGATGAGAAAGACGTTCTTCGCGACCAGCTGTTGCGTGGTCTTGCTGGCGCCTGTCGCCCCGTTGCATGCCCGGCCGCTGCCGTGCGCGCAGATGCAGGCGCTGACCATCCCCGCGTCCACCATCGGCCTGCCCACGGGCGGCGGGCAGGTCACCGAGGCGGTGGTCGTGCCGGCCGCCGGGTCGGCAGCGTCCGCCACACCCGAGCACTGCCGTGTGACCGGCACGATCGCCCCCATCGATCCGCAGGCCCCGCGCATCACCTTCCGCGTGGTGCTGCCCGTGGCCTGGAACGGCAAGGCGATGATGTTCGGCGGTGGCGGCTTCAATGGCACGGTGCCCAACGTGGCGGGCAACGTGCCGGCGGGGCCGACCGACCGGCCCACGCCACTGGGGCGCGGCTATGCCACGTTCGCCAGCGATTCGGGCCACCAGGCCAACGCCACCGGGTCCCTGGACGGCCAGTTCCTGCTGAATGAGGAGGCGGTGCGCAACTTCGGTGGCGAAGCGCTCAAGAAGACGCGCGACGCCGCGGTGTTCCTGATCGGCAAGCACTACGGCCGGGGCGCGCCGAAGAAGGCGTACTTCGCCGGCGGCTCCACCGGCGGACGGGAAGCACTCTCGCTCGCGCAGCGCTGGCCGGGCGACTGGGACGGCATCATCGCCTGGTACCCGGCGTGGAACCAGCTCTCCGCCATGCTGGGCGGCCACCGCGTCAGCCGCGCCCTGGCGCAACCCGGCGCCTACCCCAACCCCGCCAAGCGCGCGCTGCTGCGGCGTGCGGTGCTCGACACCTGCGACCTGCTCGACGGCGTGGCCGACGGCGTGGTGAGCCACCAGACACAGTGCAACGCCGTCTTCGACCCGGCTGTGGCGCAGGTCGCTGGCGCCCCCTTGCGCTGCGCCGGTGGCACCGAGGCTGGTGACGCCTGCCTGTCCGACGCGCAGATCGCCGCGCTCAACACCATGAACACGGCGGCGCGGTTCAACTTCTTCCTGGCCAGCGGCTCCGGCGGCTACCCGGGCTACAACGTCTGGGGCGCCTCACTGGGTGGTGCCGCCGGCTCGTCGCCGGTGCACCCGGTCGAGACCTTCCTCAACCTGGGCACCGAGCAGCCGGCCATGCCCGTGCCCGCGGGCGCTCCCTACATCACCAAACAGCTCGACCAGGTGATCAAGCTCGGCGTCACACGCAACCCGGCCTTCGATTCGCTGGCGCTCGACCCGGAGAACCCCGGCCCATGGGCGTCCCGCTTCAGCGCGCTGAGCACCATGCTCGACGTCGGCACGGACCTCAGCGCCTTCGCCGCCCGGGGCGGCAAGCTGCTGCTCGCCCACGGCGTGTCGGACGTTCTGGTGAGTGCCCGCGCCACGGAGCAGTACTACCAGCGTCTGCAGGCGCAGATGGGGGCGCCGCGGGTGAACGACTTCGTGCGCTACTACGAGGTGCCGGGCTATGGGCACGCGGTGAGCACGGTGTTCAACGCCACCTGGGACTCCTTGACGGCCCTGGAGAACTGGGTGGAAAGGGGCGCGGCACCGCGGGAACAGATCACCACCGACACGGTGGGCGTGCCCGGGCGCCAGCGGCCGCTGTGCGAGTACCCCGCCTGGCCCCGCTACCGTGGGGCGGGCGACGTGAACGCCGCCGCGTCCTTCGAGTGCACCTACCGCTGAAGGCCAGCGCGCCCCGAGACGGCGCGCCCGCCTAGAACGCCTCTTCCGGCAGCGCCGCGCAGGTCGCATCGCGCTGGCTCACCACGCCGAGCCAGGCGCCGATCTTCGGCAGCTCGTAGTGGAAGAAGAAGCGCATGGCGCCCAGGCGGCCGGTGCGCGCGGCGCTCTCGGGCGCGGCGTGCGCGGCCAGGGCCACGTCGAGCCAGATCCAGGCGAGCACCGTGTGCCCGAAGGCCTGCAGGTAAGGCACGGCGTTGGCCAGGGCCTCGGCCGGGTCGCCGCTGGCCCAGGCGGCCTTGGTGGCAGCGCCCACCTGAGCCAGCGCCTGGCCCAGGGCGTTGCCATGCACCGCCAGCTCTGGCACATGCATCGCGGGCTCGATGGTGGCGTTGATGCGCTGCGCCAGCAGTTGCAGGCCGCGGCCGTTCTCCATCAGCACCTTGCGGCCCAGCAGGTCCATGGCCTGGATGCCGTGCGTGCCCTCGTGGATCATGTTCAGGCGGTTGTCGCGCCAGTACTGCTCCACCGGAAAGTCGCGCGTGTAGCCGTAGCCGCCGTGCACCTGGATGGCGAGGCTGTTGGCTTCCAGGCACCACTCGCTGGGCCAGCTCTTGGCGATGGGCGTGAGCACCTCCAGCAGCAGCCGCGCCTCGTCGGCGGCCTCGGGCGCGCCGGTGTGCTGCTCGTCCACCAGGCGCGCGCAGTACAGCTCCAGCGCCAGCGCGCCTTCGCAGTAGCTCTTCTGGGCCAGCAGCATGCGCTTGACGTCGGCGTGTTCGATGATGCGGCTCTGCGGCCTTGAAGGGTCCTTGCCCTCGGGCCCCACGGGGCGGCCCTGCGGGCGGTTCTTCGCGTAGTCCAGGCTGGCGTGGTAGCCCGCCATGCCCAGCATGGTGGCGGCCATGCCCACGCCGATGCGGGCCTCGTTCATCATGTGGAACATGCAGCGCAGGCCCTCGCCGGGCTGGCCGACGAGGTAGCCGATGGCGCCGGCGCCGCCGCGTGCGGGGAATTTGCCTTCGCCAAAGTTGAGCAGCGTGTTGGTGGTGCCGCGCCAGCCGCACTTGTGGTTCAGGCCGGCCAGGGCCACGTCGTTGCGCTCGCCGGTGAGCTTGGCGTCGGCGTCGACGAGCTTCTTGGGCACGATGAACAGCGAGATGCCCTTGACGCCCGGCGGCAGCTTTCCGTCCGGCCCCGGGATCTTGGCCAGCACCAGGTGGATGATGTTCTCGGTCAGCTCGTGCTCGCCGGCCGAGATCCACATCTTGTTGCCCTTGAGCCGGAAGCGCGGGCCCAGCGGGTCGCTCAGGTAGTCCTCGCCGTCGGGCACGGCGCGCGTGGCCACGTCGCTCAGGCTCGATCCGGCCTGCGGCTCGGAGAGGCACATGGTGCCGGACCAGCGGCCCGAGAACTCATTGAGCGCGAACACGCGCTTCTGCGCCTCGGTGCCATGCGCCATCAGCAGGTTGGCGTTGCCCACGGTGAGCAAGCCGCTGCCGATGCTGACCGAGGCCATGGCGAAGAAGGCGTTGGCCGCCGCCTCCACCGTGTAGGGCAGCTGCATGCCGCCGATCGCGTAGTCCTGCGCGGCGCTGAGCATGCCGCTCTCGGCATAGGCCTTCTGCGCCTCGTGCGTGGCCTGCGGCAGGATCACGCGCTCGCCGTCGAAGTGCGGCTCCTGCGTGTCCACCACGCGGTTGAAGGGCGCGTACTTTTCGCGCGCGATGCGCTCGCAGGTGTCGAGCACGGCGTCGAAGGTCTCGCGGCTGTGGTCGGCGAAGCGCTCGCGCTGGTTCAGGGATTCGACCCCGAGCCAGTCATTCAGAAGGAAGTCGACGGTGGGGCGAAGGGACATGGCGGCTCCTCGAACCTCAAAGAAAACGGGCGGCCAGGCCGCCCGTCATCGCTCGCGGGTGCTCAGAGCACCTCGAACACCCCAGCGGCGCCCATGCCGCCGCCGATGCACATCGTGACGCACACGCGCTTGGCACCGCGGCGCTTGCCTTCGATGAGCGCATGGCCCGTGAGCCGCTGGCCCGACACGCCATACGGGTGGCCCACCGCGATGGCGCCGCCGTTGACGTTCAGGCGGTCGGCCGGAATGCCCAGCTTGTCGCGGCAGTAGATCACCTGCACCGCGAAGGCCTCGTTCAATT
Source organism: Hydrogenophaga sp. (assembly GCF_035481345.1). Lineage (GTDB taxonomy): Bacteria > Pseudomonadota > Gammaproteobacteria > Burkholderiales > Burkholderiaceae_C > Hydrogenophaga. The sequence continues at coordinate 89,777 of NZ_DATIGV010000164.1, read as the reverse complement.
CCCACAGGTCGATGTCGCTGACCTTCAGGCCCAGCTTCTTGAGCACCTTGGGCACGGCGAAGACCGGGCCGATGCCCATCTCGTCGGGTTCGCAACCGGCCACGGCGAAGCCGAGGAAGCGGCCGATGGGCTTGAGGTTCTTCGAAGCGGCGTACTGCTCGCTCACCACCACGCAGGCGCCCGCGCCGTCGCTGAACTGGCTGGCGTTGCCAGCCGAGATGACACCGCCCGGCAGCGCCGGCTTGATGCCGCTGATGCCTTCCTTGGTGGTGCCCTCGCGCAGGCCCTCGTCGGCGCTCACGGTCACCTTCTTGGTGATGAGGCCCATGACCTTGTCGGCCACACCCGCGGTCACGGTGATGGGCGCGATCTCGTCGTTGAACTTGCCGGCGGCCTGGGCGGCGCAGGCCTTCTGCTGGCTCGCGGCGCCGTACTCGTCCATCACGTCGCGGCTGATGTTGTAGCGCTTGGCCACCTGCTCGGCGGTCTGCAGCATGCTCCAGTAGATCTCGGGCTTTTTCTTGTCGAGGTCGAGGTCGCGCAGCATGTGCATGTTCATCTCCTGCTGCACGCAGGAGATGCTCTCCACGCCACCGGCCACGTAGACGTCGCCCTCGCCCGCGATCACGCGCTGGGCGGCCATGGCGATGGTCTGCAGGCCCGAGGAGCAGAAGCGGTTGACGGTCATGCCCGCCACGCTCACGGGCAGATCGGCCATCAGGGCGATCTGGCGCGCGATGTTGGCGCCGGTGGCGCCTTCGGGGTTGGCGCAGCCCATGATCACGTCCTCGACGGCGGCGCCCTCCACGCCCGCGCGCTCCAGCGCGGCGCGAACGGCGTGGCCACCCAGGGTGGCGCCATGGGTCATGTTGAAGGCGCCCTTCCAGCTCTTGGTCAGCGGCGTGCGGGCGGTGGAAACGATGACGGCGTTGCTCATGTGATATCTCCTGATTCGATCGCGGCCATCAGCCGTTGAAGTTCTTGCCCTCAGCGACCAGGCGCTGAATGAGGGGCGCAGGCTCCCAGAACTTCGCGTCGTCGAGCGGGTTCTTCTGGAAGCGCTTCATGGCCTGCGCCACGTTGAACAGGCCCACCTCGTCCGCGTACTTCAGCGGGCCGCCGCGGTGCACCGGGAAGCCGTAGCCGAAGATGTAGACCACGTCGATGTCGCTGGCCTTGTTGGCGATGCCTTCTTCCAGGATGTGCGCGGCCTCGTTCACCAGCGAGAACACCAGGCGCTGCACGATCTCCTCGTCGGAGATCTTGCGCGGCGTGATGCCCAGCGCCTTGCGGTGGTCGGCAATCATCTGCTCGACCTCGGCGTTGGGAATGGCGTCGCGCTTGCCGGGCACGTAGTCGTACCAGCCCTTGCCCACCTTCTGGCCGAAGCGGCCCTTCTCGCACAGCAGGTCGGCGGTCTTGCTGTACTTCATGTCGGGCTTCTCGGTGTAGCGGCGCTTGCGGATCGCCCAGCCGATGTCGTTGCCGGCCAGGTCGCCCATGCGGAACGGGCCCATGGCGAAGCCGAACTTCTCGATCGCGCGGTCCACCTGCGCCGGTGTGCAGCCCTCGTCGAGCAGGAAGCCGCCCTGGCGGCCGTACTGCTCGATCATGCGGTTGCCGATGAAGCCGTCGCACACGCCCGAGACCACCGCGGTCTTCTTGATCTTCTTGGCCACGGCCATCACGGTGGCCATCACGTCCTTGGCCGTCTTGTCGCCGCGCACCACCTCCAGCAGCTTCATCACGTTGGCCGGGCTGAAGAAGTGCAGGCCCACCACGTCCTGCGGGCGCTTGGTGAAGTTCGCGATCTTGTTGACGTCCAGCGTCGAGGTGTTGGACGCGAGGATCGCGCCCGGCTTCATCACCTCGTCGAGCTTCTTGAACACGGCTTCCTTGACGCCGATCTCTTCGAACACGGCCTCGATCACGAGGTCGGCGTCCTTGATGTCGTTGTAGTCCACCGTGGTCTTGAGCAGGCCCATGCGCGCATCCAGCTTGTCCTGCTTGAGCTTGCCCTTCTTCACCTGGGCCTCGTAGTTGCCGCGCATCACGCCCACGCCACGGTCCAGGGCTTCCTGCTTCATCTCCAGGATGGTGACGGGAATGCCCGCGTTGAGGAAGTTCATGGAGATGCCTCCACCCATGGTGCCGGCGCCGATGACGGCCACCTTCTCGATCTTGCGCTGGGGCGTGTCCTCCGGCACGTCGGGGATCTTGCTCGCGGCGCGCTCGGCCATGAACAGGTGGCGCAGCGCGCGGCACTCGGGCGTCCACATCAGGTTGATGAACATCTCGCGCTCGGTGAGCATGCCCTGGTCGAACTTCTGCTTGGTCGCGGCTTCCACCGCGTCCACGCACTTGGCCGGCGCGGGGAAGTTCTTGGCCATGCCCTTGACCATGTTGCGCGCGAACTGGAAGTAGGCGTCACCGTCCTTGTGCTTGCAGGGCAGGTTGCGCACCAGCGGCAGCGGGCTGCCGTCGGCGTGCTTCGCGGCCACTTCCTTGGCGAAGGCCATCGCTTCGTCGAGCAGCTTCTCGGGGCTGCTGGCCATCTTGTCGAACAGCTTCTGGCCGGGCAGTTGCGCGAGCATCTCGCTCTTGACCGGCTCGCCGCTGACGATCATGTTGAGCGCGGCTTCCACGCCCAGCACGCGCGGCAGGCGCTGCGTACCGCCGGCACCGGGGATCAGGCCCAGCTTCACCTCGGGCAGCGCGATGTTGGCGCCCGGCGCGGCGATGCGGTAGTGGCAGCCCAGCGAGAGCTCCAGCCCACCGCCCATGGCCACGCTGTGGATGGCGGCCACCACGGGCTTGCTGCAGTTCTCCACCGCCAGGATCACGCTCAGCAGGTTGGGCTCGGCCAGTGCCTTGGGCGTGCCGAACTCCTTGATGTCCGCGCCACCCGAGAAGGCCTTGCCCGCGCCCGTGAGCACGACGGCCTTGACGGCCGGGTCGGCCTGCGCCTGCTCCAGCCCGGCCGTGATGCCCTGGCGCGTGGCCAGGCCCAGGCCGTTGACCGGTGGGTTGTTCAGCGTGATCAGCGCGATGTCTCCATGGACCTTGTACTCAGCCGTCATGTGGGTTCCTTCGATGGCGGTTTGGGGAAAAGAACGGTCGTTCGATTTTGACATTCTAGAAAGGCGCCTCCAGAGCGCCAACCGCGTTTGTCGCGGGAGGGACAAAACGCGCGGGCGGACGTTATCGCTACGTGTGGTCTCGCGCGGAACGAAAAGGAATACGGCCGTGCTAATCGCCCCCGCGCCGGCCCGCAACCGCTCCAAAAGCCGCAGCAGCGCACAGGCGTCGGGACTGCGTCTGCCGCACGCGACACCAGGCTTTCACGACTCGTGCGTGAGACAAGCGCAATTGACAATGTCCAAGTGCCAACTTTGGCACACCTTGCCGCCACCGCCCATCGCTTTTCGTTTGGAGAATCCCCATGGACCTGATCAAGACCCTCGCCGCCGTCGCCCCACCCTCCACCGGCACCCGCGCCATCGGGCAGCCCATCGTCCCGTGGTCCGCGCCCGGCGCCACCCCCTGGCAGGTGCCCGAGCCGCTGAGCGCGCTCGTGCTGCCCACGCGCGCCGACCGCATGCGCATTGCCCACCTGCGCGACCTGGCCGACTTCAAGTCGGAGTACCTGCTGGACCCCGGCCTGGCCGCCCTGGAGGACAACAAGGACGACGCGGGCGTCGTCATGGCCCTCATGCGCGGCCACGAAGCCATCGCCACCATCCGCTTCATCCCGTCGGGCCATGGCCTGACGCTGACCGAACGCTTCTGGTCCGACCTGGTCAGCGATCCGGCCATCCTGGGCCGCGACAGCTGGGAAGTGGGCCGCCTGGTGATGGCGCCCGAGCACCGCCGCGCCGACCTGCTGACGCCGCTGCTGCGCCTGTCCCTGATGGAGCTGATGCGCCGCGAGCACGTGCAGCACATGCACGGCTCCTGCGTCATGCGCATGACGCGCCTGTACCGCCGCTTCGGCTTCCAGATCCACGCCCTGCGCAGCCAGGCCGGCCTGGACTGCGCCCTTGTGCACGCCTCGGTGGAGGCGTCCATGCGTGCTTTCCATATCGACGAGCCCGTCACGGCACCGGCGCCGCTGGAAACCCACCACAGCGAAGCGCTGCTGCTACAGTGATTCGCGCACCGGCGGCCAGACCGGGTGAAACTGGCCGCGCCCGCCCCTGGGCGGTCAAGGGGCGTGACATCACCAGGCGAGGAGACGCATGAGCAAACGCGGGGGGAGCCTTTTCGATCGCTACCGGGCTCACCACGAGCTGGACCGGCCGCTGCTGCAATGGATCGGCGTGGTGGGCGTCATCGCCTTCCCGGTGCTGTACGCGCTGCGCCGCGCCGCGGGTGACGGCGGCTACGACGACCTCTGGTGGCGCCTGCCCGCCATCGTGCTGTGCCTGGGCCTGGCCCTGCGCCGCTGGTGGCCCGAGCGCTTGAAGCCCTACTACATCGCGTACTCGTGGTGGGTGGTCTTCTACTCCCTGTCCTTCCTGATGTCGTACACCATGCTGCTCAACCGGGGCGGCACGCCTTTCGTGGTGAACATGGTGATGTGCACGGTGCTCATCGTGCTGCTGGCCGATTGGCGCAACAGCGTGGTGATCCTGCTGCTGGGCTATGCGCTCGCGCTGGGCCTGTACTTCCTCTTCGAATCCAACCCCGTCGTGCCGCGCGACTTCGTGTTCGCCGCCGGGGGCTCGGCCCTGCTGGTGGCCGGCGGCGCCTTGTCGCACCAGGGTCAGAAGCGCGTCGAGCTCGAGCGCATGCGCCGCGTCTACATCGGCCTGGCGGGCTCCGTCGCGCACGAGATGCGCACGCCGCTGGCGCAGGTGCGCCACGCGCTCGACAACATCGCCAACGCCATCGGCAGCCGTGGCGCGGACCCGTCGCTCTCTCTTGCGCCAACCCAGGTGCAGCAGTTGCGGGCCAACGTCCAGCAGGGCCATGAGGCCATCGCCCGCGGCCTGCAGGCGATCGAGATCACGCTCAAACAACTGCAGCCGGACGCCCCTGACCAGGGCCGCCTGCACACCCTCTCGGCCGCCGAGACCGTGCGCCGGGCCGTGGACCATTTCGCTTACGACGCCGCCGAGCACCGCGAGCGCGTGCAGGTGGCGGTGGAGCAGGATTTCCGCTTCCGCGCAGACCCCACGGCGGTCGAGCTGGTCTTCTTCAACCTGCTGAAGAACGCGCTGTACTACGCGCCCCTGCACCCCGACATGACGGTGCGGCTCACCGTCACCACACACCCCGAGCCCAGCGTCGTGGTGCGCGACACGGGTCCTGGCATCGTGCCCGAGTTCGTGCCCCACCTGTTCGAGGAATTCCAGACCACCGGCAAGGCCGAGGGCACGGGCCTGGGCCTGTCCTTCTGCCGCCGCGTGATGCGCGGCCTGGGTGGCGACATCGAGTGCCGCTCGGAATGGGGCCGCTTCACCGAGTTCACGCTGCGCTTTCCGCTGGCGCCCGCCGGCGCGCCGGTCACCAGCGTGGCGCCGGCCAGCGTGGCCCTGGCCGGGCGCAGCGTGCTCATCGTCGACGACCAGCCGCTCAACCGCACCATCGCGCGCGCCCTGGTGGGTGAGCTGGGCCTGACCGTGCTGGAGGCCGAACACGGCCAGCAGGCGCTGGACATCCTGCAGGCCGGCACCCTGCCCGATGCCATCCTCATGGACATCAACATGCCGGGGCTCGACGGCATCGCCGCCACCCGGCGGCTGCGCGCCCTGCCCGGCGACGCCGGCCGCGTGCCCGTGCTCGCGCTCACGGCCAACGACTCTCCCGCCGTGCAGACACGCGCGCGCGAGGCCGGCATGCAAGGCGTGCTGGGCAAACCCATCGACCCGGCGGCGTTGCAGCGCGCGCTGGGCGCCGCGCTGGAAGGCCGCAGCCCGGCGCCGGCGGCGCCGCCCTCGGCACCACCGGCCGAGCTGCTCAACACGGGGCGCATCGAGAACTTCCGCCGCCTGGGCCTGCTGGAAGACCTGCTGCCGCGCGCGCTGCTGGACCTGCGCCGCCACGTGCAAGCCCTGGAACAGGCCGCCACCGGGGACGACCGCGAAGCCGTGTCCGCGGCCTTGCACGCCTTGGTGGGCCTGGCCGGCGAGGTGGGCGCGCAGACCCTGCACGCCCGCGCGCGCCAACGCTACGCGGGCTGGCTGCAAGGCCAACGCCCCGCCGGCACGGACTGGACGCGGGAGCTGCGCGACCTGCTGGAAGCGACCGAGCGGGCGCTGTGGCAGCACTGCGGCGTGCGGGCGCTGCAAGCCGCGGACGCGCGCCCCGGCGAGGCCTGACGCGCCTCACCGCAAGGTTACGGTTTCGTGAGGACTGCGCGGGGGTCGCCGCGCGACAGAAAGCGCCCCGGGCGTCGCCGGGGCGCCCTCCCTGTTCATCTCGCGTCCTTCATGTCCGTACTTGATGCATTGCTTGGCCCGGCACCCGAGCCGCTGGCGCACGACCCCCACACCGGCGAGCTTCGCCGCCTGCTCCTCGACGACGATGTGCTGGTCCACCTGCACGACGTGCATTGGCACGAGCGGGTGGCGCTGTACAGCGTGCCCGGGCGGGTGCCTGACACGCCGTGGCTGGCGGGGCGCACACAGGTCTGGTCGCACGCCGTGCCGCTACCCAACGACGCGCGCGCGTTGGCCGTGCTGCAGATCGAACCGGCGACCCGCGAACTGTTCCTGGCTGAGGTCTGGCCGCGCGCGGCGCTCGACACCACCACGCTGGGGCAGCGGTTGGACGAACACCTGGAGCGGCATCGCGAATGGCGCAAAGCATTGAACCAGGTGAACCACGGAGGGAGCCCGGCATGAACAAGGTGACAGGCCACAAGCGCACGCACGATTGCCTCTGCAGCGACGAAGAACAGGACCAGCCACCTGCGGCCCAGCATCCAACGACCCCGCTCAACACCAGCCGATGCACCGTGAAGGCGATCCCGGGGCACCGGTCACGCCTTCAGGCGCCGCCCCAGTTTCCAGGGGAGCCGCTCAACCGGTGCCTTGGCGTCTGGGGCTGGCTGCCAGCATCAATGGTCGAAGAGTTCCGGGGAAAGCACTACGACCCTTTCATGCAGGCACCACCAGAGGCGCCAGACCCGCCCCCTGCCCTCCTTGTCCAGCCCGCCGCCGACTCCGGCAACGAGACCGATGCCCAGCTCCTAGAGCAACTGGAGCAGGCCTGTGACGCCCAGGTCCTGTCGACAGGCCGCACGAATGCCGCCGTGAAGCTTCTGAAGGAACCCAAGCCCCTGAGTGAACGGGTCACCCTGCTGCTGAACGAAAACGAGACGGCAAGCAAGCTGGCACAGACCCTCCTGTCTCTGCTCGAGTGCTGCGAGCCCGATACGCGGGCGCACAGGTTCGTCATGAGTCTTTTCCTGGCCATGAGGCGCTTGCCCATTGCGCACCACCACCGCAAGAGCTTCATCGACAACCTGCCCCCCACGCTGTCGCCGCAACTGCAATGCCATGCACCCGCTATCCAGGACTACTGGGTCAATCTCGCCAACGGCCAGCGCGGCAAAGAAGAAACGCGAGCGCTGGCCCATGCGGTGTGCAAGCACTTTGGCTGGTGAATGTCGCTGCCAGCCTTCCCCGGGCCCGCTACACCTCCAGCCACTCCTTGCGCACCGCTGGATCGGCCTTCAACTGCTCCGGCGTGCCATCGAAGACGATGCTGCCGTGCCCCATCACCAGTGCGCGGTCGGAGATGCGCATGGCGATGGTGAGCTTCTGCTCGATCAGCAGCACCGAGATGCCGCGCGCCTTGAGCGCCTGCAGGTACTCGGCCACCAGCTCCACGATCTTGGGCGCCAGGCCTTCGGTGGGCTCGTCGATGATGATCAGGTCCGGGTCGCCCATGAGCGTGCGGCACAGGGTCAGCATCTGCTGCTCGCCACCCGAGAGCACGCCGGCCTCCGTGTGCTGGCGCTCCTTCAGGCGCGGGAACATGGTGTACATGTCGTCGAAGCCCCAGCGCGAGCCCTTGCCGGCACCCTTCTGGCCGAGCATGAGGTTCTGGTGCACGGTGAGCGTGGGGAAGATGTCGCGGTTCTCGGGCACGTAGCCCAGGCCCAGGTGGGCCACCTCGTAGGCCTTGCGGCCCACGATCTCCTGGCCCTTCCACGACACGCTGCCCTCGCAGTCCACCAGGCCCATCACGGCCTTGGCCGTCGTGGAGCGGCCCGATCCGTTGCGTCCCAGCAGCGCGACGATCTCGCCCGCGCGCACCTCGAAGTCCACGCCATGCAGCACATGGCTCTTGCCGTAGTAGGCGTGCAGGTTCTCGATCTTCAGCATCTCGGACCTCCGTAGGGCCGCCCCAAGGAGGGCCGCGCCCCCTCGGGGGGCAGTGCAGCGGCAAAGCCGCAAACGTGGGGGCTCATTGCCCCGCTCCCTGCGCTTCGGCCACGTGCGAGCCCAGGTAGGCCTCCTGCACGCGCGCGTTCGCGCGCACCGCGTCGGGCGTGTCGAAGGCCAGCACCTCGCCATACACCACCACGGCGATGCGGTCGGCCAGGCCGAAGACCACGCCCATGTCGTGCTCCACGGTCAGCAGGGTCTTGCCCTCGGTCACGTCCTTGATGAGGGCGATGAAGCGGCTGGTCTCGCTCTTGCTCATGCCGGCCGTGGGCTCGTCGAGCAGGATCACGCTGGCGCCGCCGGCGATGGTGATGCCGATCTCCAGGGCGCGCTGCTCGGCGTAGGTGAGGTTCATGGCCAGCACGTCGCGCTTGCGGTCGAGCTGGATCATGTGCAGCAGCTGCTCCGCGCGCTCGTTGGCGTCGGTCAGGTCGGCCAGGAACTTCAGGAAGGTGTAGCGGTAGCCCAGGCTCCACAGCACACCGCAGCGCAGGTTCTCGAACACGCTGAGCTTGGGGAAGATGTTGGTGATCTGGAAGCTGCGCGACAGGCCCGCGCGGTTGATCTCGAAGGGCCGCTTGCCGTCGATGCGCTGGCCGTTGAGCAGCACCTGGCCGCTGGTGGGGGCAAAGCGCCCGCTGATGAGGTTGAACAGCGTGGACTTGCCCGCGCCGTTCGGGCCGATGATGCCCACGCGCTCGCCGGGCCGCACGGCCAGGTTCACGCCGCGGATGATCTCGGTCTTGCCGAAGCTCTTGCGCAGGTCTTTCAGCTCCAACGCCGGTGTGGGTCCGCTCACGGCGCCTCCTTCTGCTTGATCTGGTTCTCGATGTCTTCCTGGATCGCGCCCCAGCGGCGTGCGAAGCGCTTGCGCGTGAGCTCGAACAGGGCGAAGCCCACCCCCGCCACCAGCACGGCGCCGATCCAGCTCGCCCAGCCGCGCGCGTGCAGCGTCAGGCCCAGGAAGTTGAGCTCGTCGCCCAGTGTGGTGCTGAGCTGCAGGTGGTAGACCATCTCGATGATGGCCGCCGCACCCACCAGCATGACCACGGTGGCGGCGAACAGGGCCAGGTAGCTGCCGGTCAGCTCGCGCAGGCGGCCATACGCGGCCACGCGCACGTTCATCATGATCAGCGCGGCGATGCCGCCCGGCGCATACATCACCATGAACAGGAAGATGAGGCCCAGGTACAGCAGCCAGGCCTTGGTGAGCTCGGACAGCAGAATCAGCGCCAGCACCATCAGCACGCCGCCGATGATGGGGCCGAAGAAGAAGGTGGCGCCACCCAGGAAGGTGAACAGCAGGTAGGCGCCCGAGCGCGCCGCGCCCACCACCTCGGCCGTGACGATCTCGAAGTTGAGCGCGGCCAGGCCGCCCGAGATGCCGGCGAAGAAGCCCGCGATGATGAAGGCCAGGTAGCGCACCTTCTGCGTGTCGTAGCCCACGAACTCCACTCGCTCGGGGTTGTCGCGCACGGCGTTGAGCATGCGGCCCAGCGGCGTGCGCGTGAAGGCGTACATGAGCGCCACGCACACGAAGGTGTAGACCGCGATGAGGTAGTACACCTGCCGCTGCGGCCCGAAGGTGATGCCCATGAAGGGCTCACCGGCCATGCGATCGCCCGAGACACCGCCCTCGCCGCCGAAGAACTCGGGGATCATCAGCGACAGCGCGAACACCAGTTCGCCCAGGCCCAGGGTGATCATGGCGAACGTCGTGCCCGACTTGCGCGTGGTGACGTAGCCGAACAGCACCGCGAAGAACAGGCCCGCCAGGCCGCCCACGATGGGGATCAGCGACACGGGCATCTGCATCGCGCCTTCGGTGACCTGGTTGAGCGCGTGGATGGCCATGAAGGAGCCCAGGCCCGTGTACACCGCGTGCCCGAAGCTGAGCATGCCGCCCTGCCCCAGCAGCATGTTGTAGGACAGGCAGGCGATGATGGCGATGCCCATCTGCGACAGCACGGTCAGGCCCAGGCCGCTGCCCCAGATGAGCGGCGCGATGGCGAGCAGCAGCGCGAAGCCGCCCCAGAGCGCGATGCGTGACGGGGGAAGTGCCCGAGCCAGGGGACGCCGCGAAACCGGCGTTGCCGGGCCGCTGGTGTCGCCCCCTTGAGGGGGTCGCGCAAAGCGCGGCGGGGGTGTCGTATTCATATCAGCTTTCCCGTTTGCCCAGCAGGCCACGGGGCCGGAAGATCAGGATCAGCACGAGGAACAGGTAGGGCAGGATGGGCGCCACCTGCGACAGCGTGAGCCGGATGTAGGAGTTGTTGCGCAGGCTGTCGGACAGCGGCACGCCGATCTGCTCGAACAGCGTGAGCAGCGAGTACTCGAAGGCCACGGCGAAGGTCTGGATCACGCCGATGAGCAGCGAGGCCACGAAGGCGCCCGAGAGCGAGCCCATGCCGCCCACCACCACCACCACGAAGATGACCGAGCCCACGGTGGCGGCCATGGCAGGCTCGGTGAGGAAGGTGCTGCCGCCGATCACACCGGCCAGGCCCGCCAGCGCCGAGCCGGCGCCAAACACCAGCATGAAGACGCGCGGCACGTTGTGGCCCAGCGACTCCACCGCCTGCGGGTGCGTGAGCGCGGCCTGGATCACCAGCCCGATGCGCGTGCGCGTGAGCAGCAGCCAGACCGACAGCAGCATCACCACGGCCACCATCATCATGAAGCCGCGCGTGGCGGGGAACGGCGAGCAGACCACGCGCACCGCCGCGTTGGCGGCGCTGCACAGCTCGGGCGCGGCCGTGCCCCAGACCAGGCGCAGGCCGTCGATGGAATGGTTGATCAGGGTGAACACCGGGCCTTGCAACTGCTCGGGCGGGCGGAACTCCACCGCGATGCGGCCCCAGATGAGCTGCACCAGCTCGACGATGACGTACGACAGGCCGAAGGTGACCAGCAGCTCGGGCACGTGGCCGTACTTGTGCACCTTGCGCAGGCACTGGCGCTCGAAGGCCGCGCCCATGAGTCCGACCACGATGGGCGCGATGAGCAGCGCCGGCCAGAAGCCCACGAACTGCGCCACCGTGTAGCCCACGTAGGCGCCCAGCATGTAGAAGCTGGCGTGCGCGAAGTTGAGCACGCCCATCATGCTGAAAATCAGCGTGAGCCCCGAGCTGAGCATGAACAGCAGCAGCCCGTAGCTCAGCCCGTTCAGCATCGAGATGATGAAAAACTCCATTCCCTCAGACCTTCATCGTTGAAATTGAAAGAGCCCGAAACGGCACCCCGCCTCGGGCTCCTCGGGGGAGCTCTGCTCGCTCAGGACGGGCGCTTCATCTGGCAGCTGGTCGGGGTACTCGACACATAGTTCGGGTACTCCGCCACCGGCGCCAGCGTCATGCCGGTCTTCTCGGGGCTGTAGGGGTACTTGCCGTCGGCCTTCTGCCAGACCGACATGTACAGCGGCTGCTGCAGCTGGTGGTCGTTCTTGCGCATCTGCACTTCGCCGTTGAAGCTCTTGACGCTCAGGCCTTCCATGGCGGCCGCCACCTTCACCGGGTCGGTGGACTTGGCCTTGGCCATGGCCGCGCCGAGCATCTCGTAGATGCGGATGGTGGAGCCGGTGTAGAAGTCGTCGTTGTACTTCTGGTTGAACTCCTTCATCCACTTCTCCATCTGCCCGCCCATGTTGTAGTGGTTGTAGGCGATCTGGTAGACGCGGCCGGCGCCGTTGGTGCCGAGCGCGGTGGGGGTGCCGGTGACGCCGGCGTAGTAGGTGAAGAACTTGCCGTTGTAGCCGTTCTCGTTGGCGGCCTTGATCAGCAGCGACAGATCGGAGCCCCAGTTGCCGGTGATCACGGTGTCCGCGCCCGCGGCCTTGATCTTGGCGATGTAGGGCGCGAAGTCGCGCGTCTGGGCCAGCGGGTGCAGGTCCTCGCCCACGAACTGGATGTCGGGGCGCTTGCGGCCGATGGTTTCCTTGGCGTACTTCACGACCTGGTGGCCGTGCGAGTAGTTCTGGTTGAGCAGGTAGATCTTCTTGATGTCCGGCTGCGTGGCGATGAAGCTGGACATGGCCTCCATCTTCATCGACGTGTCGGCGTCGAAGCGGAAGTGCCAGTAGCTGCACTTGCTGTTCGTGAGGTCCGGGTCCACCGCCGAGTCGTTGAGGTACATGACCTCCTTGCCGGGGTTGCGCGCGTTGTGCTTTTCCACCGCATCGGCCAGCGCCAGCGCCACCGACGAGCCGTTGCCCTGGATGATGTAGCGCGCACCCTGGTCGATGGCGGCCTTCAGCGCGTTCAGGCTTTCGGCGGGGCTGAGCTTGTTGTCGATGGCGGTGATCTCGAACTTCACGCCGGCCGGGTTGCCCTTGCCGCTGAACTTCTCGGCGAAGAACTGGTAGCCCTTGAACTGGCTCACCCCCACAGGGCCCAGTAGGCCCGTCAGGGGATCGATGCGCACCATCTTCACGGTCTCGCCCGCCTGGGCAAAGGACGCGCCCGCGGCGGCCAGCATGGCGGCGCCTGCGAGGATCTTCACGGTCAGTTTCATGCCTTTGTCTCCTTGATGAATCCGTTGAACCACAAACCCGCGCAGGGTAAGGCGCATCGGCACCGGGGCGTTTCAGGGATTGCCCGGGCTCCTATCCCCTGGGCGACACCCTGCGCCGTCATGGTGCGGCCACGCGCCTGTCATCGACCGTCCGTCACAGGCCGGGCAGCGCGTAGTCCTTGAGCTGCTGGCGCAGCACCATCTTCTGCATCTTGCCGGTGGCGCCCAGCGGAATGGCCTCGACGAAGACCACGTCGTCCGGGATCTGCCACTTGGCGGTCTTGCCCTCGTAGAACTTCAGCAGTTCCTCGCGCGTGAGTTCGGCGCCCGGCTTCTTCACCACCACCACGATGGGCCGCTCGTCCCACTTGGGGTGCTTCATGCCGATGCAGGCGGCCATGGCCACGGCCGGGTGCGCCATGGCGATGTTCTCCACGTCGATCGAGCTGATCCATTCGCCGCCGGACTTGATCACGTCCTTGCTGCGGTCGGTGATCTGCATGAAGCCGTCGGCGTCGATGGTGGCCACGTCGCCGGTGGGGAACCAGCCGTGGCCTTGGGCGTCGTAGCGCAGCGGGTCGCCACCTTCGCCCTTGAAGTAGCTGGCGATGATCCAGGGCCCGCGCACCAGCAGGTCTCCGTAGGCCTTGCCGTCCCAGGGCAGCTCCTCGCCGGCCTCGTTCACGATCTTCATGTCCACGCCGAAGATGGCGCGGCCCTGCTTGAGGCGCACCTTGAGCTGCTCGTCGGCGGGCAGTTCCAGTTGCGCGTTCTTGAGCGTGCACACCGTGCCCAGTGGCGACATCTCGGTCATGCCCCAGGCGTGCAGCACGTCCACGCCGTACTGGTCGTTGAACGCGGTGATCATGGCCGGCGGGCAGGCCGAGCCGCCGATCACCGTGCGCTTGAGGGTGCTGAACTTCAGGCCGTTCTGCTGCAGGTGGCCCAGCAGCATCTGCCAGACCGTGGGCACCCCGGCGGCCATGGTCACGCGCTCGGCCTCGATGAGTTCGTAGACCGACTTGCCATCCAGCGCCGGGCCGGGGAACACCAGCTTGCAGCCCACGGCCGCCGCGGAATACGGCAGGCCCCAGGCGTTGACGTGGAACATGGGGACGACGGGCAGGATGCTGTCGCGCGCCGAACAGCTCATGGCGTCGGGCATGGCCGCGCCATAGGCGTGCAGCGTGGTGGAGCGGTGCGAGTACAGCGCGGCCTTGGGGTTGCCGGTGGTGCCGCTCGTGTAGCACATGCTCGACGCGCTGTTCTCGTCGAACTCGGGCCAGGCGTAGGCGTCCTTCTGCGCGCCGATCCAGGCCTCGTAGCTCTGCAGGCCCGGGATGCCGCTGTCGGCCGGCAGGGCATCGGCGTCGCACAGGGCGATCCAGTGCTTCACCATGGGGCACTTGCTCCACACCGCCTTCACCAGCGGCAGGAAGGTCATGTCGAAACACAGGACCTTGTCCTCGGCGTGGTTGACGATCCACACCAGTTGCTCGGGGTGCAGGCGCGGGTTGAGCGTGTGCAGCACGCGGCCGGTGCCGCTGACGCCGAAATACAGTTCCAGATGGCGGTAGCCGTTCCAGGCCAGCGTGGCCACGCGGTCGCCGAAGGCCAGGCCCTGCGCGTCGATGGCATTGGCCACCTGGCGCGAGCGCCGCGACACCTCGCGCCAGGTGGTGCGGTGGATGTCACCCTCGACACGGCGCGAGACGATCTCGGTGGCGCCGTGGTGCCGTTCGGCGTGCACGATGAGGTTGGAAATGAGCAGCGGTTGGCTCTGCATCTGGCCCAGCATGTGAATGTCTCCTGTCTACCGGCAAGGGGATGGGGCATTCATCGTAGCGGGTGAAGCGCGGTGCAGCGCCGCCCTCCACCGAGAGAAAACCCCGACATGTCCGATGCGGGACAGGCTCAAGGCACGGCGCTGATCTGCGGCACTGTCGGCGTGGCGTCGAAGCGCAATTGCGCGGGCCAGGGCTGCCAGTTCACGCCCAGGCCCGCGTGGTTGGGATCCCCCTGGTGTGCGAAGGCGCCGAGCGCGGCCATCATGTGCGCGGACAGCGCGAGCCGCCCGGCGCGGTTGGCGTTGCCGCCGATGGTGTTGGCGAACAGCGAAGGGCCGAAGTTGCCGAACAGGAACGGCAGGTCGAAGGCGTGCGCGGCGCCATAGACCGTGTTCCACGGCGCGGGCTGCTGCGCCCAGTCGAACTGGTAGTACCAGACCTCGGGCTGCCGGGCCTTGAGCGTGTTCAGCACGTTGTCGCGGCTGGGCGCCATGAAGGCGGCGGACAGTTGCGCGGCGCGCGCGGTCCAGCCGGTGAGCGGCGTATTCGACGGCGTGTAGGCGGCGTCGAGGATGTCGCCTTCGGTGAGCGCGGTGGGCGCGTCGGGGTCGAAGGCTTCCATCAGGTTGAAGCGCGTGGCGTCGTCGATCTTGAAGCCCGGCGGGCCGCCGAGCAGTGTGAGGAAGGGCGCGAAGAGCTTGCCCTCCTCGCCCGTGTTGCCCGCGAGCACGGGCACCCGCTGGTAGTGACCGGCCGCGATGGCGGCGATCGGGTCGGCGGGCAGCACCGCGCCGTCGGGAATCGGCCCGGAGCCGGTGAGCCCGTTCACCAGCAAGGTCCCCAGCAGGGTGGCGCCGCTCTTGCCGCGCAGGTAGTCGGCGATCTGCGTGTCCGATTGCGTGGCGATCCAGGCCTGCGCACCCGGGAGATCGGCGGCCAGGCCGTCGGCGATCGCCAGGCGCGCCAGCAGCCCGTTGGCCTGGGCCAGGTAGGTCGAGGCGGGATTGAGCGTGGGAATGGTGCCGGGCGGCAGGTTGCTCGCCAGGGAAATGCCACCCGACAGCGGCACCGCCTGTTGGAACAGCCCGGCGCCCAGCGGCGAGGCCATCAGCGCCCACACGTTGATGGCGCCAGCCGACTGGCCCATCAGCGTGAGCTTGTCGGCGTTCCCGCCGAAGGCCGCGATGTTCTGCCGCACGAAGCGCACGGCCTGCACGATGTCGAGCAGCGCGAAGTTGCCCGAGTCCTCCTCGGGGTCGGTGCCGCCCTTGAGCTGCGGCAGGTTCAGGAAACCCAGCACGCCAAGCCGGTAGTTCAGCGTCACCACCACCGTGTTGGTCTCGCGCGCCAGGGCCGCGCCGTCGTACACCGGGTCGGCCGTGTAGCCCGAGATGTTGCTGCCGCCGTGGACGAAGACGATCACCGGCAGACCGGTTCCACTGTTCGCCGGGCGCCACACGTTGAGCGTGAGGCAGTCTTCGCTGCCGAGCGGGGTGTTCAGCGTGGTGCCGATGGTGGCGTCGTGCCGGTTGTTGGCGCCCGGGCCGTAGATGCGGCCGTTCTGCAGGCAGGCGGCGCCGAAGCGGGTGGCGTCGCGCGTGCCGCTCCAGGCCAGTGGGGCGGCCGGTGCCTTCCAGCGCCGCGCGCCCACCGGCGCCTGGGCATAGGGAATGCCCTTCCAGTGGTAGGTGCCGTCGATGGCGGCGGCGTTGACGCCGCGCACGCTGCCCTGGGCGAGCTGGCGGACTTCGGGCGCCGGTGGCTCGGGCGCTGGCGGCTGGGCCGTGGTGCCCCCGCCGCACGCGGCCAGCAGCGCGAAGGCTGCGCCCGCGCCCCATTTCACCGACACCGGTGTGCGTTCGAACATGACGGGTCTCCTCTGGTTTTGGGGGTAAACAACAGCTTGCGCCGTGCACTGAAATCCCTTTGAATCCGGCTCCGCCCGGCGGCGCCGTCCTTGAAAAAATTCTAGGAACGGGCGTGCGCCGCGCCGCTATCGCAACGTGGCCATTCCAGTGACTTCACGACGCCAATCTCCGATGACAAGGACAAGCTCCGTCACCTGGGTCCGGGGCATCGCAGACCTGTTTGCGTCCCAGGGGCTGGACGTGCCGCGCCTCTTCGCGGCGGCCGGCGTCGACATGGCCCTGCTGCAGCGGCCCGAGGCCCGTTTCGATGCCGAGGACATCAGCCGCCTGTGGCGGCTGGCGGTGGCCTGGTCGGGCCAGCCGGCGCTGGGCATGGACCGCGAACTCGCCACCCGCCACGTCAACTACGACATGGTGGCCTACGTGATGCTGGCCAGCCCCACGCTGCGCTGCGGACTGGAGAGCTTCGCGCGTTACCTGGCCGTGATCTCCGACGCCGCCACCTTCGAACTCGAGCCGCAGGGCACGCAGCAATGCTGGCTGGTGCTGGGCCACATCGGCAACACGCAGCCGGTGCCGCGCCAGCGCCAGGAATACGGCCTGCTCGCGTTGGCCATGCTGTGCCGCTGGGTCACGCGGCGCGAGGTGCGGGCGCTGGCCGCCGAGTCCGTCTTCCCCGAGCCGGTGAACGCCGAGCCGTACCAGCGCGCCTTCGGCTGCCCGGTGCGCTTCGATCGTCCGGCCACACGGCTGCTGCTCGACAACGCGGACCTGGAGACGCGCCTGCCCTCCAGCGACCCGGAGCTCTTCGACATGCACCGGCGCGTGATCGAGGCGCGCCTGGTGCACCTGGGCAATGCCCGCGTCGGTCACCGCGCCAGCGAGGCCATCATCCGCTGCCTGCACCTGGGCGAGCCGCGCCGCGAAGACATCGCCAGCGGCCTGGCCATGGCCGACCGCACGCTGCAGCGCCGCCTGCACGAGGAAGGCACCAGCTTTCAGCGGCTGCTGGACGATGCGCGGCGCGACCTGGCGCGCAAGTACCTGGCCGAACCGCGCTACGCCCTCGCGCAGGTGGCCGACCTGCTCGGCTTTGCCGACCAGAGCAATTTCTTTCGCGCGAACAAGCGCTGGTTCGGCGTGTCGCCGGGTCAGTACCGGGCCCGCTTGCTGGGCGCCGAGGCGGTGAGCGAATCCGGCTGAGCCCGCGGGCGCGCGCGGATCAGGCCTCGCTGGCCGCCACCGGCTGCACGCCGCGCTCGAACAGCAGCTCCACGGTGGTGCCCTCGCCCAGGATGGACTTGACGCGGATCTGCCCACCGGCGGCCTGCATCACGCGCTGGCAGAACATCAGGCCCATGCCGTTGCCCCCGGTGGCGGCGCGGGTGGTCACCGGCTCGCGCGTGAGCCGCGCCAGCACCTCGGGCGGGATGCCCGGGCCGTTGTCGATGAAGCGGATGAAGCCCCGCGGCTCCCCCGGCCCCGCCACGCAGTCGACCGCCACGTGCAGGCGCTGCCCGGTCGTGTCGCGCAGCGCCAGGATGGCGTTCTTGGTGAGCGTGCACATCACGAGGTACAGCAGGTCGCGCCGCCCGGGCAGGCGGAAGTCGTGCCGCAGCTCGGCCTCGACCCAGCGGCGCTCGCGGTCCTCGAACGGGTACTCGTCGATCAGCGCGCCCAGCAGGCTGGACGCACTCACGGTCTGCGGTGCCGCGCCCGGGTAGGCGTCGCGTGCCGACTGCACGAAGGTGGCCACCAGCGACTGGCAATACAGCGCGCGCCGCTCGGCGCGCTCCAGCGCGGCCAGCACCTCCTTCGATCCCAGGCCCTCGAAGCGGACGGTGCCCGCCGCGTCGCCCGGCTCGGGCGGGCGGTGGCGTTCCAGCACCGCCGACACGCTGCCGCGCACCGTGGCCAGTGGCGTGTTGAGTTCGTGCGCCAGAAAGCCCAGGGTCTCGCGCAGCGCGGCGGCCCGGCCTTCGTTGAGCGCGCGCTCCAGCGCCTGGTGGCGGTAGAGCGACAGCGCCTCGCGCAGGGCTTCGCGCGTGGGCTCGTCCTCCAGGGGTTTTTCCAGGATGCGCAGCACCTGGCCCTGGTTGACCGCCGCGATGGCGACGTCCTTCTCGGCATAGGCCGTCACCAGCAGCCGCACCAGGTGGCGGTGCTCACGCCGCACGGCCTTGAGCAGCTTCATGCCGTCCTGCTCGGGCATGCGGTAGTCGGTGATGAGCGCTGCGAAGGACTCGCCCCGATCGGTGAGGATCGTCAACGCGTCCTCGACGCTGGCGGCGGTGGCGATCTCGAACTCGTCACCAAAGCAGCGCGAGAACCATTGGCGGGACACGGCTTCGTCGTCGACGAACAGAATGGCCTGGGCGTCAGTGCGCATGGGACTTCTTCACGGTTGTTATTCCCCCTGGCGCCAGCGTCTGGCCGGCGCATAACCGGCGCACATTATCTGGCCCGCCGAGACGCTGGCAATCGGTCAAGGCCCTGAAACCAGGCCGGAATACCCCCCCAGGGGACAATCCACCCCATGAACGACACCGACACCGCCGCGCCGGCGGCGCTGGACCTGGCCCTGCCCTGGCGCCACCGCTTCGCCGACCTGGGGCCGGCCTTCTTCACCGAGCTGCCCCCCACCCCGCTGCCCGAGCCCCACCTGGTGAGCCTGAACGCCCCGCTGGCGCGGGCACTGGGCCTGGACCCCGAGCGCCTGCGCCAGGACGAGGCCGTGCACGCGTTCAGCGGCTCGCTGCCGATCGAGGGCGCGCGGCCGCTGGCCACGGTGTACAGCGGGCACCAGTTTGGTGTGTGGGCCGGCCAGCTCGGCGACGGGCGCGCCCTGCTGCTGGGCGAGCTGGACACGCCCGCCGGGCCCATGGAAATCCAGTTCAAGGGCGCGGGCCGCACCCCCTACTCGCGCATGGGCGACGGCCGCGCCGTGCTGCGCAGCTCCATCCGCGAGTACCTGTGCAGCGAGGCCATGCACGGCCTGGGCATTCCCACCACACGCGCGCTCATCGTCACGGGCTCGCCGCAGCCGGTGATCCGCGAGACCGTGGAAACCGCGTCCGTGGTCACGCGCGTGGCGCCCAGCTTCATCCGCTTCGGGCACTTCGAGCACTTCTCCGCCAACGGCCTCACGGACGAACTGCGCCGCCTGGCCGACTTCGTCATCGACGGCTTCTACCCGGACTGCCGCGACGGCCATGGCAACCCCTACGCCCGCCTGCTGCAAGCGGTGAGCGCGCGCACGGCCGAGCTGATGGCGCAGTGGCAGGCGGTGGGCTTCTGCCACGGCGTGATGAACACCGACAACATGAGCGTGCTGGGCCTCACCATCGACTACGGGCCCTTCCAGTTCATGGACGCCTTCAACCCGGCGCACATCTGCAACCACAGCGACCACGGCGGGCGCTACGCCTACCACCGCCAGCCCAACGTGGCCTACTGGAACCTGTTCTGCCTGGGCCAGGCCCTGCTGCCCCTGATGGACGACCAGCAGCAGGCGCTGGACGCGCTGGAGCCGTACAAGACCCTGTTCCCCGCCGCGCTCACCCGCCGCATGGGCGCCAAGCTGGGGCTGGCCGACACGCGCGAGGGCGACGCCGAGCTCATCGAGGAACTGATGCAGCTCATGGCCAAGGACGCGGTGGACTTCACCATCCTGTTCCGCCGGCTGTGTGGCGCGGCCGACGGTGCGGTCGAGCCCGTGCGCGACCTGTTCCTGCAGCGTGAGGCCTTCGACACCTGGGCCGCGCGCTGGCACGAGCGCCTGCGGGCCCAGCCCGGCTTCGACGCCGCCGCCACGGCCGCCGCCATGCGCTGGATCAACCCGCGCGTCGTGCTGCGCAACCACCTGGCGCAGATCGCCATCCAGCGCGCGCAGCAGGGCGACTTCAGCGAAGTCGATCGCCTGCTGAAAGCTTTGGCCGCGCCCTTCGACGAATCCGAAGGCGAGGACGAGCTCGCCGCCTTCCCCCCGGACTGGGCGCAGCAAATCGAGATCAGCTGTTCCTCCTGAAAGGACCTCACGACATGGACTTCCCCATCAAGAAAACCGACGCCGAGTGGCGCGAGATCCTGGCCGCCAAGGGCGCCGAGCGCGGCGCCTTCGAGGTCACCCGCCAGGCCCACACCGAGCGCCCCTTCACCGGCAAATACGAAGAGATCTGGGCCGACGGCAGCTACCACTGCATCTGCTGCGGCAACCACCTGTTCGACGCCGGCACCAAATTCGACGCCGGCTGCGGCTGGCCCAGCTTCTGGAAGGCCATCCCCGGCGCCATCACCGAGATCACCGACCGCAGCCACGGCATGGTGCGCACCGAGACCGTGTGCAGCCAGTGCGGCGCCCACCTGGGCCACGTGTTCGAGGACGGCCCCGCACCCACCGGCCTGCGCTACTGCATGAACTCGGCCTCGCTCGAGCACAAGGGAGACTGATCCGATGCCGAACCTGGCCGACATCAAGCTCTCCATGCTCGACCTCGTCGCGGTGCGCGAAGGCGGCACCGTGGCCGACGCCATTGCGGTGGCCACGCGCACCGCCCAGCACGCCGAGCGCCTGGGCTTCACGCGCTACTGGCTGGCCGAGCACCACAACATGAGCGGCATCGCCAGCTCGGCCACGGCCGTGCTGGTGGGCCACATCGCCGGCGCCACGCAGCGCATGCGCGTGGGCTCGGGCGGCGTCATGCTGCCCAACCACGCGCCCCTGGTGGTGGCCGAGGCCTTCGGCACCCTGGCCGAGATGTACCCCGGCCGCATCGACCTGGGCCTGGGCCGCGCGCCCGGCACCGACGGCCTGACCATGCGCGCCCTGCGCCGCGACCGGGTGGAGACCGAGGACGATTTCCCGCGCGAGGTGGCCGAGCTGGCCGCCTTCCTGGGCCCGGTGCAGCCGGGCCAGCGCGTGGTGGCCGTGCCCGGGCAGAACACGAACGTGCCGATCTGGCTGCTGGGCTCCAGCCTGTTCTCGGCCCGGCTGGCGGCGCAGCGCGGCCTGCCCTTCGCCTTTGCTTCGCACTTCGCCCCGCGCCTGCTGCTGCAGGCGCTGGAGGTGTACCGCGCGGAATTCCACCCCTCGGCCACGCTGGACAAACCCTACGCCGCCATCGGCGTGCCGCTGATCGCCGCGCCCACCGACGAAGAGGCGGAGTACCTGGCCAGCAGCACCTACCAGCGCGTGTTGGGCATCCTCACCGGCCGGCGCGGGCAACTGCCGCCCCCGGTGGAGGGTTTCGTGGCCTCGCTGGCGCCGCACGAGCGCCAGGGCATCGCCGACTTCCTGGCCGCCGCCGTCATCGGCAGCCCCGACACGGTGCGCGCCGGCCTGCAGCGCCTGGCCGACCTGACCGAGGCCGACGAGTTCATCCTGGTGAGCGACGTGTTCGACCCGGCGCTGCGCCTGCGCTCGCTGGACATCGCGGCGGCGGTGATGCGCGAGGGAGTGCCCGCCGCTGTCTGAGCGAGCGGCTCAGCGCCCGCGCACCATCGCCATCACCTGCCCCGCATCCAGCGTCGCCGCCTTCTGCTGGATCTGCGGCAGGTACTGCGTCTGCATCTGCTTCGCCGGGCCCAGCAGGTCCTGGAAGCTCTGCTTGAGCAGCGCCGTGCTCATCTGCCGACCGCCCGCGTAGTAGCGCTTGGCCACCTGCCCCAGCGCGTAGGTGGTGGCGAAGGAAAACGCCATGCCCGTGGCCGCCCGGCCCACGCCACCGATGGTGCGACCCGCCGCCTTGCCCAGCAGGCCGCCAATGAGCTTGCGGCCGAACTGCTCCAGGTACTGCGAGGTCAGCCCCACCCCCACCGCCGCGATGAACTCGCGGATGTGGCCCTGGTCCAGTTCCACGCCGTGCGCCTGGCCGATCTCGTAGACCATCTTCACCTGCAGCGGAATGATGGCCATCGAGGCCCAGGACTGCGGCAGCAGCTCCAGCGCGCCGTTGAGCAGCGCGTAGTTGAGGATGGTCTTGTCCAGCGCGGCGCCATCGGGCCCGCGCACCTCGCTGGCCGCGGGGGAGGCCGGCGCGGCGGGCGCGGGCGTGGCCGCCACGGCCACCGGCACCGCCACGGCCGCCGCCTCCACCAGCGCCGATTCGACCTTCTCGAAAGCCGCCGATTCGGCCGCGTCCGGCTTCAGCCGCGCCTTCAGGTCGGCCAGGAAGGCCGTCTCGGCCGGCGAGCGCGCGCCGTCGGCATCGCACACGCACACCGCCATTTCGTAGGCCAGCTCGCGCTGGCCCGGGTCGCTGAGTCGGGCCACGCTGGCGGCCAGGTCCACGCGCTTGAGCAGCACATCCTGATACACCTTGGCCAGCCCGTTGGCGCCGGCCTCGGCGCCCAGCGACTCGGCGATGCCGCGGATGCTCTCGCGCTCGGTGTCGGCCTTCTCGCCGTCGGCCAGGGCGGCCATGAGCGCGATGGTGAGGATGGCTTGCTGTTCTTGGGGGTTCATGGAATCTCCATCGGGTTGTCACACGGCGCCAATGGGGCCAAAGCGGGGGCCAAGGCAGCCAGACATCGGAGCCGGCAAGCCCCGCCGCGGTTCCCTGACACAGTGTCCACGGATAATTGCGCCCATGCGCCTGCTTCTCGACTTCCTTCCCATCCTGCTCTTCTTCGCCGCCTACAAGCTGGAGGGTATCTACCTGGCCACCGGCGTGCTCATGGCCGCCACCGTGGTGCAGACCGGCATCGTCTACGCGCTGGACCGCAAGCTGCAGAACATCCACAAGATCACGCTGGTGCTGGTGCTGGTGTTCGGCGTGCTCACCCTGGTGCTGCAGGACGAGCGCTTCATCAAGTGGAAGCCCACCGTGCTCTACACCGGCATGGCCGTGGTGCTGGGCGCCGCGCTGTGGGGCTGGAAGAAAAACTTCCTGCAGATGTTGCTCGGTACCCAATTGAGCCTGCCCGAAGCCGTGTGGGCGCGCCTCACCGTGGCCTGGGTTGGCTACTTCCTGTTCATGGCGGCCATCAATGCCTGGTTCGCCGCCTACCAGACCACCGAGCAATGGGTGAACTTCAAGCTCTGGGGCTACGTCTTCCCCGTGGCCTTCATCGTCGCGCAGGGCTTGTACATCGCGCGGCACATCAAGGACGAGGAACCGCGTTCCGAAGCATGAACACGCCGGCCATCCCCACCGCCGCCGCCCTCGAGGCGCGGCTGCGCGACACCCTCTCGCCGACCGCGCTGGAGGTCATCGACGAAAGCGCCGCGCACGCGGGCCACGCGGGCGCCAACGGCCTCGGCTACGGCACGCATTTCCGGGTGCGCATCGCGGCCCCGGCCTTCGCCGGACTGGGCCGCGTGGCGCAGCATCGCCTTGTGTATGATGCCCTGCGTCCCTTCACGGACGCCGGGCTGCACGCCCTGGCGATCGAGATCCAGCGCTGACGCAGCCCCCGACTACCTTCTGTCACATCCCCCCGCGAACCGGCGGGCGCGCGGCGGCTCCAACACCTTTCCAACTCCGAGGATTTCCATGAAAGTCACCCTCACGGCACTGACCGCGGCGGTCTTGATGGCCACCGCCCCCTGGGCGGCCGCTCAGAACGTGGCCATCGTCAACGGCAAGCCCGTGCCCACCGCGCGCGTTGACGCGCTGGTGCAGCAGATCGAGGCCAGCGGCCGCCCGGTGGACGATGCGGTCCGCGCCCAGATCAAGGAAGAAGTCGTGCTGCGCGAGATCTTCATGCAGGAAGCGCAGAAACAGGGCGTGGCCAACAGCACCGAGTTCAAGAACCAGATGGAGCTGGCCCGCCAGACCATCATGATTCGCGCCCTCTTCGCGGACTACCAGAAGAAGAACCCGGTGACCGACGCCGAGGTCAAGGCCGAGTACGACAAGTTCGCGGCCGCCAGCGCGGGCAAGGAATACAAGGCGCGCCACATCCTGGTCGAGAAGGAAGACGAGGCCAAGGCCATCATCGCCAACCTCAAGAAGGGCGCCAAGTTCGAGGACATCGCCAAGAAGCAGTCCAAGGACCCGGGCTCCGGCGCCAACGGCGGCGACCTGGACTGGGCGCCGGCGGCCAGCTACGTGCCCGAGTTCTCGCAGGCCATGGTCAAGCTGGAGAAAGGCCAACTCTCCGAGGCGCCGGTGCAGAGCCAGTTCGGCTGGCACGTGATCCGCGTGGACGACGTGCGCGAGGCGCAACTGCCCAGCCTGGACGAACTCAAGCCCCAGATCACCCAGCAGATCACCCAGCAGAAGATGCAGCAGTACCAGCAGGGCCTGCGCGACAAGGCCAAGGTGCAGTAAGCACCGCCTGTCCCACCACAAAAAAAGCGCGGCAGTGCCGCGCTTTTTCTTTGGGTGCGCCGCGCGCGCTCAGAGCACCTTGCAGGCCTCGTCGAAGCCCAGGCGCGGGTTGCGGTTGAACAGCTTGCTGTCGTCGCCGTGGCCGAGGTTGATCAGGAAATTGGTCTTCCAGCGGCCGTCGGGGAAGAACTCGGCGTCCACCTTGGCGAGGTCGAATCCGCTCATGGGGCCGCAGTCCAGGCCCAGGGCGCGCGCCGCGACGATGAAGTAGGCCCCACCCAGGGTGCCGTTGCGCGTGGCGGT
This sequence comes from Hydrogenophaga sp., assembly GCF_035481345.1. GTDB lineage: Bacteria > Pseudomonadota > Gammaproteobacteria > Burkholderiales > Burkholderiaceae_C > Hydrogenophaga. The sequence goes on along the minus strand of NZ_DATIGV010000164.1, from coordinate 64,638 downwards.
GCCGCTGGCCAGGGCGGCGTTGGCCTCGAAGTTCTCCTTGGCGCCCTCGCGGTGCCACACGCGCGGCATGTACTCGTAGAACTTCGTGTCGGTGGCCACGATCACCGTCACCGGCGCGGTGCGCGTCTTGTCCAGGTTGCCCGGCGACATGGCCGGCAGCAGGCGCTCGCGGGCTTCCTTCGACTGCAGGAACACGTAGCGCGTGGGCTGGGTGTTCATCGACGTCGGGCCCAGCGCGGCCAGTTCGTACACCTGTTTCAACAGGTCCATGGACACCGGTTGGTCGAGAAAACCATTGGCCGTGCGGGCCTTGCGGAAGATCGTGTCGATGGCGGCGGGGTCGAGCGGGGTCACGGAGGGAAGTCCTTTCGGTGCGAGGATCAAAGGGGAAGGTAGTCCACCTGGTGGCGCGCGATGCGCAAGCCTTCGAGCTGCTGGCGCACGCGCAGGTGTTCGGGGTGGGTAGCGTAGTCGGCCAGGGCTTGTGCTGTCTCGAACTCGGAATAGAGCACCACGTCGCAGGCGTAATCGACGCGGCTGATGTCCACACCGATCTCCAGCGCCAGCATGCCCGGGATGCGTCCGCGCATGCCTTCGAAGGCGGCCTTCAGGCGCTGGGTGTTGCGCGCCTTCTCCTCGGCGGTGTCGCCGAGGATGTTCCACATCACGATGTGCTTGACGATGGGCATCGGATCCTCAGGCGCTGGGTGGGAAACCCGCCTTCTGGGGCCACAGGTTCTGGAAGGCGTACACCGAGACACTGGCGTACAGCCCGGCCTTCGTGAACGGTTCGCCGGCCTGCCATTGCAGCGCGGCCTCGCGGCTGTCGAAGTCGATGGCGAGCACGCTGCCCACCATGGTGCTGCCATCGTCGGCCAGCAGGGGCCCGGCAAAGGCGATGCGATCGGCCATGGCACCGAGATAGGCCTTGTGCTCGGGGCGCAGGCGCTGGCGCAGTTCCAGGCCGCCGGGTTTGTCGAGGAGGTGGAAGACGTAGATCATGGGTTCACATGCGGGCCAGCCAGGTGGACAGCCCCGGGAAGATGGCAAGGACGAACAGCGAGAACACCATCACCAGCACGAAGGGGAAGGTGCCGGCGAAGATGTCGCGGATGGTGATGGAGGGGTTGTTGAGCGCGCTCTTGACCGTGTAGACCGAGACGCCGAAGGGCGGCGTGAGCAGGCCGATTTCCACCGCCACCACGGTGAGCACGCCGAACCAGATCTTGTCCATGCCGAAGCTGGCGGCAATGGGCAGCACGATGGGCAGCATGATCAGCATGATCGAGACCGAGTCGATGATGCAGCCCAGCGCAATGACGATGAGCAGGTAGGCCACGAGGAAGCCCCACGGCCCCAGGCCCATCTCCGTGATGCCGGTGGTGATGGCCGCGGGCATGCCGGTGAGTGCGAGCATGCGGCTGTACAGCGAGGCCGCCACGATGAGGAACAGCACCGAGACCGAGACATAGCCGGTTTCGGTGAGCACATTCCACAGCTTGCGCCAGGTGAGGCGGCGGCGCGCCAGCGCGATCACGAAGGCCCCCGCCGCGCCCACGGCACCCGCTTCGGTGGGCGTGAAGAAGCCGCTGTACAAGCCCCCCAGCACCAGCACGATGAGCACCAGGATGGGGAAGAACTTGACGGAGGCGCTGCGCCAGGTTTCGGTGTCCTGCTCGATGGCCGAGGCCGCCTGGCCCGAGCGGTAGATGCTGGCCGGGCGCCAATAGGCCAGGCCCAGGATCAGGGCGCAGAACAGCAGGGCCAGCAGCAGGCCGGGCAGGATGCCCGCGAGGAACAGGCGCCCGATCGATTCCTCGGCGATGACGCCGTAGATGATCATCAGCAGCGAAGGCGGGATGAGCATGCCCAGCACCGATGACCCCGCCACGACACCCACCGAGAAGCGCGGCGTGTAGCCGTGGCGCATCATCTCCGGCGTGGCCACCTTGGTGAACACCGAGGCCGAGGCGATGGAAATGCCCGTGATGGCCGCGAACACCGCGTTGGCACCCACCGTGGCCAGCCCCAGGCCGCCACGCAGCCGGCGCAACAGCCACTGGAACACGTCGAAGGTGTCGCGCCCCACCCCGCTCACGCTCACGAACATGCCCATGAGCACGAACAGCGGCACCACGCCGAACAGGTAGTCTCGGATGGCGTCGTTGGCCGCCGCGCCGACGAAGCGCGCCGCGATCTCGGGCGAGCGCATGAGCCAGACCGTCACGAAGGAGGTGACGATCAGCGCGATGCCGATGTGCATGCCCAGGATGATGAAGCTCAGCATCACCCCGATGGCCATGAAGCCCAGCAGCAGATCAGACATGGCTGCCCTTCCCGGCGCCGCCTTGCGCGCTCTCGCGCCAGTCCTGCCAGGCCAGCAGCGCGTACTGCACCGCGGCCAGCGCCGCGCCCGTGAACACCACGATGCGCATCGGCCAGGTGGGGAAGGTGAACACGCCCTCCACGCCAAAGAACTCGTTGTTGGCCCAGGCGCGCTGGAACAGCGGCCAGGTGGCGTAGGCGATCACCCCGCAGGCAAAGATGCCCACGAGCGAGAACAGCGCGCGCAGCCGGCGGCCGGCGCGCGGGCGGCGCAGCAGGAAGGGATCGAGGAACAGGTCGGCGCGGCTCATGCGCCCGTGACGCAGCGTGGCCGGCAGCTGCAGGAATACGATCACGATGATCGAGGCCGCGACCATCTCGGCCACGCCGTCCAGGGGCTGGTTGAAGGCGTTGCGCATGAACACATCGGCGCACATCAGCACCATGACCAGCGCGATGACGATGGAGCCCAGGCCGTTGAGCGCGTCGACGACGTGCCCGAAGGGACTGGACGGCGCCGATGACACCGGCGCCTCCTCCAGGTTGGTGTTGGCTTCAAAGCTCATGAATGCGACCGATCAGAGCTCTTTGTCCCAGTCGCGCAGCGGCTTGGCCCCGCGCTTGCGCAGCTCTTCCATGTAGGTCTTCACGATCTGCGCCGCGGGCCCGCGCGAGGCATTGGCCTTCACCCACTCGCCCGCGATGTTGGGCATGGTCTTGGCCCACTTCTCGCGCTCGCCAGGGGCCATGGGCGCGATCTTCACCGGCACGGCCTGCTTGGCGCCCTGCTCGCCGATGGCCTTGAGCGCCGCCTCGTAGCGTTGCATGAGCGTGTCGCCCAGCACGCGCGAGTACTCCAGGCCCACGTCCTTCACGATCTTCTGCACCTCGGGCGGCAGCGCGCCAAACGTGTCCTTGTTGATGGCCATGCCGCCGTTGTAGAGCGCACCGATGTCCACCGTGGTGACGTAGGGCGCCACCTCATAGATCTTGTTCGGCAGGATGCCGGTGGCGATCGAGATCGTGCCCTCGCTCACGCCGGTCTGGATGTCGGTGTAGTAGCTGGTGAGCGAGCCGTCCACCGGCACCGCACCCGAGCCCTTGAGCCACATGCCCACGGCGCCGGGGGCCGATATCTTCTTGCCGCTCAGGTCGGCGTAGGTGTTGATGGGCACCTTGGTGAACAGGTGGTAGGTGTCCACGCCGCTGGCGCCCAGGAACACCACGTTGTTCTTGTCCCACTCGGCCTTGAGGGCGGGGATCTTCTCGTTCAGTTCGTTGGCCACCTGCAGCAGCGTGCGCACGTCGCCGGTGGCGAAGGGCGTGACGGTGGCGTATTGGGTCAGCGGCATCTTGGCCGCCTCGAGGTTGGCGAACACCCAGCCGATGTCGGCGATGCCCTGCCCCACGCTGGTGAGCGTGGCGTTCATCTTGTAGAGCTGGCCGCCGTAGGCCTCTTTCCACTCGATCTTGTAGCCCTTGCCCAGGGCCTCCACGCGCTTGTTCACCTCGGGCACGAAGAGCGTGCTCATCAGGCCCACCCAGGGCAAGGAGGTGGGGTGGCTGGAGGCGATGGTGAGTTTGAAGGTCTGCTGCGCGTGGGCCGTGGTGAGGCCGGCGGCCATCAACGCGGCGGCCAGGGCGCCGGTCACGAAGGCGCGTTTCTTGATCGTCATGGTCTTGTCTCCGTTGTTGTCGCTGGGTCGGTGATCGGGGATCGGGTTCACGGGGTCGGGCTTACGGGATCGGGTTCAACACGAAATCGAAGTCCAGGGTCACGCGGCCGTCGGGCTGTTCCACCCAATCGGCCACGAGCGAGCTGCGCACGCCGAACACGGCGTCCGAATCGAGGTAGGGGTCGCCGTCGCGAAAGACGTGCGTCACCAGGGTCTGGTAGCCCGGGGCCTGGATGCGGAAGTGCAGGTGCGCCGGCCGCCAGGGGTGCCGCTTGGTGGCCTTGAGCATCTCGCCCACCGGGCCGTCGTCGGGAATGGGGTACGGCTCGGCCACCACGCTGCGGAAGTGAAAGCGCCCCTCGGCGTCGCTGCGCAGCACCGCCCGTCCTTGCGCTTGCTTCAGGCCTTCGCGCTGCACGTCGTACAGGCCGTCGGCGTCGGCCTGCCAGACGTCGATGACCGCACCGGCCACCGGCTCGCCGCCCAGGCCGCGCACGCTGCCCGCCACCTCGCAGGGTTTGCCGGGCGCGCCGTTGGCCACGTCGGCGCCGTGCGGCACCTCGGGCGCGCCCTCCACGTGGAAGGGGCCGAACACCGTGGCCTCTGTGCAGCCGGCGGGCTTCTGGTTGTTCAGCGCCACCGTCAGCATGGACAGGCCCAGCGTGTCCGACAGCAGGATGAATTCCTGGCGCTGGTCGTCGCAGGTGTGGCCCACGCGGGTGAGGAAGTCGATGCCGTAGGCCCACTCGGCCTCGGTCAGCTTCACCTCGCGGGCGAAGGCGTGCAGGTGCTGCACCAGGCTCGTCAGCACCTGCTTGAGGCGCGGGTCCGGCGTCTGGGCCAGGCGGGCGATGACCGCCTGCGTGATGTTGTCCTGGTTGAGGTTGCGCACCGTCGTGTCTCCGAAATCCTTGTGCCTGCGGGCCCGCTTGGGCCACCGTGGCGGCAGAATGTAGGCCGCTCGAAATGGAAAACCAATGCCCGGAATCGAAAAGACTTTTCCGTCCGGCGAAAGAGCCTCAGGGACAACCCGAAGAAAACGACGAGACAAGCGATGGACCGCTGGACCGAGATCGAACTGTTCGTGCAGGTGGCCGAAACCGGCAGCCTGTCGCGCGCGGCCGAAACCCTGAACCTGAGCAACGCCAGCGCCAGCCGCCACCTGGCGGCGCTGGAGGAACGCCTGGGCGTGCGCCTGGTGGAGCGCAACACGCGGCGCCTGTACCTCACCGACACGGGGCAGGAGTTCTTCCAGCGCGCGCGCAACATCCTGAGCGACCTGCGCGACGCCGAGTCCGACGTGAACGCCGCCGCGCTCAACCCGACGGGCCTGCTGCGCGTGACGGCCTCCCTGAGCTTCTCGATGCACCACATCGCGCCGCTGCTGCGCGAGTTCACCGAGCGCTACCCCAACGTGAGCGTGCACGTGGAGGCGGCCAACCGCTACCTCGACATCATCGACAACAACATCGACGTGGCGATCCGCACGCGCGAGTACGAGCCCGACAGCAACATCACCATCCGCCGCCTGGGCGAGACGCGGCGCGTGCTGGCGGCCTCACCGGGCTACCTGGCGAAGCATGGTTTTCCGAAAGGGCTGGACGACCTGCAGCAGCACAAGCTGCTGGTCTACCTGCACGCCAACACGCCCAACGAGCTGCGCTTCACGCAGATCGGCAGCGGCGAGCAGAAGACCATCCAGATCAAGGGCCTGCTGGAGACCAACGACGGCCAGATCGTGCGCGCCGCCGCGCTGGATGGCATGGGCATCCTGATCCAGCCCAGCTACATCGTCTACGACGACATCGTGGCCGGCCGCCTGGTGCCCGTGCTGGAAGACTGGGACCTGCCCCACCTCACCATCAACCTCGCCTACCCCAGCCGCAAGCACCTCTCGGCCAAGGTCCGCGCCTTCATCGACTTCATGGCCGGGCACTTCGCGAAGATGGACTACGAGAGGAAGTGGACGGGGCGGTTCGCGGTGTATTGATTTCAACGAAGCCAAGCCATGCCCATCGAACTTCCTCGCGACGAGCGCGCGCAGGCCATCGCGTCCATCGAGCGCTACTTCAACGAAGAGTTGGACCAGCGCATCGGCAATATCGGTGCCGGCGCTCTGTTGAACTTCTTCCTGGAGGAGATCGCTCCGCTGGTCTACAACCAGACGGTGGCCGACGTGCAGGAACGGCTGCAGCAGCGCCTGCAGGAGCTCGACATCGAGTGCCATGAGGACGCCTTCCAGTACTGGCGCAAGCGGCAGGCGGGGGGCAAGGGGAAGCGCTGAGGCCTAGGTGCGTCGAGGCATCGTGCCCACCGCTCAGGCACCAAGCAGACGACGCGCCAGTACCGATGGCATGTCTCGACGGCCATCGACGATCAGGTAGATCACGACCTGATGGCCCACGACGCGGTAGATCACCCGATACGGTTTGAACGCGGTCTGTCGGTACTCCTTGATGCCAAGCGCCAGCAGCTCCCTGGGGTAGCTGCCGCGTTCGGGGAATTGGGCGAGACCCTCCACGGCGGCCATCACTTGATCGAGGACCCGGTTGGCGCTGGCCAGGCAATCCGCACCGGTGATGTAGCCGTGGATGGACTCCAGGTCCTGCTCCGCGCCATGCGTGAGCAAGACCTCGTAGCGCCGTGGCTTTCCGGGCATCAGTCCGCTGCCCGCTTGGCCCGCAAACGCGCCACCACCTCTGCGACCGGCTTGACCCGCCCGGCATCCACGTCCTGGTTGCCCAGGGCCAGGATCTTGAGCAAGGCCAATGTGTCCTGGGTCTCCTCGAACGAGGCGACGTCCTGCAGCACGGCCTTGGCTTCGCCGTTCTGGGTGATGACCAGGGGTTCACGCCGCTCCGACAGCTGCGCCAACACCTCCGCTGCATTGGCCTTGAGGTAGCTGATGGGTTTGACTTGGGATGAGTAGCGCATGGACCGCTTCCTCGGATTTCTTGGAGAGGACTGAATATAGTCCTTTTTCAGTCTCACTCCCTCTGGCCAAGGCCGCCGGCACCGCGCCGTGCGGGAATCCTCCGGGAGGGATAATCCCAAGGTTATCCACCCAGCCCACGACCGACCATGCCCACCACCATCAAGGCCGACGATCTCATCGAATCGATCGCCGGTGCGCTGCAGTACATCAGCTACTACCACCCCGCCGACTACATCGCCCACCTGGCGCGCGCCTACCAGCGCGAACAGAGCCCCGCGGCCAAGGACGCCATCGCGCAGATCCTGACCAACAGCCGCATGAGCGCCACCGGCCACCGCCCCATCTGCCAGGACACGGGCATCGTCAACGTCTTCCTGAAGATCGGCATGGACGTGCGGCTCGAGGGCTTCTCCGGCAGCCTGGACGACGCCATCAACGAAGGCGTGCGCCGCGGCTACAACCACCCCGACAACACCCTGCGCGCCAGCGTGGTGGCCGACCCGCACTTCGCCCGCAAGAACACCAAGGACAACACGCCCGCGGTCATCTTCACCGAGATCGTGCCCGGCAACACCGTCGACGTGACCGTCGCGGCCAAGGGCGGCGGCAGCGAGAACAAGAGCAAGTTCGTGATGCTCAACCCCAGCGATTCGCTGGTGGACTGGGTGCTCAAGACCGTGCCCACCATGGGCGCGGGCTGGTGCCCGCCGGGCATGCTGGGCATCGGCATCGGCGGCACGGCCGAGAAGGCCATGCTGATGGCCAAGCAGTCGCTCATGGACGACATCGACATGTACGAGCTGCAGACCAAGGCAGCCAAGGGCGAAAAGCTCACGCAGGTGGAAGAGTTGCGCCTGGAGTTGCATGAGAAGGTCAACGCCCTCGGCATCGGCGCGCAGGGCCTGGGCGGCCTCACCACCGTGCTGGACGTGAAGATCGCCATGTACCCCACGCACGCGGCCAGCAAGCCCGTGGCCATGATCCCCAACTGCGCGGCCACGCGCCACGCGCACTTCGTGCTCGACGGCAGCGGCCCGGCCTACCTGGACGCCCCCAGCCTGGACCTGTGGCCCGACGTGCACTGGGCGCCCGACTACAACAAGAGCACGCGCGTGGACCTGAACACGCTCACGAAGGAAGAAGTGGCGGCCTGGAAGCCCGGCCAGACCCTGCTGCTCAACGGCAAGATGCTCACCGGCCGCGACGCCGCGCACAAGCGCATCCAGGACATGCTGGCCAAGGGTGAGCCGCTGCCTGTGGACTTCACCAACCGCGTCATCTACTACGTGGGCCCGGTGGACCCGGTGCGCGACGAGGCCGTGGGCCCCGCCGGCCCCACCACCGCCACGCGCATGGACAAGTTCACCGGCATGATGCTGGAGAAGACCGGCCTGATCGCCATGATCGGCAAGGCCGAGCGCGGCCCGGTCGCCATCGAGGCGATCAAGCAGCACAAGAGCGCCTACCTCATGGCGGTGGGCGGCGCGGCCTACCTGGTGTCCAAGGCCATCAAGAACGCCAAGGTGGTGGGCTTCGAGGACCTCGGCATGGAAGCCATCTACGAGTTCGACGTGGTGGACATGCCCGTGACCGTGGCGGTGGACGCCGGTGGCACCAGCGCGCACATCACCGGCCCGGCCGAGTGGAGCCAGCGCATCGCCTCGGGCGAGTTCAAGGGCATCTCGCTGGCCACGGCTTGAGCGGTTCCGCTCCCATCGTCGGTGTCTTCGACAGCGGCGTCGGAGGCCTGAGCGTGTGGCGGGCCCTGCGCGAGGCCCTGCCGCACGCCCACCTGAGCTACCTGGCCGACAACGCCTGGGCGCCCTACGGCGAACGCCCGGCCGAGGCACTGCGGGAACGCCTCGGCGCCCTCGTTCGCGGCTGGCGCGATCGCGAACCCCTGAACCTGCTGGTGCTGGCCTGCAACACGGCCACCGCCGTCGGCATCGACGCGCTGCGCGCCGAGCACCCGGATTTGCCCATCGTGGGCATCGAACCAGCCCTACGCCCTGCCCTGGCCGCCACGCGCAGCGGCCGGGTGGGCGTGCTGGCCACGCGCGCCACGCTCGGCAGCGCGCGCTACCAGGCGCTGCGCGCGGCCTGTCTGGCGAACGCGGCGGATGGCGCCGCCGTGCACGAGCGCGCGGCCGATGGCCTGGCCGATGCGATCGAGCGTGGCGACGAGGCCGCGGCCGAGGCGCTGTGCCGCAGCCACCTGCGGGCGCTGCTGGACGGGGCACCGGGCATCGACACGCTGGTGCTGGGCTGCACGCACTACCCGCTGGTGCTCGGGTCTTGGCGCGCCGCCTGCGAGGGTCACCCGCTCACACTGATCGATCCGGCCGAGGCGGTGGCGCGCCGCGCGCTGAGCCTGCTGGCGGGCGCCGCAGCGGCGGTTGGCGCCGCGTCAAGGGGCGATCCGGCCTGGCGCTGCACCGGGGGGCCCGAGGCGCTCACCCGCGCCACGCGGCAGTGGCTGGGCCTGTCCTCGGCCGAGGTGTTTGCGCTTCAGAGCTGAGCGGTCGAGGGCGCCGTCAGCGCCGCTTCCCGCCCGCGCCGCATGTTCAGCGGCACCAGCAGCACCAGGCCGATGACGAACATCAGCGCGGTGGACAGGATGGCGAGGCGCTGATTGCCGCTGGTGGCCCAGGTGATGGCACCGTAGGTGAGCGGGCCCACGATGCTGGCCACGCGCACGGCGAAGGTCCACAGGCCGAAGAACTCGGCCAGTTGCGCCGGCGGCGCCAGCATGCCGGCCATGGCGCGCCCGGCCGACTGGCTGGAGCCCATGCACAGGCCCGCGATGGCGGCGGCGTACCAGAACATGCCCTTGGTGGTGCTGAGCGCGGCGATCACGCAGGTGGCGATCCAGCCCAGCAGCGTGAGGCTGAGCGCGAGCTTGTGGCCCAGCCTGTCCTGCCCGTAGCCGAAGGCGAACGCACCGGCCATGGCCGCCAGGTTGAGCACGAAGATCAGCGCCATGGTCTCCTGCTGTTTGAAGCCGATGACCTGTTCCGCGTAGATGGCCGCCAGCGCCACGGCCACCGCCACACCGCCCTGGTAGGCGGCCGTGCAGGCCAGCAGCCACATGAAGTCGCGGTAGTGGCGCGCCTGCTGGAAGGTGGCGTGCAGCCGCCGCAGCGAGGCGCGCCAGCCACCCTCACGCCCGGCCTGCGGCTGGGCGCGCTCTCGCAGCAGGGAGAGCGTGACCAGCGCGGCCAGGCCGAACATGGCGGCCGTGACGATCATGGTGACGGGAACGAACTGCCCGGCCTTCTGGCCCTGCGCCTGTGCCCAGAGCACATAGGCCAGGCAGATGCCCAGCGTGAGCATGCCGCCCACATAGCCCAGGCTCCAGCCCCAGCCGCTCACGCGGCCCATGGCCTCGGGCCGGGCGATCTCGGGCAGGAAGGCCGCGATCAGCGATTCGCCCCAGGCAAAGCACAGGTTGGACAGCACGATGAGCACCACCCCCAACACCACCGCGCCGGGCTGCACCAGGGCCAGGCCGGCCGTGGCGGCCACGCAGCCCAGGGTGGTGAGCATGAGCAGGCGCTTCTTGCGGGCGTGGCGGTCGGCCCAGGCGCCCATGGCCGGGATGGTGAACATCACGAGCAGGTTGGACACGCTGAGCGCGGCCGTCCAGGCGAAGGTGGCCCAGGTGGCGCCGCCGGCCACCGCGCCGACGAAATAGGCCGCGAACACGGCCGTGAGCACCACCGTGGTGTAGCCGGAGTTGGCGAAGTCGTACATCGCCCAGCCGAACACCTCGCGCTTGCGCACGCCAGGGTTCAGGGCGGTGGTGGGCATCAGTGCAGGTGCCGCGGCTTGCGCGGTCCGCCGTGGCCCGAGGGGCCATGCCCGCGCGGCGGTTTGCCCAACTGCATGGAGCTGACCAGGGCGTCGAAGCGCTGGTTGAAGAGCTTGTCGATCGAGGCCACCACGTCGCCCAGTTCCGAGGCGTCGAAGTGGCGCTCCATCACCTGCACCACGTCCTGCACCAGCAGATCGCGCTGCACCTGCATGATGGCCGCCGGCGTGGGGCCGACGAAGCACATGAGGAAGTCGTCGCGCGCTTCCTCTTCGCTGTTCTCGTCTTCCTCGTCGAACTCGGTGTCGTAGAAGGACACCTCCAGCGGCGCGCCGGCCGAGGCGATTTCGTTCAGGCCCATGCAGGCGTCCTCGACGGCCTGGCGGAAGTCCTCGTCGCCGTTGACCGTCCAGCAGATCTGCAGGGTGTGCGACTCGGCGTCGAAGCGGATGCCGGGCTCGTCCTCATAGCTGCTTTCGGCGGCGGCGGCCAGCGAGCGGCCACCCGCGTACTGCCACAGGGGCTTCAAGGCCTCCTGGATCTGGTCGAACACCACGTCGTCGCGCAGGGGCACGTCACCGTGCACGTGGATTTCGAAAGGGGCGTCGTATCGGCTGCTCATGGAAACTCACTCTACCGGGCTGTCCGGAAAAAACCTAGGCCTCCGCGCGGCGCGCGCCTGGTGCCTCGAACCGGGGTCGAACCGGTACGCCCCCTTTCGGGCAGCGGCGGAGTTTAAGTCCGCTGTGTCTACCAATTTCACCATCGAGGCAGGGGCCAGGGAGCGGATTGTCGCAGGTGAATGAAAACGCCCCACGGGCCGTGGGGCCGGTGGGGCGTCGCGTCAAGGCATGGCCGCCGCTAGGCCAGCAGCCCCGGTAGCCAGAGCGACAGCGAGGGAAACGCGCAGAGGACGAACAGGCGCACCACGTCGGCCGCGATGAACGGCATGGTGCCCCGGTAGATCTGCCCCAGCGACAGATCGCGCGCAATGGAGTTGATGACGAACACGTTCATGCCCACGGGCGGGCAGATCATGCCGAAGGTCACCGCCATCACCACGATCACGCCGAACCACACCGGGTCGAAGCCCAGGTGCACCATCGCGGGGAACACGATGGGCACGGTCAGCAGCAGCATGGCCAGTTCGTCCATCACGGCGCCCAGGACGAGGTAGCCCAGCATGATGAGCGCCAGCACGCCGTAGGGCCCGACCGGCAGGTTCACCAGGAAGTCCACCGCGTTCTGGGTGAACTGGGTGATGGTGAGGAAGTAGCCGAACAGGTAGGCGCCGACCACGATGGTCATGATGGCCGAGGACACGCGCAGGGCGCTGATGAGCGACTCCTTGATCTGCGGCCAGCGCAGGCGCCCGCGCGCCATGCCGATGAGCAGCGTGCCCGTGGCGCCCACGCCCGCCGCCTCCTGCACCGTGAACAGGCCGCCGTAGATGCCGCCGAGCACGAAGACGAAGAGGACGATCACGGCCCACAGGGGCTTGAGCGTGGCCAGGCGCTCGGCCCAGTTGTGGCGCTCGCCCTGAGGCATCCATTCGGGCCGCAGGCGCGCAATGACGGCGACCACCACGGAGTAGAAGACCACCGCCATCAGGCCGGGCACCACCCCGGCCGCGAAGAGCTGGGTGATGTCCACCTCGGTCATGATGCCGTAGAGCACCAGGATCACCGAAGGCGGGATCATGATGCCCAGCGTGCCACCCGCGGCGATCAGGCCGGCGGAGATGCCGGGCTCGTAGCCGGCGCGGCGCATCTCGGGCAGGGCCACCTGCGTCATCGTGGCGGCCGTGGCCACCGACGAGCCGTTGATGGCCGAGAAGCCGCCGCAGGCCGCGACCGAGGCCAGCGCCAGGCCGCCGCGGCGGTGGTGCAGCCAGGCGCGGCCGGCCGCGAACAGCTCGGCGCTCATGCCCGAATGCGAGGCGAAGGCGCCCATCAGGATGAACATCGGAATGACGACCAGGTTGTAGTCCGTCAGCACCGACAGCGGCACGTTGGCCAGCAGGTTCATGCCCGGCGCGAGCCCGCCCAGCGCGGCAAAACCCGCCACGCCCGCGATGCCCATGGCCACGCCGATGGGCACGCGCAGCGCCATCAGCGCGAACATGCCGACAAAGCCCAGCAGGGCGACGAGATCACGATCCATGGATGCCCTCCACGGTGACCTCGTCGACGGCGTCGGCGTGCGCCTCGCGGCCGAAGGGCAGCAGCCCCAGGCGCACCAGGGCCAGCACGGCGGCCACGGTGGCGCCCACGGCGGCCGCGCTGTAGAACCACTTGAGCGGCAGGCGCAGGTCCATGGTGCCCTGGTTGCCCGTGCCACCCACCTTGACCCACACCATCCAGGCCAGAGGCACCAGGAAGGCCAGGGTCACGGCGGTGGCCAGCACGTCGATCCAGCGCTTGCCGCGCGGGCCCAGGGCCTCCCACAGCAAATCCACCGCGATGTGGTTGCCGTACCAGGTGGCCAGCGCGATGCCCCAGAACATCGCGATGCCCAGCAGCATCTGCGTGCCGTCGAACCAGTCGGGAATCTGCCAGCCCACGGTGTAGCGCACGAGCACGTTGCCCGCCGTCACCAGCGCGATCACGAGCAGCGAGAGCGCGGCCAGCGTCTCGACCGCCGACAGCAGCCGCTTCATCAGTTGGCGCCCCCGCGTGCGGTCAGCTCCTTGCGCAGCCCATCCAGCGCGGCCTGGCCATTCACGCCGGTGGCGCTGGCGGCCTTCAGCCAGTCGGCGTAGATGGGTTGCACGGCCTGCTTCCAGACGTCCATCTGCGCGGGCGTGAGCTTGACGAGCGTGTGACCGGCGGTCTTCTCGAGCTTCTCGCGGCCGCTGTCCTCGTCGTCGCCCCAGGCGGCGCCGACCTTGCCGGCCCACTCGTTGTTGCAGTGGTCGTCGATGACCTTCTTCTGGCCGGCGGCCAGGCCGTCGTACCAGGGCTTGTTCATCACCCAGACGAAGTCGGAGGCATAGAAGCGCATGTCGGTGTGGTACTTCACCGCCTTGTCGATGCCGAAGGAAAGGATGGAGCCCCAGGGGAAGGTGATGGCGTCGGCCAGGCCCTTCTGGATGGCGTCGCGCGCCTCGGGCGCCGAGACCTGCACGTTGGTGGCGCCCAGCAGGCTCATGGTCTGGGCCACGGTGCCGTTGGCCGAGCGGATCTTCAGGCCCTTGAGCTGGCCGGGCTCGGTGATGGGGTTCTTGGAGTGGAAGGTGCCCACGTGCACGTGCGCGAAGCAGAACTTCACGTCCTTCATTTCCTGGCCGGCGTACTGGCGGTACCACTGGTCGAGCGCGGCGGAAGCCGGGCCGGGCTTGCCCAGCAGGAAGGGCAGCTCGCCCGCGGCGATGAGCGGGAAGCGGCCGGCCTGGTAGCCGGGGTTCACCCAGGTCATCTGTGCGATGCCGTCGCGCGCCATGTCGTAGTGGTCGGCCGCCTTGCCGAGCTGCTGGGCGGGAAACAGCATGACCTTGATGGAGCCCTTGGAGGCCGCTTCGACCGACTTGGCCCAGGGCTCGAAACCGAGCTTGGCCAGCGGGTGCGTGGCCGGCAGCCAGTGCGCGAACTTCAGCTCGGCGGCCTTGTCCTGCGCCTGCGCGCCCAGGGCGCCCAGCGTGAGCGCCGCCAGCGCGGCGAAGCGGATGGCGGTGAGGCGGGGGGTCTTCATCGTGTGTCTCCTGTTGTTGACGTGGTGCTATTGGATTGGAAGCATGTCATCGGCGGGGCCGATCATGCGGCGGGGGGAATCGTGGCGGCGTCACCGGCGGGACGGCGTGGCGCCCAGAACACCGGCTGCGCGGCGGGCGTGCGCGCGTGGGCTTTGTTGAGCGTGCCTTCGGGGTCGGCCAGCGTGGCGCGCAGGGCCTGCTCGAGCGCGAGTGCGGCGGACGTGTCGTCCACCTCGCCCACCAGCGCGGGTTTGACGTGCGTGGCCCACAGGCGGGCGTAGTTCTGGCGGCCCCGCACCTGCGTGTCGCCATAGCCCTTGATGACCTGTGGCAGGCCCGCCACCGAGGCGGCCAGGCGCGGCGTGCGCGGGGCCAGGTGGGCCATGGCGGCGAGCCAGGCGCGCAGGGCCTCGTCCTCGTGCGCGAAGCGCAGCGAGCGCGGGCGCAGCGGGCGCAGCCAGGCCAGGGTGCGCAGCATCAGGAAGCCCCAGAGGCTGCTGGTGCGGATGTGCAGACCGAAGTGCGCCTTGCCCATCCAGCCCCGGCGCTCGGCCAGGCGCACAAGGGCTTCGCCCAAGGCGCGCGGCAGCACGGCGGCCACTTCGTCGGGGCCGGGCTTGAAGTGCTCGGTGATGCGCACGATTTCGCCGGTGCGTGCCTCGGCCTCGCGGCGCACGCGCTGGAAGCGCGAGGCGCGGCTCTTGAGGTCGGCCACGCGGATCACGTCCTCGTAGCACATCCACAGCGCCAGGTGGCGGATGGCCTCGTCGCGTGCGGCCTCGGCCTCATGCGGGCAGGCCTTCACGAGAGCGTCCACGCGCTCCAGGAAGCTCTGCGCGTAGGCGCGGTTCTGGTAGTCCAGGCAGCGCAGCGCGCCGTGCGCGGCCAGGCGCTGCACGGCCTCGGGCCAGGCCTTCAGGCGCGCGGACCAGTCGGCGCGCAGGGCCTCGGGCAGCTCGGCCGCGGAGAGCGCGGCGGCGGCCTCGGCGTCCACTGCCCCACCCTGCGCGGCGTCGAAGGCGGCGCCGAAGCCGGCCAGGCTGGCCTGCACGCCGCGCCCCGAGTCCTTGATCACGGCCTCGCAGACCTCGCGCGGCCAGGGGAACACGCCGGCACCGGCCAGGGCGCCGAACATCACGGCCGAGACCACGGTGCCGTGGCGGCGCGTGAGCACGTCCATGTCGAACAGCACGGCACGGCCCGCCAGCGCCTGCGCCGCGCCGGCCAGGCGCTGCGGGTCGTGGCGGCCGTCGGCCATGTGCATCTTCTCGAGCGTGGTGTAGACGCGGTGCGTGGAGGCGACCAGCGTGGTGCGCGCACTCACGAAGCCGCGCTCGACCATGCGCGCCGCTTCGAGCAGCTCGCTGGCCACCAGGGCATCGACGTTGCCCGGCACGGGCGAGAGCGCGAACACGGGCTGCGCGCCCGGTGCGGGCTGGCGCAGCAGTTCGATGTAGTAGCTGGTGGCGCCGGTGCGCTGCGCCACGCCAGGCACCGAGGTGGCCTGCACCGGCAGGCCCTGGCGCACGGCGCACTCGACGATCCAGTCGGCCAGCACGCCGCCGCCCTCGCCGCCCAGTGCGGCGATGAGGATAGTGAAGGGAGCGTTGGGTTGAGTCATGGGATCAGGCCGGCTGGAGAAGACCGATGAAGAAGCGGTTGAGGCGGTCGCTCACGCGGTCCCACCAGCCGGGGTTGGAGATCACCTCGATCTGGTGGAACGAAGGGCACAGCACGGCGGCGTCGGCCACCTCGCCGCACAGGCCGCAGCCCACGCAGCCGTTGGTGACGTGCGCCACCGGCTCGCGGCGCAGCGGGTCCGACGAGGCCTTCACCGTGAGCGTGGGGCAGCCCGAGAGGCGGATGCAGGAGTGGTCGCCGGTGCAGGTGTCCTCGTCCACGCCGTAGCGCACGCGCACGCTGCGCAGGCCTTCCTTCATTCGCCGTGCGCGAATGGGTTTGAGGCGGCGCTGGCGTTCGAGCTGGCACTCGCCCTCGGCGATCACCACCTTCAGGCCCTTGAAGGGCGAGCGGATCGCTTCCTTGAGCGTGTCGCGCACGCGCGAGACGCGGTAGTTGTGCACCGTGCGGATCCACTTCACGCCCATGCCCTTGAGCGTGTCCTCGATGGTGGTCTCGGTGGCCGTGGCGCTGTTGCCCTCGGCGAGCTGCTTGGCCTCCTGCTCGGGCGTGGAGATGGTCTCCTGCGTGCCCGTGGCCGAGGTGTAGCCGTTCTTCATGATCACCAGCACGCCGTCGCCCTGGTTGAGCAGGGCCGAGCTGACGCCCGAGAGCAGGCCGTTGTGCCAGAAGCCGCCGTCGCCCATGATGGCCACGGGCCGCTGCGCGGAGAAGTTCTTCACCGCCGCGCTGGACGCCATGCTCATGCCGTAGCCGAGGATGGAGTTGCCGAACGAGAACGGTTCGAAGGTGGCGAAGGAGTGGCAGCCGATGTCGGTGGAGATGTGCAGCTTGCCGGTGTCGCGCTCGACCAGCTTGAGCGCGGCGAACACCGGCCGCTCGGGGCAGCCGACGCAGAAGTTCGGCGGGCGCTGTGGCACGCCGCCGCCGAGCACTTCGCTGGCCTGGGCGCGCAGTTGCGCCACTTCGGTCGACAGAGCGCGCGCGGGCTGCACGTCCACCGTCTCCAGGTGCTCGGCCATGAAGGCCTCGATGCCCTTGAGCAGCACCTCGGCGGTGTACTCGCCGCCCATGGGCAGCAGGTCCTTGCCGTGCAGGGGCGTGTCCACCTTGGCGCGGCGCAGGTGGGCGCTGATCTCCTGCTCGATGAAGTCGGGCTGGCCCTCCTCCATCACCAGCACGGCGCGCTTGCCGCGGCAGAAGTCGGCGATCTGCTCGGGCACCAGCGGGTAGACCACATTGAGCACGAGCATCGGCACGTCGGTGCCGCCTTCGCCGTCGGCCAGGCCGGCCAACTGCAGCGCGCGCAGCGCGGTGTTGGTGAGGCCACCCTGCACGATGATGCCGACCTCTTCATGGCGGCCCGGCAGGTGCTCGTTGAGGCCCGCGTCCACGATGGTGCGCCGCGCGGCGGGCAGGCGCACCTCGTACTTGAGCTTCTCGTGGCGAAAGGTGGCGGGCGGGTGCGAGAGGCGGTCGTAGCTGAAGTTCGCGGCCTGGGTCTGCAACTGGCGGGTGGAGATGGCCGGCGCGATGTTGTCCTTGGTCTCGAAGCTGCCGCGCACGTGGCAGGCGCGGATGCGCAGCTCCATCATCACCGGCGTGTTCGAGGCTTCGGAGAGTTCGAAGCTCTTCTCCACCATGCGCACGATGGTGGGCAGGTTCGGCCGCGGGTCCATGAGCCACAGCGCGGACTTCATCGCGAAGGCGTGGGTGCGCTCCTGGATGACGCTGGCGCCTTCGCCGTAGTCCTCGCCCACGACGATGAGCGCGCCGCCCATGACGCCGGGCGAGGCCAGGTTGGACAGCGCGTCGGAGGCGACGTTGGTGCCGACGACGGACTTCCAGGTGACCGCGCCGCGCACCGGGTACATGATGGACGCGGCCAGCATGGCCGCGGCCGAGCTTTCGTTGGTGCAGGCCTCGACGTGCACGCCGAGCTCGTCCATGTAGTCGCGCGCCTGCACCATCACGTCGAGCAGGTGGGTGATGGGCGAGCCCTGGTAACCGCCGACGTAGGTGACGCCGGATTGCAGCAGGGCCTTGGTGACGGCGAGGATGCCTTCGCCGTGGAAGGTCTCGCCCTGGCCCAGCTTGAGGGCCTCGATCTCGCGGTGGAAGGAACGCTCCACTGTCTTGTCTCCGTGTCTCGTGGGTCGCCGGCTCTCGGGGGATCCGGCGTTGGGGCGCGAATGTAGGTGGGGCGCTCCCATCTGTCCAACCGAATGTGTCGATGTCAACCATCCATGGTGTGGATAATGGTGGAAACCCTTATCCACTCCGGCCATGAACTTCCGCCAACTGGACCTCAACCTCCTGCGGGTGCTCGCCGCCATCCACCGCACGGGCTCGGTGACGGCCGCGGGCAAGGCGCTGGCGTTGTCGCAGTCGGCCACCAGCAGCGCGCTCGCGCGGCTGCGCGGGCACCTGAAGGACGAACTCTTCGTGCGCACGCCCGGCGGGCTGAAGCCCACGCGCGTGTGCGAGCGCATCGCGCCCGAGGTGACGGACCTGCTGCAGCGCCTGGAATCGACCATGAACGAGCAGGAGGCCTTCGACCCCGCGCGCAGCGAGGTGCGCTGGAAGACCTCGCTGTCGGACCTGGGCGAAATGATGTTCCTGCCCCCGCTGGCCGCCGCGCTGCGCGAGCAGGCGCCGCACGCGCGCCTGTTCAACGTGTCGGTGGCGGCCGAGGACCTGGCCGGCGCGCTGGAGGCGCGCGAGATCGACTTCGCCATCGGCATCCTGAACCCGCGCCACCGCGGCATCCGCGCCGAGCTGCTGTTCCGCGAACACTACGTGGCCATGAGTTCCGGCAACTGGCGCCCGCCGTCGGGCCGCGCCAATGGCCGGCTCACACCCGATCAGTTGGCCCGCGCCTCGCTGGTGGTGGCCTCGCCCACGGCCACCTTCCACGGCAGCGTGGAGAAGATGCTGGTGCGCCTGAACCTGTCGGACCGCATCGTGCTGCGCGCGCGCCACTTCGGCGCCCTGCCCGACCTGGCGCTCAACACCGACCTGCTCACCATCGTGCCGCAGATGTACGCCGACAACCTGCGCCAGCGCCACGACATGCGCGTGTGGGAACTGCCGCCCGACGCCTCGCCCGACTACGAGGTGCGCCTGGTGTGGCACAGCAGCACGGCGAACGACCCGGCGCAGGTGTGGATCCGCGAGCAGGTGCACCGGCTGTTCCGGCGCTGAGGCCCCACGGCCGGCTCAGGGCGCCGGCGCCACCAGCTTCTGCGTGAACAGCCGCTCCGCGAACTTGCGCCGCTCGTCCTTTTGCGCCTTGGTGCTCAAGGTGGGCATCAGCGATTCCGACACCACGTAGCTGTACAGCAGGAAGGCGCGCGAGCGCGCCTCCACCACCGGGAAACCCAGCGCTGAGAACAGCTGCGCGATGTAGCCCACGCGGCTGGAGTCGGCCTCGTCCACCGCGAAGCGGGCCATCTGGTCGCGCCGCGCCCAGGCGCGGATGGCCAGTTCGATGCGCGCGGCGCGCGCCGCCGCACGCCCCCGGAACGGCAGCGACAGCACGCCGCGCAACTGTTCCAGCGGGTCCTCGGTGGCGGATTCGAGCCGCACCGTGAGGTTCTCGGTCGCCGTCTCGCGCCAGGCCTGCAGCACGCGGCGCAGCAGCTCCTCGCGGTCCTTGAAGTGCCAGTAGAAGCTGCCGCGCGTGACCCCCAGGCGCTGCGCCAGCAGATCCACGCGCACGTGATCGATGCCCTGGTCGACCAGCACCTCGGTGGCGGCCTCGATCCAGGTCTCGGGCGTGAGCGAGGCGCGCGTGGCCTCGCTCGCGGCGCGGGACTTGCGCGCCGGCCCGGTGGACGAAGTGGTGTTGGAACTCACGCAGCAAATTCTATCGACGCCATCCGCTGAAACTTCCATACAGAAATGTATGGAGATAGGGACAAACCCTGTATTCGCTCGGTGAAAACCCTCGGTACGATTCGTTATGAAACATACATAACTGTATGGAGACATGAATCAACTCGACTGGCTGAACGACCCGGCGTGGATGGCCCCACCCGCTGCCACGGTGGAACACCGTGCCGATGGCAGCTTCGTCCTGCGATCGCCCGAACCCCTGGGCGAGTACGCGCGCTGCATCGGCGAATGGCTGGAGCACTGGGCTGTGCACACGCCCGACGCACCTGCGCTGGCCGAGCGCACCGCCATCGGCTGGCACCGCCTGAGCTGGGCGGAGTTGCGCGCGCAGGTAGGCCGCGTGGCGCAGGCCCTGCTGGACATGAAGCTCGCGCCCGACGCGCCCGTGGTCGTGCTGTCGGACAACGCCATCGACCACCTGCTGCTGGTGCTGGCCGCCCAGCACATCGGCCGCGCGAGCTGCACCGTCTCCAGCGCCTACTGCCGTCTCACCAAGGACCACGACAAGGTGCACGGCATCCTGCGCACGCTGCGGCCGGCGCTGGTCTATGCGTCCGATGGCGCGGTCTACGGCCCGGCCATCGCCAGCAGCGGCATCGACGCGCCCGTGGTGCTGAGCCAGAACGCTGAAGCGGTGCCTGGCGCCATCCCTTTCCAGCGCTTGCTGGACACGCCGGAGACGCCGGCCGTGCGCGCGGCATTCGACGCCATCACGCCCGACACCACCGCCAAGTACCTGCTCACCTCCGGCTCCACCGGCACGCCCAAGGTCGTGATCAACACCCACCGCATGCTGTGCGCCAACCAGCGCATGATCGCGCAGGCCTGGCGCTTTCTGGAGCGCGAGAAGCCCGTGCTGGTGGACTGGCTGCCCTGGAGCCACACCTTCGGCGGCAACCACAACCTGCACATGGTGATGTGCCACGGCGGCACGCTGGTGATCGACGAAGGCCGGCCCGCGCCGGGCCTGGTGGACAAGACCGTGGCCAACCTGGCCGAGGTGCAGCCCACCATCTGGTTCAACGTGCCGCGCGGCTTCGACATGGCCATGCCCTTGCTGGAGGCCGACGAAGCGCTGGCGCGCCGCGTGCTGGAACGCCTGCGCGTGGTCTTCTACGCCGGTGCCGCGCTGCCGCAGGCGAGCTGGGAGCGCCTGCAGGCCCTGGCCCAACGCGTGCTCGGCCGCGAGATCTGGCTCACCACGTCCTGGGGCTCCACCGAGACCGCGCCGGCCGTGACCAGCGCGCACTGGCGCATGGAGCGCGCAGGCGTCATCGGCGGTGTGCTGCCGGGCGTGTCGCTCAAGTTCGTGCCCAATGGCGAGAAGCTGGAGCTGCGCATCCACGGCGTGAACATCTTCCCCGGCTACCGCCACGCGCCCGAGCTCAGCGCGCAGGCCTTCGACGAAGAAGGCTACTACCGCATCGGCGACGCCGGCTTCCTGGCCGATGCGCAGCGCCCCGAATTGGGCGTGGTGTTCAACGGCCGCGTGGCCGAGGACTTCAAGCTCACCACCGGCACCTGGGTGTCGGTGGGCACGCTGCGCCTGCGGGTGGTGTCGGCCCTCGCGCCACACGCGCAGGACGTGGTCATCACCGGCCACGACCGCGACGAGATCGGCGTGCTGGTGTTCCCCACCGCCGCCGCGCTGCAACTGCCGCGCGAGGCGCTGCATGCGCACATCGAGCAGGGTCTGGCCGCGCTGCGCGCGCAGGGCGGCGGCTCCTCACAATCGCCCGCGCGCGCCATGGTGCTCGACGAACCGCCCAACGCCGACGCCGGCGAGATCACCGACAAGGGCTACCTCAACCAGCGCGCGGTGCTGCAGCGCCGCGCCGACCTCGTGACAGCGCTCTACGCCGACGCCCCCGGCGTGGTGCGCCCCATCTCCCCTCAGAAAGTTTCCCGATGAGCCGCGGACAGAGCCAGCTTTTCAACGACGTCCACATCCTCGACGGCGTGCGCACGCCCATGGTGGACTACCAGGGCGCCTTCGCCGATGCCAACCCCATCGACCTGGGCATCAAGGTCGCGCGCGAGGTGCTCCAACGCACCGGCGTCTCGCCCGAATCCATCGACTCCGTGCTCGCGGGCAACATGGCCCCGGGCGGCTTCGACCAGTTCTACGTGCCGCGCCACATCGGCCTGTACGCGGGCGTGCCGGTGGAGGTGCCCGCGCTCATGACGCAGCGCATCTGCGGCACCGGATTCGAGCTGTTCCGCCAGGCTGGCGAGCAGATCGGCGCGGGCGTGGCGAAGAACGTGCTGCTGGTCGGCACCGAATCGATGACGCGCAACCCGATCGCGGCCTTCGACCACCGCGGGGGCTTTCGCCTGGGCGCACCCATCGGCTTCAAGGACTACATGTGGGAGGCCCTCACCGACCCGGCTGCCGACATCAGCATGATCCGCACGGCCGAGAACCTGGCGCAGCGCTACGGCATCACCCGCGAGGACGTGGACGCCTTCGCCTCGCGCAGTTTCGAACGCGCCGTGGCCGCGCAGGCCGCGGGCTGGTTCGACGGCGAGATCGTGCCCGTGAGCAACGAAACGTTTGAGCGCGAGGGCTACCGCCCGCGCGGCATCCGCCTCGCGGGCAAGGCCACCGTGGCCGACCGCGACACGCACCCGCGCCCCACCCCGCCCGAGGTGCTGGCCAAGCTGCGCACCGTGTTCAAGGACGGCGTGCAGACTGGCGGCAACAGCTCGGCCCTGACCGACGCGGCCGCCGCCGCGGTGGTGACCGATGGCGCGGGCCTCAAGGCCTTCGGCAAGCCGGCGCTGGCGCGCCTGGCCGCCGCCGCCGTGGTGGGCGTGCCGCCCGAGATCATGGGCATCGGCCCCGCGCCGGCCATCCGCCTGCTGCTGGAACGCGCGGGTCTCTCGCTGGGCGACATCGCCCGCTTCGAGATCAACGAGGCCCAGGGCGCGCAGACCGTGGCGGTGGCGCGCGAGCTGGGCCTGGACGAAGACAAGCTCAACGTGCACGGCGGCGCCATCGCCCTGGGCCACCCGCTGGCGGCCACCGGTGTGCGCCTCACCCTCACCTGCGCGCGCCAGTTGCGCGACATCGGCGCGCGCTGGGGCATCGCCTCGGCCTGCGTCGGAGGTGGACAAGGTATCGCCTTGCTGATCGAGAATCCCGCGGCCGCCTGACCCGTTTTCAAGCCCTCGCGCGTGCGGGCCACGAGCACACGCAACACCACAGGAGACAACGCATGAAACAACTGCTGAAGCACACCCTGGCCGCCGCTGTCGCAGCCACGCTCACCGGCGCCGCCTGGGCCGACATCACCATCGGCGTGAGCGCGTCGCTCACGGGCCCGGCCTCGGGCCTGGGCATTCCGGTGGCCAACGGCGTGAAGATGTGGCCCCCCACCATCGGCGGCGAGAAGGTCAACGTGATCGTGCTCGACGACGCCACCGACCCCACCAAGGGCGTTCAGAACGCGCGACGCTTCGTCAACCAGGACAAGGTCGACGTGATCGTGGGTTCGGTTGCGACGCCCGTGGCCATCCCCATGGCCGAGGTGGCGATCGAATCGAACACCGTTCAGCTCGCGCTCTCGCCCATCGGCCTGCCGCCCGGCAAGGACGCCTGGAGCTTCCGCATGCCGCAGAGCAACGGCGTGATGGCCGAGGCGATGGTCGAGCACATGAAGAAGCAAGGCGTCAAGAGCGTCGGCTTCCTCGGCTACACCGACGCCTATGGCGAACAGTGGCTGCTGGCCCTGAACCCGCTGCTGGAAAAGGCCGGCATCAAGATGGTGGGCGCCGAGCGCTTCGCTCGCTCCGACACCAGCGTCACCGCTCAGGCCCTCAAGCTCGCCTCGCTCAACCCCGACGCCATGGTTGTCGTGGCCTCGGGCAGCGGCGCCGCCATGCCGCAACTCGGCCTGGTCGAACGTGGCTACAAAGGCAAGTTCTATCAAACGCACGCCGCCGCCACGCGCGACCTCATGCGCGTGGGCGGCAAGGCGGTCGAAGGCACCTTCGTCACCACCGGCCCCGTGGTGGTGGCCGAGCAGTTGCCCAACAGCCATCCCAGCAAGGCCCTGGGCGTGAAGTTCAACGCCGACTACGAAAAGATTCACGGCGCCGGCCTGCGCAACCAGTTCGCCGCGCACTCCTACGACGCCTACCTGCTGCTCGACAAGGTGGTGCCCGTGGCGCTCAAGAAGGCCAAGCCTGGCACACCCGAGTTCCGCGCCGCCCTCAAGGACGCGATCGAAGCCGAGGGCGCCATGCCCGTCACGCACGGCGTCCTGGACTTCACCGCCACCGACCACTGGGGCTTCAAGACCGGTTCGGGTGTGGTGATGAAAGTCGTCAACGGCGACTGGAAACTCGAAAACTGATCGGCCTGCAATGAAAGCGACGGGAGACCGCAACCCATGGACCTGAGCATTGCCGCCATCCTCGGCGTCGACGGCGTCATCAACGGTGCGATCTACGCGCTGGTGGCGATCGCCCTCGTGCTGGTGTTTGCGGTCACCCGCATCGTTTTCATCCCGCAGGGCGAGTTCGTCGCCTTCGCGGCGCTGACCATGGCGCTGTTCCAGACCGGCGCCCTGCCCGGCACGGTCTGGCTGCTGCTGCTGATGGTGGCGCTGGTGCTCGTGCTGGACGCCGTGCGCGCCTGGCGCGAGGCCTGGCCACTGGCGCGCTGGGCACGCCTGGCCGTGCGCACGGCCGCGCTGCCGCTGGTGGCCAGCGGCCTAACGGCCTGGCTGGTGCCACAGCAGCCGCCCTTGATCGTGCAGGCACTGCTCACGCTGGCCCTGGTCACGCCCATGGGGCCGCTGGTGTACCGGCTCGCCTACCGCTCGCTGGCCAGCGCCAGCGTGCTGGTGCTGCTCATTGTTTCGGTCGGCGTGCACTTCGCTCTCACCGGTCTGGGCCTGGTGTTCTTCGGCGCCGAGGGATTTCGCAACCCGCCGTTCTGGGACGAGCGCCTGAGTTTCGGGCCGGTCACGCTCAGTGGCCAGGCCATCATCATCGTGGGCGCCTCGGTCGCGCTCATCGTCGCGCTGTTCGTGCTGTTCGACCGCACGCTCACCGGCAAGGCGCTGCGCGCCACCTCGGTCAACCAGACCGGCGCGCGGCTCATGGGCATCTCCACCGACGCCGCCGGCTCATTGAGCTTCACGCTCGCGGCGTTCATCGGCGCGCTCTCGGGCCTGCTCATCGGGCCCACCACCACCGTGTTCTTCGACAGCGGTTTTCTCATCGGCCTCAAGGGCTTCGTGGCCGCCGTCTTCGCCGGCCTCACGAGCTTTCCGCTCGCGCTGGTGGGCGCGCTCGGCGTGGGTCTGGTGGAAGCCTTCGGCTCGTTCTGGGCCAGTGCATTCAAGGAAGTGATCGTGTTCACCGCCATCCTGCCGGTGCTCCTGTGGCGCTCCTTCGTCGACCCCCATGACGAGGAGCATTGAGATGGACCTGCGTCGCTACGGCCTGATGGCCTTCACCGTGGTCATGCTGGCCGTGCCCTTTCTGCCGGTGCCCGACTACTGGATCACCAAGCTCAATTACGTCGGCCTGTTCGGTCTGGTCGCGCTGGGCCTGGTGCTGCTCACCGGCATCGGTGGGCTCACCTCCTTCGGCCAGGCGGCCTTTGCCGGCCTGGGCGCCTACGCCAGCGCCTTTCTGGCGGTGAAGATGGGGATCTCCCCGTGGATCGGCCTGCTCGCCGGACTCGGTGTCACCATCGTCGTGGCGCTGGTACTGGGTTGGGTCACGCTGCGCATGTCGGGCCACTACCTGCCCTTGGCCACCATCTGCTGGAGCCTGGCGCTGTTCTACACCATGGGCAACCTCGATGCCCTGGGCAAGTACGACGGCCTGCTCGGCGTGCCCGCCATCTCGTTCTTCGGCATCAGCCTGCAGGAGGAGCGGCGCATGTACCTGCTGATCTGGCTGGTGGCCATCGCCTCGGCCATCGCGATCACGCGCCTGCTCGACTCGCGGCCCGGGCGCATCATGCGCGCGCTCGACGTGCACCGCGGCGGCGGCAAGACCATGCCCGAGGCCATGGGCGCCTCCACCTTTCGCCACAAGTTGCTGATGTTCGTGATCGCGGCCATCCTGGCCTCGATCTCGGGCTGGCTGTTCGCGCACATGCAGCGCAGCGTCAACCCCTCGCCCTTCGGCATCAAGTTCGGCATCGAGTACCTGTTCATGGCGGTGCTGGGCGGCGCCGGCCACGTGTGGGGCGCCTTCACCGGTGCGGCCCTGGTGAAGCTGGCCGAAGACCAGTTGCAGACCTGGCTGCCCGCGCTCCTGGGCGCCTCGGGCAGCTATGAAATCATCGTCTTCGGTGTGGTGCTGGTGCTGGTGCTCAAGTTCGCGCCCGATGGCCTGTGGCCCTCGATCGAGCGGCTGCTGCCCGCGCGGCGGCACCGCGCCATCCGGGCAGACACCACCGAACCCCTGCCGGCGCGCGACAAGCCCGCCGCGGGCAGCGTGTTGCTGGAAGTGAAAGACGCACGACGCACCTTCGGCGGCCTGGTCGCCGTCAACAACGTGGGCTTCACGCTGCGCGCCGGCGAAATCTTCGGCCTCATCGGCCCCAACGGCGCGGGCAAGTCGACCACCTTCAACCTGGTCTCGGGCGTGCTGCCGCTCTCCGGCGGCGAGGTCTGGCTGCGCGGCGAACGCGTGGACGGCAAGGGCGCGCGCGAGATCGCACGGCGCGGCCTCTCGCGCACCTTCCAGCACGTCAAGCTGGTGCCCGACATGACCGTGCTGGAGAACGTGGCCCTGGGCACCTACCTGCGCACGCGCAGCGGCACCCTGGCCGCCATGCTGCGCATGGACCGCGCCGAGGAAGCCCGCGCCCTGGCCGAGGCCGAGCGCCAGTTGCGCCGCGTGGGCCTGGGCGAGCACCTGCACGAACTGGCGGGCAACCTCGCGCTCGGTCCGCAACGCCTCGTTGAAATCGCGCGCGCCCTGGCCAGCGACCCGGCCCTGCTGCTGCTGGACGAACCCGCCGCCGGCCTGCGCCACCGCGAGAAGCAGGCACTGGCCGAGGTGCTGCGCCAGCTCAAGGCCGAGGGCCTGAGCCTGCTGCTCGTGGAACACGACATGGACTTCGTGATGAACCTGACCGACCGCATCCTGGTGATGGAGTTCGGCACGCCGCTGCTGGAAGGCACTCCCGCGGAGATCCAGGCCAGCGAAAAAGTGCGCGCAGCCTACCTCGGGACGGAGCACTGAAATGGCCGAACTCTTGCTTGACGTGAAAGACCTGCACGCCGGTTACGGCAAGGCCGAGGTGCTGCACGGCATCACCCTCCCGGTGCGCGCGGGTCAGGTGGTCACGGTGATCGGACCCAACGGCGCGGGCAAGTCCACGCTGCTGGGTGCGCTGATGGGCCTGCTGCCCTTGCGCGGCGGGGTGCGCTTCGCAGGCCAGGACATCACACGCCTCACGCTGGAAGAGCGCGTGATGGCCGGCCTGGCCCTGGTGCCGGAACGCCGCGAACTGTTCGGCACCATGAGCGTCGAGGACAACCTGGTGCTCGGCGGCTGGCGCCCGATGAAGCAGCGCCTGCCGCGCTGGCGCGACGGCCTGGAGCAGGTCTACGAACTGTTCCCGCGCATGAAGGAACGCCGCGCGCAGGCAGCCGGCACGCTGTCGGGCGGCGAGCGCCAGATGCTCGCCATCGGCCGCGCGCTGATGGGCCAGCCCAAGCTGCTCATGCTCGACGAGCCCAGCCTGGGCCTGGCCCCGCTCATCGTGCGCGACATCTTTCGCATCATCGAAACGCTGCGCGATCGCGGCGTGAGCATCCTGCTGGTGGAGCAGAACGCGCGCGCCGCGCTGAACGTGGCCGACGAAGGCCATGTGCTGGAGACCGGCGACGTGGTGCTCTCGGGCCCGGCCGCGCAGCTCGCGGGCGATTCGCGCGTGATCGACACCTATCTCGGTGCGAAGAAATCTTGAGCGATCTCGAATGAGCTGGACCTACGAAGCCCCTCTCGAACACATGCGCTTCGTGCTCGAGCACGTGCTCGACGCGCCCAAGCACTGGAAAGCCTGCGAGGCGTTCGCCGATCTCGACCTCGACACCGCCGACGCGGTGTTGCAGGAAGCCGCGCGCTTCGCCAGCGAGGTGCTGCAACCCCTGAACGGCAGCGGCGACCTCGAAGGCTGCGTGCGCGAAGCCGATGGCCGCCTGCGCACGCCCACGGGCTTTCCCGCGGCCTACCAGGCCTTCGTGGCCGGCGGTTGGCCGGCCCTGCCCTGCGCGCCCGACTGGGGCGGCCAGGGCCTGCCGCTGCTGCTGGACGCCGCCCTGCGCGAGATGCTCGACGCCTGCAACCACGGCTGGAACATGTACCCGGACCTGCTGCACGGCGCGTACGAGACCATCAAAGCGCACGCGAGCGACGAGCTCAAGGCCCGCTACCTGCCCAAGATCGTCAGTGGCGAATGGCTCGCGGCGATGGCGCTCACCGAACCGCAGGCGGGCAGCGACCTCGGCCAGTTGCGCACCCGCGCCGAGCCGCAGGCGGATGGCAGCCTGCGCATCAGCGGCAACAAGATCTTCATCAGCGGCGGCGAGCACGACCTCACGGACAACATCGTGCACCTGGTGCTGTGCCGCCTGCAGGACCCCACGAATCCCGCGCCGGCAGGCACCAAGGGCCTGTCGCTGGCGCTGGTGCCCAAGCTGCTGCCCGATGGCTCGCGCAACGCCCTCTTCTGCGACGGCATCGAGAAGAAGATGGGCATCAAGGCCAGCGCCACCTGCGCCATGCGCTACGAAGGCGCCACCGGTTGGCTCATCGGCGAGCCGCACCGCGGACTGGCGGCGATGTTCCTGATGATGAATTCCGCGCGCCTGCACGTGGGCCTGCAGGGCCTGGGCCACCAGGAGATGGCCACGCAGAACGCGCGCCGCTACGCCGCAGAGCGCGTGCAGATGGGACGCCCCATTGCCGAACACCCGGCCGTGCGCAAGTTGCTCAACCGCCTTGACGCCATGACCCAGGCGCAGCGTGTGCTGGCCTACCGCGCCGCGCTCGCGCTCGATCTGGCGGAGCACCACGGCGACACGGCCGTGCGCGAACGCGAGAAACGCTTCGCAGCCCTGCTCACCCCCATCGTGAAGGCCTTCTGCACGCACCAGGGCTTCCACGGCCCGGCCGCCGCGCTGGGCGTCTGGGGTGGCTACGGTTACGTGCACGAATACGGGATCGAGCAGACCGTGCGCGACGCGCGCATTGCGATGATCTACGAGGGCACGAACGAGATCCAGGCGATCGACCTCGCGCAGCGCAAGCTGTTGGCCGATGGCGGCGCCACGGCCCGCGAGCTGCTCGACACCCTGCGCGCCGATCTGCCCGACGGCGACCCGCTGCGCGCGTTCATCGATGAATCGCGCGCGCAGTTGTCTGCCTGGCTGGAAGGCGTCGCGAAAGACAGTGCGCGGCTGCTGGAAAGCGCCGATGACGTGCTGCATGCGATGGCCCACACGCTGCTGGCCTGGGCCGTGGGCCGCATGGCCGTCGCGGCGCACTCCCTGCCTGACGAGGCCGCCGCGCGCCAGGCCAGCCTCGCCGCCGCGTTCGTGCATGAGGCGCTGCCGCAAGGCCGCCTGCACTGGCAGCGCGCCCTGGCGGCCACAACGCCGACCTGAGCTGCGCGACACGCGCCTGGTGCGCGATGAGCGCGCAACGACCAAAGAAAAAGCACCTGGCAGAACCCTGCACAGGTGCTTTTTTTTATCGTTCGTGTGGAGGCGCGTGGCGGAGTCGAACCGCCCTAGACGGATTTGCAATCCGTTGCATAACCGCTTTGCTAACGCGCCAGATCGGGTCCGACAAAAAAGGGAAGCCGAGCTTCCCTTTTTGCAAATCTGGAGCGGGAAACGAGGTTCGAACTCGCGACCTCAACCTTGGCAAGGTTGCGCTCTACCAACTGAGCTATTCCCGCGTTTTCTGCAGTTCTTGCGTTCTGCAGAAGCTAGAAGTATAGCGAAAAAATCGGCCCCTTTTCAAGGGCCCGCCATATTTTTCAGTGTTTCACCGCGTCGGTCTCGCCCGCGGCCGCGCGCACCGACGCCGCCGCGATCTGCGCCGCGACTTCTTCGTCCGTGAGCGGCACCGGCTGGCGTTCCAGCGCGATGGACAAGACCTTGTCGATCCACTTCACCGGGACGATCTGCAGGCCTTCCTTGACGTTGTCGGGGATCTCCGCGAGGTCCTTGACGTTCTCTTCGGGAATGATCACCGTCTTGATGCCGCCGCGCAGCGCGGCCAGCAGTTTCTCTTTGAGGCCACCGATGGCAGTGACCTCGCCGCGCAACGTGATCTCACCCGTCATGGCGACGTCGGCGCGCACCGGAATGCCCGTGAGCGCGGACACCAGTGCGGTCGTCATCGCGGCACCAGCGCTCGGGCCGTCCTTGGGCGTGGCGCCGTCGGGCACGTGGATGTGGATGTCGCGCTTGTCGAACATCTCGTCCTTGATGCCCAGCACGCGGGCGCGGCTGCGAACCACCGTGCGCGCGGCCTCCACCGATTCCTTCATCACGTCGCCCAGCGAGCCGGTGCGTGTGGTGACGCCCTTGCCGGGCATGATGGCCACTTCGATGGTGAGCAGGTCGCCGCCCACCTCGGTCCACGCCAGGCCCACCACCTGGCCCACCTGGTTCTGCTGCTCGGCACGGCCGTAGGTGTACTTGCGCACCCCCAGGAATTCGCTGAGGTTGTCAGCCGTGACCTGCACGGTCGGCGTGAACTTCTTGAGCAGCAGGCCCTTGACCACCTTGCGGCAGATCTTGGAGAGCTCGCGCTCGAGCGAACGCACGCCGGCTTCGCGGGTGTAGTAGCGCACGATGTCGCGCACCGCGTCCTCACGCACCTCGACCTCGCCGTCCTTGATGCCGTTGTTCTTGATCTGCTTGGGCAGCAGGTAGCGCATGGCGATGTTGGTCTTCTCGTCCTCGGTGTAGCCCGAGAGGCGGATGACCTCCATGCGGTCCAGCAGCGCCGGCGGGATGTTCATCGAGTTCGAGGTCGCGACGAACATCACGTCGGACAGGTCGTAGTCGACTTCGACGTAGTGATCGCCGAAGGTGTGGTTCTGCTCGGGGTCGAGCACCTCCAGCAGCGCGCTGGACGGGTCGCCCCGGAAATCGGTGCCGAGCTTGTCGATCTCGTCGAGCAGGAACAGCGGGTTGCGCGTGCCCACCTTGGTAAGGCTTTGCAGCACCTTGCCGGGCATGGCACCGATATAGGTGCGGCGGTGCCCGCGGATCTCGGCCTCGTCGCGCATGCCGCCCAGGGCCATGCGCACGTACTTGCGGCCGGTGGCCTTGGCCACGGACTGGCCCAGGGAGGTCTTGCCCACACCCGGCGGGCCCACGAGGCAGAGGATGGGCGCCTTCACCTTGTCCACGCGCTGCTGCACCGCGAGGTACTCGAGGATACGGTCCTTCACGCGTTCGAGGCCGTAGTGGTCCTCGTTGAGCACAGCCTCGGCGTGCGCCAGGTCGTGCTTGATCTTGGTCTTCTTGCTCCAGGGCAGACCGACCAGCACGTCGATGTAGTTGCGCACCACGGTGGCCTCGGCCGACATGGGCGACATGAGCTTGAGTTTCTTGAGCTCGCCTTCGGCCTTCTTGCGCGCGTCGGCGGGCATGCGCGCCGCCTTGATCTTTTTCTCGATCTCTTCGACGTCCGCGCCCTCTTCGCCCTCGCCAAGCTCCTTCTGGATGGCCTTGACCTGCTCGTTGAGGTAGAAGTCGCGCTGGTTTTTCTCCATCTGGCGCTTCACGCGCCCGCGGATCTTCTTGTCGACGTTGAGGATGTCCACCTCACGCTCGAGCTGTTCGAAGAGGTTCTCCAGGCGCTTGATGACCGGGTCGAGGTCGAGCACCACCTGCTTCGATTCGAGCTTGAGCGGCAGGTGCGCCGCGATGGTGTCGGCCAGGCGGCCCGGGTCGTCGATGCTGGAGATCGAGGTGAGGATCTCGGACGGGATCTTCTTGTTGAGCTTGACGTACTGGTCGAACTGCTGCATCACCGCGCGGCGCAGCGCCTCCAGCTCGTTCGCGCCCGATTCGGCACGCTCGTTCGCCGGGTCGATGGGCGACACGTTGGCGACGAAGTGCGTCTCACCATCGGTGATCGAGAGGACCTTGGCGCGTTGCACGCCCTCCACCAGCACCTTCACGGTGCCGTCCGGCAGCTTGAGCATCTGCAGGATGGTGGCGACGCAGCCCATCTCGAACATGTCCTCGGGCGAGGGCTCGTCCTTGGCCGCGGCCTTCTGGGCCACGAGCATGATGCGCCGCTCCGACTCCATCGCCGACTCGAGCGCCTTGATGCTCTTGGGCCGGCCGACGAACAGCGGGATCACCATGTGGGGGAAGACCACCACGTCGCGCAGCGGCAGCAGTGGCAGTTCGACGGGGGTACTGGGCAATGGGGTCTGTCCGGACATAGGGGGCCTTTCACGCCTGCTTGGCGGCCTCGCGGTACACCAGCAGCGGCGGCTTGTTTTCGTCGATGGTGGACTCGTCCACCACGACCTTTTCCACGTTGCTCAGGCCAGGCAGCTCGAACATGGTGTCGATGAGGGCGTTTTCAAGGATGGAGCGCAGACCGCGCGCGCCCGTCTTGCGCGCCAGCGCCTTGCGCGCGATGGCCTTGAGCGCGGCGGGTCGCACCTCGAGTTCGGCCCCCTCCATCGACAGCAGCTTGGAGAACTGCTTGACGACGGCGTTGCGCGGCTGGGTGAGGATGTCGACCAGCGCGTCCTCGCTCAGCTCGGCCAGCGTGGCGATGACCGGCACGCGGCCCACCAGTTCGGGGATCAGGCCGAACTTGATCAGGTCCTCGGGCTCGACTTCCTTGAACACCTCGGTGAGGCTGCGCTGCTGCTTGCTGCGCACGGCGGCCGAGAAACCGATGCCCGAGGCCTCCGTGCGGTTCTCGATGATCTTTTCCAGGCCCGCGAAGGCGCCACCGCAGATGAACAGGATGTTGGTGGTGTCGACCTGCAGGAAGTCCTGGTTGGGGTGCTTGCGCCCGCCCTGCGGCGGCACGCTGGCCATGGTGCCTTCGACGAGTTTGAGCAGCGCCTGCTGAACACCCTCGCCCGACACGTCGCGGGTGATGGAGGGGTTGTCCGATTTGCGCGTGATCTTGTCGATCTCATCGATGTAGACGATGCCCTGCTGGGCGCGCTCGATGTCGTAGTTGCAGCTCTGCAGCAGCTTGGCGACGATGTTCTCGACGTCCTCACCCACGTAGCCGGCCTCGGTCAGCGTGGTGGCGTCGGCCATCACGAAGGGCACGTTGAGCATGCGGGCCATGGTCTGGGCCAGCAGCGTCTTGCCCGAACCCGTGGGGCCGATGAGCAGGATGTTGCTCTTGGCGAGCTCGACTTCGTCCTTGCGCGAACCCTGCTTGTGGCGCAGGCGCTTGTAGTGGTTGTAGACAGCCACGGCCAGTGCGCGCTTGGCGGCGTCCTGGCCGATCACGTAGTTGTCGAGGTTGCCCTTGAGCTGCGCCGGCGTGGGCAGCTCGTCGCCCGAGGCCTTCACCGCCTCGATGCCGGGCAACTCGTCACGGATGATGTCGTTGCAGAGGTCGATGCACTCGTCGCAGATGAACACCGAGGGCCCGGCAATGAGCTTCTTCACCTCGTGCTGGCTCTTGCCGCAGAACGAGCAATACAGCGCTTTTTCGCTGGAGGCGGCTTTCTTGTCGGCCATGGTTCGGTGTCAGGGAAAAACGGTGTTCAATGATAGTTCATGGTCCGACGGGGCCAAATCCGCGAAAAGGGTGGCAAAAACCGTGTTTGGCCACCCTTTCCGCCGGCGTCAGCCCGCGCTGGGGCGCTTGTCGATGACCTTGTCGATCAGGCCGTAATCGGCCGATTCGGCGGCGGAGAGGTAGTAGTCGCGCTCGGTGTCGCGCTCGATCTTCTCCAGCGGCTGGCCCGTGCGTTCGGCCAGGATCTTGTTGAGCTGCTCGCGGGTCTTGAGGATCTCGCGCGCGTGGATCTCGATCTCGGTGGCCTGGCCCTGGGTGCCACCCAGGGGCTGGTGGATCATGACCTTGCTGTTGGGCAGGCTGAAGCGCTTGCCCTTGGTGCCAGCGGCCAGCAGGAAGGCGCCCATGCTCGCGGCCATGCCCACGCACAGCGTGGACACGTCGGGCTTGATGAAATTCATGGTGTCGAAGATCGCCATGCCGGCGCTGACCGAGCCGCCGGGCGAGTTGATGTAGAACGAGATGTCCTTGTCGGGGTTCTCGCTCTCCAGGAACAGCAGTTGCGCCACGATCAGGTTGGCCGACTGGTCGTTGACCGGTCCGACCAGGAACACCACGCGCTCCTTGAGCAGGCGCGAGTAGATGTCATAGGCGCGCTCGCCGCGGCCCGATTGTTCGATGACCATGGGCACCATGCCCAGGCCTTGGATATCCATGACGCTCATGAGGGTCTCCGGGTGAGTCCGTACGGGTTCAAGACAATGGCCCAACTGTAACCAACCCCGAAGCCCACTTTTGACGGTGGGGCCATGGCGCGGATCGGTCGGACGCAGTGCCCAGATGGGGGGTCGAATGGCAAAAAAAAGAGGCGGATCGCTCCGCCCCCACTTTCAGGATGCGTGGCGCCTGATCAGGCCTGGGCCATCAGTTCGTCAAAGCTCACGGTCTTGTCGCTGACCTGGGCCTTGGACAGCACGAATTCGGTCACGTTGTTCTCGATCACGATGGCCTCGACCTCGGCCAGGCGGCGGTTGTCCGACTGGTACCAGCGCACCACGTCGGCGGGCTTCTCGTAAGAGGCGGCCAGCTCGTCGATGTGGGCCTTGATCTGCTCCGGCTTGGCGTGCAGCTCGTTGAGCTTCACCAGCTCGGCCACCACCAGGCCCAGGCGCACGCGGCGCTCGGCCTGCGGGCGGAACAGCTCGTCGGGGATGGGCGCCTTGTCGGCGTCCTTGATGCCGCGCTGCTTCAGGTCGGCGCGGGCGCCTTCAACCAGGCGGTCCAGCTCGGCCTGCACCACGGACTTCGGCAGGTCCAGCTCGGCCACGCCCACCAGGGCGTCCATCACGGCGGCCTTGTTGCGGCCCTGCAGGCGGAATTTGACTTCGCGCTCGAGGTTCTTGCGGATGTCGGCGCGCAGGCCGTCCACGCTGCCATCGGCCACGCCCAGCGACTTGGCCAGGGCCTCGTCCACGGCGGGCAGGTTGGCCTGCTCGATCTTCTTCACGGTGACCAGGAAGTCGGCCGTCTTACCGGCCACGTCCTTGCCGTGGTAGTCCTCGGGGAAGGCGAGCGGGAAGGTCTTGCTCTCGCCGCTCTTCATGCCACGCACGGCGTCTTCGAACTCCTTGAGCATCTGGCCGTCGCCGACGATGAACTGGAAGGCCTCGGCCTTGCCGCCCTCGAAGGGCTCGCCGTCGATCTTGCCTTCGAAGTCGATGGTGACGCGGTCGCCGTCCTGGGCGGCCTGGTCTTGCGCGCGCTGCGCGAAGGTGCGGCGCTGCTTGCGCAGGATGTCCAGCGTGCGGTCGATGGCGGCATCGTCCACCTCGGCGGCGAGCTTCTCGACCTTGGCGCTGGCGAGGTCGCCGATCTTGACTTCAGGGTAGACCTCGAACACCGCGTCGAAGGCCAGCTGGCCCTCGGGCGCGCCTTCCTTTTCGGTGATGCGCGGCTGGCCGGCCACGCGCAGTTGCGCTTCGTTGGCGGCGGAGGCGAAGGCCTCGCCGACCTTGTCGTTCATGACCTCGTAGTGCACCGAGTAGCCATAGCGCTGGGCCACGACGTTCATCGGCACCTTGCCGGGACGGAAGCCGTCCATCTTGACGTCGCGCGCGATGCGCTTGAGGCGCGCGGCGACCTCGTTCTGGATGACGTCGGCGGGCAGCGTGAGCGTGATCTTGCGCTCGAGCTTCTCCAGGGTTTCAACGGTCACGGTCATGGTGTTCTCCAAGGGAAGGCCGGCCGTTCGGGCCGACGCGGGGCATAGCGGGGTTCCGTGGGGCTGGTGCGCGGGGGGGGACTCGAACCCCCACACCATTGCTGGCGTCAGGACCTAAACCTGGTGCGTCTACCAATTTCGCCACCCGCGCGCCGGGAGGGTGTCTGGCGCCGCCGGATTGAGGCCCGGCGGGGCGGGTAGCCCACTCACGGAAACCCGCGATTGTAGCGGTTGGATGGGCCCCGAAAGGCCGCGAATCAGCTCGCGAGGCGCCGGCGCAGCGCCCGGATCGCGCTCCCCGGCGTGGTGAGGACCGGCAGGCCCGTGGCCGCCTGCACCGCGGGGGCCGAGCGCGCCAGGCTGAACTGCGCCAGCGCGATGAGCGCGCAGCCCTCGGCCTGCAGCCGCTTCGCCGCTTCGACGGCCAACGCGTCGTGGCGCGCGGTGTCTCCCGCGTTCAGCGCCTCCAGCGCGCCCTCGGCCAGCGCGGTGCGCAGCACCACGCCGGCCGGAAATTCCGGCGGCATGGACTGCAGCGTGGGGCCGAAAGTGGCCAGCAGGCCGATGGGCCCGCCCAGGCGCGCGGCTTCGGCCACGGCCTCGTCCACCATGGCCTCGTTGGGCTTGAGCACCGGCAGCTGCGGCCGGCGCGCCGCCGCGGCTTCAATACAGGGCCCGAAGGCGGAGCAGGTGAACAGGATGCCCTGCGC
The DNA here is from genome assembly GCF_035481345.1 of Hydrogenophaga sp. Lineage (GTDB taxonomy): Bacteria > Pseudomonadota > Gammaproteobacteria > Burkholderiales > Burkholderiaceae_C > Hydrogenophaga. Next base: position 28,000 of record NZ_DATIGV010000164.1, on the reverse strand, counting down.
GCCCGTGGACTCGGCGTAGGCCGTGAGCGTCTCGAAGCGGGCGTGCATGGCGGCGTCCAGTCCCCTGCCCTCGCGCGCGAGGTCCGCCGAGAGGCTGTCGTCGAGCAGGTTCATGCGGATGGCCTCGGGCCAGTCGCGCGCCATCGCTTCGTTGATGGGCGCGACGGAGTGGGCCAGCGCGTGGATCAGCGCAATGCGTGGTGAGCTCATGCGGACGCTGGTACGGCGGCGCCGGCCTTCTCGCGCCGCAGACGGCCCATCTGCAGCCACATGACCAGCGCCAGCAGCGCCAATGCCGGGATGAACAGCCATTCCTTGGCCGGACGATCCGCCGGCACCTCCAGGGAGGTGATGCGGAAGCCTTGCTCGATGCCCAGTTTCTCGGCCGGGCTGCCGAACTTGACGGCGGCGACCATGAGTCCATCGCCATCGGCCATGGCGGTCACACCCGAGCTGGCCAGGCGCTCCTTCGCGGTGCCCGCGGGGCCCAACGGCAGCAGCACACCTTTGCGCACCTCGTCGCCATTGAGGTTGAGGCCCTCCACCCACATGCGCTTGCCCGTGTTCGGCGGCGCCTGCTCGATCGCCGCGCTCATCGCCTCTCCCTTGATCTCGTCGAAGGGCGGGTGAACCATGTCCATCCAGAAGCCCGGGCGGAACAGCGTGAAGCAGACCAGCAGCAAGGCCACGGTCTCGTACCACTTGGTCTTGGTGAGGAAGTAGCCCTGCGTGGCGGCGGCAAATACCAGCATCGCCACGATCGCTATGGCAATCGTCATGGCCAGGTGGAACGGCCCGGTGAGTCCGATCAGCAGCAGTTGCGTGTTGAAGATGAACAGGAACGGCAGGATGGCCGTGCGCATGCTGTAGTAGAAAGCCGTGATGCCCACCTTGATCGGGTCGTACTTCGCGATGGCCGCCGCCGCGAACGAGGCCAGGCCCACCGGCGGCGTCACGTCGGCCATGAGTCCGAAGTAGAAAACGAAGAGGTGCACCGCGATCAGGGGCACGATCAGACCGCTCTGAGCGCCCAGCTCCACGATGACGGGCGCCATCAGGGTGGACACCACGATGTAGTTGGCGGTGGTGGGCAGGCCCATGCCCAGAATGAGGCTGATCACCGCGACCAGCACCAGCATGAGCATCAGGTTGCCGCCGGACAGGATCTCGACGATCTCCGTCATCACCAGGCCCACACCCGTGAGCGACACGGTGCCGACGATGATGCCGGCCGCCGCCGTGGCCACGCCGATGCCGATCATGTTGCGCGCACCGGTGGCCAGGCCGTCGACGAGATCGACCACGCCCGCCTTGAAGTGCGACGAGGCATGGCCTTCGCCGCGCATGAGGCCCAGCAAGGGCTTCTGCGTGAGCATGACGAACACCATGAACATCGTCGCCCAGAAGGCCGACAGCGCTGGCGAGAGCTGCTCCACCATCAGGCACCACACGAGCACCACGACGGCCAGCAGGTAGTGCAGGCCGCTGCGCACGGTGGGCCCGGTCTCCGGCAGTTCGAACACCGGGGCATTGGGGTCGTCAATGGCCAATTCGGGCTGGCGCGAGCCCACCCACAGCAGGCCCAGGTAAGCCAGCAGCAGCGCGACGCCAATGACCGGCACGGCGGCGGCGCCCGCGATCGACTTGATGAAGCCGATGACATAGTAGGTGACGCCCGCGAGGACGAAGAAACCGGCCACCGTCATCAGGAAGGACAGCAGGCGTTGGCTGGCCGAAGCCTGCGTGCGGCGCGGCAGACCCTGCATGCCCGCTTTCAGGGCCTCCAGGTGCACGATATAGAACAGCGCGATGTAGGAAATGATGGCCGGCAGGAAGGCGTGCTTCATGACCTGCACGTAGGGAATGCCCACGTACTCCACCATCAGGAAGGCGGCCGCACCCATCACGGGCGGCATGATCTGGCCATTCACGGAGCTCGACACCTCGACCGCGCCGGCCTGATCGCCGCGGTAGCCCACCCGCTTCATGAGTGGAATCGTGAAGGTGCCGGTGGTGACGACGTTGGCGATGGACGAGCCCGAGATGATGCCGGTGGCCGCCGAGGACACGACCGCGGCCTTGGCCGGACCGCCGCGCATGTGGCCCAGCAGGGCGAAGGCGCTCTTGATGAAGTAGTTGCCCGCGCCGGCCTTGTCGAGCAGCGAGCCGAAGAGCACGAACAGGAAGATGAAGCCGCTGGAGACACCCAGCGCCACACCGAACACGCCCTCCGTCGTGAGCCAGAAATGGGAGGCGGCACGATCGAGCGAGGCCCCGCGGTGGGCCAGCATGTCGGGCATGTAAGGCCCGGCGAAGGTGTAGCCGAGGAACACTGCGGCCACGACGACCATGGGTAGGCCGAGCACGCGTCGCGTGGCTTCCAGCAGCAGCAGCACGCCGACAACCGAAGCCGCCACGTCCAGCGCCGTGGGCTGGCCCGGCCGCCCGGCCAGCTCACGGTAGAACAAGAACAGGTAGCCCGCGCAGAACGCGGCCACGAGCGCAAAGGCCCAGTCGGTCACGGGAACGCGGTCGCGCGGCGAGCGCTTGGACGCCGGGTAGGCCAGGAAAGCCAAAAACACCGCGAAGGCCAGGTGGATGGCGCGGCTCTCGGTGTCGTTGAGCAGGAAGATGCCCAGGCTGAAGGGCAGCGGCGAGGCGATCCAGAGCTGGAACAGCGACCAGGCCACGGCCACGACGAGGATCAGGCGGTTGACCAGCGGCCCGGCGTCTCGGCCACCGGCGTCGGTGTCCTTGACCAGCTGATTGACGTCCACGTCGGCGATGTTGTCGGCTTTTTTCATGATGGGTGAGGCGGTTGCGCAGAGGCCCTCAATGCAGAACACCCCATGAGCGGCGGGCCGCACATGGGGTGCTTGGCGGCGGTGGATCAGCAGATTACTTGATCCAGCCCTTTTCCTTGTAGTACTTGGCTGCCCCGGCGTGCAGCGGAGCGCTCAGGCCGTCCTTGACCATGTTCTCGGGCTTGAGGTTGGCAAAGGCGGGGTGCAGCTTCTTGAACTCGTCGAAGTTGTCGAAGACGGCCTTGACCAGCGTGTAGACCTGGTCGTCGGAGGACTTGGCCGAGGTCACGAAGGTGGCGAGCACGCCGTAGGTGGTGATGTCCGCGTCATTGCCCTTGTACAGACCGGCGGGGATGGTGGCCTTGGCGTAGAAGGGGAATTCGGCGATCAGCTTGTCCACGGCCGGGCCGGTGATGTTGACCAGTTTGGCACCGCAGGTGGTGACCGGGTCCTGGATGTTGGCGCTCGGGTGGCCCACGCCGTAGAAGAAAGCGTCGATCTTGTTGTCGCACAGCGCGGCGCCGTGTTCGTCGGCCTTGAGTTCGGCTGCAAGGCCGAAGTCGCTCAGCTTCCAGTTCATGGCGGCCAGAAGCTGGTCCATGGAGGCGCGGGTGCCGGAGCCGGGGTTGCCCACGTTCACGCGCTTGCCCTTGAGGTCGCTGAAGTTCTTCACGTTGGCGTCGGCGCGGGACAGCACGGTGAAGGGCTCGGGATGCAGCGAGAAGACCGAACGCAGGTCGCCGAAGGCGCCGTCTTTCTGGAAGGTGCTGGTGCCCTTGTAGGCGTGGTGGTTCCAGTCGGACTGGGCAACACCGAAGTCGAGATCACCCGCCTTGATGGTGTTGATGTTGGCCACGGAACCGCCGGTGGATTCCACGGTGCAACGGAAGCCGTGCTTGGAACGGTCCTTGTTCACCAGGCGGCAGATGGCGCCGCCCGCGGCGTAGTACACGCCGGTCACGCCGCCGGTGCCGATGGTCATGAATTTCTGTTGGGCGAAGGCCGGCGCGGCGGGCGCCATCATCGCGGCCGATGCGGCCACGGCGCTGAGACAGGCGGTGAGTCTTTTCATGGTGTTTCTCCTGCGGTTCACTGGTGGTTGTTGAAAGGCGTGATGCTCTTGTGGAACGGTCGCGCGCAGGCCGGGAATGCTAATGCAATCGCCCGGGTTGCCCCTGCCGCGACGGCACCGGGTTTACCCCGGGCCGCCATGCAGAGCCGGCATGGCGTCAAACGGTGGCGGAGCTGGATACCCCCGCCAGCGTCTTGTCGATCGCACGGCGCAGGCGTTGCACGATCTGGGCCAGCTCATCGGGCGTGCTGATGAAGGGGGGGGCCAGCAGGATGTGATCGCCGCAGCGGCCATCCACCGAGCCACCGGCGGGATAGCACATCAGTCCTTCGGCCATGGCGGCGCGCTTGATGCGCGCATGAAGCTTCAGTTCGGGATCGAACCACTGTTTGCTGGCGCGGTCCGCCACCAGTTCGATGCCCCAGAACAGGCCGCGTCCGCGCACATCGCCCACGTGCGGGTGATCGCCGAAGGCGTCCTGGAACAGGGCCTGCAATCGCGCACCATGATCGCGCACCTGGGTGAGCAGGCCGTCGCGCTGGATGACGCGTTGCACCGCGAGGGCCGCCGCGCAGGCCACTGCATGGCCCAGGTAGGTGTGGCCGTGCTGGAACAGCCCGCTGCCCTTGCGGAAGGTCTCGACGATGCGGCTTTGCGCCAGCACCGCGCCGATGGGCTGGTAACCGCCGCCCAGGCCCTTGGCGATGGTGAGCAGGTCGGGCACCACGCCCTCCTGCTCGCAGGCGTGCAGCGTGCCGGTGCGGCCCATGCCGCACATCACCTCGTCCAGGATCAGCAGGATGCCGTGGCGGTCGCACAGCTCGCGCACGCCCTTGAAATAGCCGGGCACGGGCGTGAGCACGCCCGCCGTGGCGCCGCCCACGGTTTCGGCCACGAAGGCGATGACCTTGTCGCCGCCCAGGCGCTCGATGGCGGCCTCCAGTTCCGCCACCAGGCGTTGGCCGTACTGCTCGGCGGTTTCGTCGGCGCGCTTGTCGCGGTACTCATAACAGGGCGAGACGTGCTCCACCTCGATGAGCAGCGGCTTGAATTGCTCGCGCCGCCAGGCGTTGCCGCCCACGGCCAGCGCGCCCAGGGTGTTGCCGTGGTAGCTCTGGCGGCGCGCGATGAAGTGCTCGCGCTGCGGCTGGCCGATCTCCACGAAGTACTGGCGCGCCATCTTGAGCGCGGCTTCCACGGCCTCGGAGCCGCCGCTGACGAAGTACACGTTGCTCATGCCGGCGGGCGCCGTGTCGATCAGGGTGTCGGCCAGTTCCTCGGCCACGGCCGTCGTGAAGAAGCTGGTGTGCGCGTAGGCCAGCTGATCGAGCTGCGCGTGCATGGCGGCGATCACGTCCGGGTGGCCGTGCCCCAGGCAGGAGACGGCCGCACCGCCCGAGGCGTCGAGGTAGGTCTTGCCCTGGCTGTCGGTGAGCGTGATGCCTCGGCCGCTGACGGCGACGGGCATGTCCTGGAGCAACTGGCGGTGAAAGACGTGGCTGGCTTGCATGTGGGGTGGGGGCGGTGGGGGGAATGCGCCAGTCTAGGCAAGCGCCCGCGCCTGTCCACATGCTTTTATCGGCCCGGCCCATGCCTTCAGGTTATGCCCGGCCGCCCGGCCCATGAGTTCCGGTCATGGGCCATGCCCCGGTCTGCATTTCACAGGGCCGGCGCGCCTGCCTACAGTGCGGGCCATCATGCACAATCCCCCTGCCCTTTCCCTGCACCAGACCGCCGTGCGCCGCGTGGCCGTGCTGGGCGCCGGCATCGTCGGCCTGACCACCGCCTGGCAATTGCAGCGCGACGGTTTCGAGGTCACCGTGATCGACCGCCAGCGCCCCGGACAGGGCGCCAGCTTCGGCAACGGCGCGCAGCTCAGCTACGCCTACGTGCAGCCCCTGGCCGATCCCTCGATCTGGGCGCAACTGCCCAAGCTGCTGCTCTCGCGCGAGTCGCCCTTTTCGCTGCGCCTGCGCCTGGACCCGGCGCAATGGGCCTGGGGCCTGCGGTTCCTGGCCGCCTGCCGCGCCGACGTGTCGGCGCGCAGCACCGCCACCCTGCTCGCCCTGGCCGAGGAAAGCCGCGAGGCGCTGCAACGGCTGCTGGCCGACACGCGCGCCGACTGCGACTTCGCCGCCAGCGGCAAGCTGGTGATGTATGGCAGCGAGGCCGCATTCGCCGCCGCGCGGCGGCAACTCGAGCTGCAGCGTGCGCTCGGCGGCGCCGGGCAGCAGGCGCTGTCGCTGGCCGAGTGTTTGAGCATCGAACCCGCGCTGGCCGGCAGCGCCGCGCGCTACGTGGGCGGCATCCACACGCCGGGCGAATGCGCGGCCGACTGCGCCCGGCTGTGCGACGCCCTGCACGGCGCCCTGCAGGCGCGTGGCGTGCGCTTCGTGCTCGGCGCGCCGCTGGGCGCGCTGCGGCGCGAGGGCGATCGCCTGGTGGCCGTGCAGGCGGGCGGGGACTGGATCGAAGCGGACAGCTTCGTGGCCGCGCTGGGCACTGGCGTGGCGGCCTTCGCGCGGCAGGCGGGCGCGTACGTGCCCGTGTACCCGCTCAAGGGCTACAGCCTCACGCTGGACGCGCCCGCCAGCGGTGGCCTGGCGCCGACCGTGAGCGTCACCGACGCGCAGCGCAAGGTGGTGTTCGCGCGCCTGGGCCAGCGCCTGCGCGTGGCCGGCCTGGCGGAGCTGGCGGGCCACGACACGCGCATCGAATCCCGGCGCGTGGAGCAGTTGCGGCGCGCCGCACGCGAGGTCTTTCCCCTGGCCTGCGCCGGCACCGAGGCCCGACCCTGGGCCGGCCTGCGACCCGCCACGCCCACGGGCGTGCCCCTCATCGGCCGCGTGGACGGCGCCCCCGCCAACCTGCTGTTCAACGCCGGGCATGGCGCACTGGGCTTCACGCTGGCGGCCGGCAGTGCGCAGCGCCTGTCGCACCAGCTCCAGGGCGTGGTCGATCGACCACGCGGCGCCACGGCGATCAGCCGATCTGCTGCAAGGCCTGCTGAAAACAGCGCGTGAAGGCGCGCGCCACCACCGAGTGCGGCCGCGCGGTGGGGCGCAGCATGTGCACGGCGGTCAGCATGGCCGGCTCGAAGGGCAGCACGTCCACGCGCGTGCGATCGGCCGAGGTGGCCGTGCAGCCTTCCACCAGCGCCACGCCCACGCCGTGCTGCGCCAGGGCAAGGGCCACGTGGTAGGTCTGCACGGTCATGATGGGGCGCAGATCGACGCCGTGGTCGCGCATCGCGTGCGAGAGCTGCACGCCCAGCGGGTCCTGCCCGTCCAGGGCGATCACCGGCAGCCGCGCGAGCTGCGCCCAGCCGATGCCGCCGGCCTTGAGCACGCGCGCCGGCAACAGGCCCTTGGGCGCCACCACCATCACGCGGCGCTCGCCCAGGCGCTCCTGCACCAGGGCCGGGTGTGAGCCGGGGTTGAACACGTAACCCACGTCGGCCTCCTGCAGGGCCAGGGCAGAGACGATCTGCACCGAATGCAGCGCCTGGTGGTGCACCAGCACGTCGGGGTGCTTCTCACGGAACAGGCGCATGGCGCGCGGCAGCACCTCGTAGCTCAGGCCCAGCACGGTCAGCACGCGCAGCTCGCCGTGGGTGCGGCCGGCCTTGAGGCTGGTGGCCAGGCGCTGCACCTCGTCGAGCTGGGCGAACAGGCGCTCGATGTGGGGGTACAGGGTCTGGGCCTCGGTGGTGGGCACCAGCCGGCCACCGGCGCGCTGGAACAGCGGGAAACCCAGTTGCAGCTCGGCGTGCTGCAGGGTGCGGCTCACGGCGGGCTGCGTGACGTTGATCATGCGGGCCGCCGCGCTCACGCTGCCGGTGAGCATGACGGCGTTGAAGACTTCGATGTGGCGCAGGCGCATGGGCGGCTATTGTGCTTCGGGTCGTCCCGAGGCGTTCTCTTTCAGGGCGCCCCCTCCTCACGCAGCCGAGAGGTTTCGGTGAAGTCGCGTGAGGACCTTTGGGACAAGGACTGGTTACTGAGCGGCGGCCGTTCGGCACCCTCATCAATCAACGCCAGCCTACGCAGCCCATGCACTCAGCCACCCGCCTATTGATCAAGGCCAGGTACGCCCCCCACTACCGCCAGATCGACCAGAAGAAGCCGGCATCGCCAGAACTCCAACCGCCCGCGCCTGCCGACAACCAGGCCTTGCCGTCCACGCCCGCCACACCGGAGGTCCGTCAAGCCGTCACTTCAGCGCTGAGGTGTTTCCTGGAGTTGCGCGACACCGTGGCCGAGACAGACATCCACGCGATCTCGCAGCAGCTCAAGCTGCACCTGTGGATGCCAACGAAAGACCACGGCCCCGATTGCGTCAACCAAGCGGTCTGCAGGCTGCCCATGCACTCCTCCCTGAGGGAGCGCTTGGTGATGCGCATGGAGGAGGTGTTCCTCGCCACCCGACCGCACCCGGATCGCATCCGTGTCCCACCGAGCGCCATCGTCGTGCCTTTGGGCCTTCATTCGCTGAACCCGGTTCGCATCCTGGCGCTGATCGAACTTCTCGAACTTCTGGTCAACCGGTTTGGCGAGGAGGCCTTGAAGAACACCCACATTTTTTTTGTCGGCGGCCGCGACCTCGTGCCCCAGGAAATGCTGCCGGTCCGCGAGGTCATGGCGCAGGGCTTCGCGCTGTACTGCAAGGCCGACTGGCAGCAGCTGACGCCTGAGCAGCAAAACGCCTTGCTCGACGACTTCTGCCACGAACTGCAGCAAGGCCTGGGCGACAGCGAGCTGCGCCTGACCCTCCCCACAGAAGGCCAGAAGCTGGGCGAAGCGGATTCGGCCAGGCACATCTGGGAGCAGGCCCCTCGAATCCAACGGTGGCGCACGGCGCTCAAGGGCCGGACGCACTTCATTGAAGCCAGTCGCAGCCAATACCGACGCGCCGACCGGGACAGCACCCACGGCAATGCCTTGCAGGTCCTGGCCGAGTGCTTCGCGAGCCGTGTACTGGAACAGGGCAAAGGCCGGGTCATGGTCTGCAGCGACAGCTTCAGCGGTCCGCGGGCCGCGCTGATCTTCGAGGGCTACTGCCGCGCATTCGACATCCCCGTCGGTTTCCTCTCGCGCCCGTTGACCGGTCACGACCTGTCCAAGCAACGGCAGATGATGCGGTGCTTGCTGCCCCTGTTCGTTCGCGAACTCGCCTGCTTGCAGCACGAAATCGTGCAATCCAACAAGGCAGACAGCGGAACCGCCTGGTACGACGTCACGCCCCTGCAGGACAAGCTGCCGGATTGAGGCGAGTCAAGGCCTCAACGCGGGGCGGCCGGCGCCACCGGCGGCATCGACGCATCGCGCCGGTGGAACAGCTTCGCGAACCACAGCGCCACGTCGTCCACGATGGTGAACACCGCCGGGATCACCAGCAGGCTCAGGAAGGTGGAGGTGATCAGCCCGCCGATCACCGACACCGCCATCGGCGAACGGAAGCTGCTATCGGCCGAGCCCCAGCCGATGGCGATGGGCAGCATGCCCGCGCCCATGGCGATCGTCGTCATCACGATCGGGCGCGCCCGCTTGTGGCAGGCATCGAGGATCGCGTCCAGCCGCGACATGCCGTGCGCGCGCCGCGCCTCGATGGCGTACTCCACCAGCAGGATGGAGTTCTTGGTCGCCACGCCCATCAGCATGATCAAGCCGATCAGCGAGGGCATGGAGAAGCTCTTGTTGGCGATCAGCAGCGCCACGAAGGCCCCGCCCAGCGACAGCGGCAGCGCCGCCAGGATGGTCATGGGGTGCAGGAAGGCCTTGAACAGCAGCACCAGCACGATGTAGATGCACAGCACGCCGGTCAGCATGGCCAGGCCGAAGCTGGCGAACAGCTCGCCCTGCACCTCGGCGTCGCCGATCTCCAGCACCGACACGCCCGGTGGCAGGTTGCGCAGGCTGGGCAGCTTCTCCACCGCCGTCTTCATGTCGCCCAGCGCGATGCCGGCCAACTCCACCTCGAAGTTGATGTTGCGCGAACGGTCGTAGCGGTCGATCACGGCCGGGCCGCCGCCGAACTCCAGCGAGGCCACCTGCCCCAGCATCACCGGGCCGCGCGCGCCGGGCACGGCCAGGCGGCGCAACACGTCCAGGTCGTGGCGCGCGCCCACGTCGAGCTTGACCACGATGGGGATCTGCCGCTGCGGCAGGTTCATCTTGGGCAGCAGGTTGTCGTAGTCGCCCACGGTGGCGATGCGCAGCGTCTCGGCGATGGCCGAACTGGTGACGCCGAGTTCGGCGGCGCGCGCCAGGTCGGGCGTGACGATGATCTCGGTGCGCACCAGCGCGGCGGTGGACTGGATGCTGCCCACGCCACGGATGGTGCGCAGGTCGCGCTCGACCGCGCGCGCCGCGGTGGCCATCGCGTGCGCGTCGGTGCCGGTGAGGGTGAGGATGTATTTCTCGCCCGAGCCGCCCAGGCCCACCTTGCTGCGCACGCCGGGCAGGTTGGACATGGCCGCGCGTATGTCGTTTTCGATGCCCTGCTTGCGCGGGCGCTCGCTGCGCGGGTCGAGCTGGATGGTGAGCGCGGCCTTGCGCGACTCGGCCGCGCCCTGGGGCGCGAACGGGTCGGTGCCGGCCGTGCCCGAGCCGATGGTGGTGTAGACCGAGCGCACGTGCGGCACCGCCGCCACCAGCAGGCGCGCGCGCTCGGCCGTGGCGATGGTCTGCTCCAGCGTGGCGCCGGGCGGCAGTTCCAGGAACACCTGGGTCTGCGAGTTGTCGTCCGGCGGCACGAAGCCCTGCGGCAGCAGCGGGATCAGCATCAGTGAGCCGATGAAGAACAGGCCCGCGCCGAAGCTGGTGATCCAGCGGTGGCGGATGCACCAGCGCGCCCAGTTCTGGTAGCGGTCGAGCCAGGCCGGCTCGTTCTGGTTCTGCGACCAGCGCCAGAGGCCGCGGGTGACCGGGTTGGTGTCCATCCAGCGCGGCATCTCCTTCTGCACGAAGGGCTTGAGCAGGTAGGCGGCCATCATGGGCGTGAGCGCGCGCGCCACCACCAGCGAGGCGAACACCGCGAGCGCGGCCGTCCAGCCGAACTGCTTGAAGAACTTGCCCGGGATGCCGGCCATGAAGGCCGTGGGCAGGAACACCGCGATCAGCGTGAAGGTGGTGGCGATGACGGCCAGGCCGATCTCGTCGGCCGCTTCCATGGCGGCCTGGTACGGCGTCTTGCCCAGGCGCATGTGCCGCACGATGTTCTCCACCTCGACGATGGCGTCGTCCACCAGGATGCCGATCACCAGCGACATGGCCAGCAGCGTCACCACGTTGATGGTGAAGCCCATGTAGTACATGCCGATGAAGGCCGGGATGGCCGACAGCGGCAGCGCCACGGCCGACACCACGGTGGCGCGGAAATCGCGCAGGAACAGCCAGACCACCAGCACGGCCAGGATGGCGCCCTCGTACAGCAGGGTCATGGAGGCGTCGAATTCCTCCTTCACCGGCGTCACGAAGTCGAAGGACTCGGTGATGTGCAGGTCGGGCCGCTGGGCGCGCAACTGCTCGAGCTTGGCGCGCACGCCGTCGCCCACCTCGATCTCGCCGGCCCCGCGGCTGCGCGCGATCTCGAAGCCCACCACGGGCTTGCCGTCCAGGAAGGCCGCGGCGGTGGGCTCGGCGATGGTGTCGCGCACCTCGGCGATCTGGTCCAGGCGGATGTAGCGGCCGTCGCTCAGCGCCACCTGCATGCCCGCCAGCGCCTCGGCCGAGGCCAGTTGCGACAAGGTGCGCAGCGGCTGCTGGCTGCCACCCAGGTCCACGCGGCCACCGGCGCTCTCGATCTGCACCTTGGCGAGCTGGCGCGAGACGTCGGTGGCGGTGGCGCCCAGGGCCTGCAGCTTGAGCGGATCGAGCAGCACCTGCACCTCGCGGTCCACGCCGCCCACGCGGTTGACCGCGCCCACGCCGGGCACCGACAGCAAGAGCTTGGACACGTCGTTGTCCACGAACCAGGACAAGGCCTCCCCGTCCATCTTGTCGGACGCCACCGTGAACGCCAGCACCGCGCCGCCGGCCAGCTCCACCTTGTTGACGATGGGGTCGCGCAGGTCGGTGGGCAGGTCGCTGCGCACCTTGGCCACGGCCGAGCGCACGTCGTCCAGCGCCTCCTGCGTGTCCTTCTCGATGCGGAACTCCACGGTCAGTGAGACCGTGCCGTCCTGCACCTTGGTGTAGATGTGCTTGAGCCCCTGCAGCGAGGCCAGGCTGTTCTCGATGATGCGCGCGACGTCGTTCTCGAGCTGGTTGGGCGAGGCGCCCGGCAGGGCCGCCACCACGGTGATGGTGGGCAGGTCCAGGTCCGGGAAGTTCTGCACCTTCATCTGCTTGAAGGAGAACAGTCCCGCCAGCGTGAGCATGACGAACAGCATCGCCGCCGGGATGGGGTTGCGGATGGACCACGCGGAGACGTTCATGTCACTGCACCACTTTCACGAGGTCGCCCTCGTTGAGGAAGCCCGCGCCCTGCACCGCCACGGACGCGCCTTCCTTCAGGCCTTCGAGGATCTCCACCCGCTCGCCCACGCGGCGGCCGGTGCGCACCTTGAGCTGGCTGGCGCGGCTCTGGTCGTCGATGGCGAAGACGTAGTTGCTGCCGTCGCGCACCACCACGGACTGGCTGGAGACGGTGAGCGCCTCGCTCTGCCCCAGGTCGAAGCTGCCGTGCGCGAAGGTGTTGGCCTTGAGTTCGCCGTGGCGCGGCAGGTCCACGAAGACCAGGATGTTGCGCGTCTGCGGGTCGGCGCTGGGCGCGATGGCGCGCACCTTGCCTTGCACCTCGCGGCCGGTGGCGGCCGTCACGGCCACGGCCTGGCCGATCTTGATGCGGTCGACCTCATTGGGCGTGACCTCGCCGCGCCACTCCAGGCGGCCCTGGCGCACCAGGCGGAACAGCTCCTGCCCCGCCGCCACCACGGCGCCCACGGTGGCCCCGCGCGCGGAGATCACGCCGTCGTCGGGCGCCAGCACGCGGGTGTTGCCCAGGCGCACCTCGGTGGCGCCAAGCGCGGCCTTGGCGGCCTCCCACTGCGCCAGCGAGACCTTCTCCTGCGTGAGGTACTGCGCCACCTGCGACTTCGACAGCGCGCCGGTGTTCTCGATGGCGCGCGCGCGGTCGGCGTCGGCCTTGGCGTTCTGGTAGCTGGCCTCGGCCTGCATCAGGCTGGCGCGCGCCTGCAGGGTGTCGGCCTGCGTGGTTTCGCGCACGAACTCGGCCAGCACCTGGCCCTTGCGCACCGTGTCGCCGACGTTCACGTTGACCGTGGACAGGCGCAGGCCGTTGACCTCGGCGCCCACGCTGGCCTCTTGCCAGGCGGCGATGTTGCCGTTGGCCTGCAGGCGGATGGGCAGCGACTCGCGCTGCGGCTTCGTCACGGTGACGGTGAGCGCGGGCCGCGGCTGCTCGCCCTCAGCCGGGGCGGCGCTGTTGGCGCCACTCGCGCCGGTACCGGCGGCCGGGGCTTCATCGGCGGGGCGCAGCAGCAGCCAGGCGGCCAGCGCGAGGATGACGAGGGCGAGTGCGGCCAGGGGCCAGAACCAGCGGCGCCGGGGGGTGGGGATGGCGTTCATCGGGCGTTCGAGGCGTTGGGATTCAGGGCGTCGGGGCTGAGCGTGGCGGGCACCGCCGCGGGGTCGAAGCCGCCCCCCAGGGCGACGTAGAGCTGCAGCCAGGCGTCCAGGCGCTCCTGCTGCAGGGCCACGGCGCTGCTGTCGGCGTTGAGCTTGAGGCGGCGCGCCTCTTCCAGTTGGCTGAGGTTGGCGAAGCCCACGCGGTAGCGCGCCTCGGTGGCCTCGAAGGAGCGGTTGTAGCCGGCCACGGCCGTCTCGGTGGCGGCCAGGCGCTCGCTCAGGCCCGACAGCGTGACCAGCGACTGCTCCACCTCGGCCACGGCCTGGCGCAGCGTGCCGGCGTAGGCACTGGCGGCGGCCTCGTAGCGGGCCTGGGCGCTGTCGGCGCTGGCGTGCAGCGCGCCGCGCCCCAGCAGCGGCAGGCTCAGGGTGATGGGGCCGATGGACCAGGAGTTGGCGGTGACGTCGAGCCCGCCGCCCGAGAAGCGGTTGCGCAGCACGCTGCCCTGCAGAGTGAGGCCGGGGCGCAGCGCGGCGTGGGCCACGCCCACGTCTTCGCTCGCGGCCACCAGTTCGCGCTGGGCGCGGTAGACGTCGGGCCGCTGGCGCAGCACCTCGGCGGGCACGGCGTTCACGGCCAGCAGTTGCTCCACGCGGCCGGACGCCAGCCAGGCATTCAGGTCGGGGGCGCCGCCGAGCTGGCGCCGCACCTCGGCCTCAGGCTGGGCGGTGATGGCGGCGATCGACTTGATCTGGCGCTCGCACAGGGTTTCCTGGCTGCGCCAGCGCGCCACGCCCTCGGCAGCGCTGGCGCGCGCCAGGGCCGCGTCGGCCGGCGCGCTCAGGCCGGCGCGCTCGGTCACGTCGTTGCTCTCGGCCGTCACGCGGCGCGAGTCGCGGTCGTTCAGGGCCACGGCCAATTGCTGGCGGCACAGGCGCTGGCCGAAATAGAGCTGCGCCACCTCGGACGCCACAAGCACGCGGGCCTCGTGCCAGCCCGCGCCGGCCGCGTCCTGGCGGGCCTGGGCGCTGTCCACGCGGGCGGCGCTCTCGCCCCACAGCCCCACGGTCCACGAGGCCTGGAAACCCGCGCTGAGCGTGGTGCCCAGCGGGGTGCTGGCGTCCGTGACGCCGCGGTTGGCGGTGGCCACCGCGTTCACCTGCGGCCGGCCCTGCGCCTCGGCGCCGGCCAGGGCCGCGCGCGCCGCGAACACCTGGGCACGCGCGCTGGCGATGTCGGGGCTGTGGCGCTGGGCGCGCGCGATCCAGTCGCTGAGCACCGGGTCGTCGAAGCGGGCCCACCAGTCGTCCAGGGCCTGGGTGCTGCCCTGGTGCGCCAGCGGCGGCGCCATCCAGCGTTCGGGCAATTCAACGGACACGTCGGTTGGCGGCCGGCTCACGCTGCAGGCGCCCACGAGGGCGCTGGCGGCCAGTGCCATGAGCAATCGCTTCATGGTGGTGAAGGGGCTTCCCCCTGCTGCTTGTTCTGAATGTTCTGAGCCGCCTGACTCTAGTCGAACTTGAGGCCTGAACATTTCAAATCGTTTCAACGGCGTAACGCCGTTTGCCACGGGTGTCAGTCGTCGTCGCCGGCGTCCAGCCCGGGGAACAGCACCTCGGTGAAACCGAAGCGCGTGAAGTCGCGCACCCGCATCGGGTAGAGCATGCCCCAGAGGTGATCGCATTCGTGCTGCACCACGCGGGCGTGGAAGCCCTCGGCCTCGCGGTCGATCGCCTGGCCGAACTCGTCGAAGCCCTGGTAGCGGATGCGCCGCCAGCGCGGCACCACACCGCGCAGGCCGGGCACCGACAGGCAGCCCTCCCAGCCGTCTTCCAGCTCCTCATCCAGCGGTGTGATGACGGGGTTGATGAGCGTGGTGCGCGGCACCACCGGCGCGTCGGGGTAGCGCGGGTTGGGCGCGCCACTGCCAAAGATCACCACCTGCAGGTCCACACCGATCTGCGGCGCGGCCAGGCCCGCGCCCTTGGCGTGGGCCATGGTGTCCTTCAGGTCGGCCACCAGGCGGTGCAACTCGGGTGTGTCGAAGGCGGTGACGGGCTGGGCGTGGCGCAGCAGGCGCGGATCACCCATTTTGAGGATGGTGTGGACGGTCATGACGAAGGCTTGACGGCGGGGGCGCGATAGGCCAAGTTTCGCCGATGCCCCGGCCCACGACGAATCCGATGAAACGCCCCCTCCTCGCCTCTGCCCTTGCTCTTGCCTTCGCCCTGCCCTCGCTCGCTCAGGCGCAAGGCGCCGCCCTGTTCAAGGACGCCGACCTCGCGCTCGGCGAGAAGCTGCTGGCCGAGCACCAGTGCGCCCAGTGCCACACCAGGCAGGTGGGTGGCGACGGCAGCGCCATCTACCGCCCCAATGGCCGCATCAACAACGCCCAACTGCTGCAGGCCATGGTGGAGAACTGCAGCACGCGGCTGAACCTGCAACTGTTCCCCGAAGAAGTCACCGCCATCGCGGCGGTGCTCAACCGGGACCACTACCGGTTCAAGCCCTAGAACGCGCTCAGGCGTTCACCTGCAGGCGCACGCCGTCACCGGCGAAATCGCGCACCTCGCCGATGTCGGCCGCCTGCGCGAAGCCGTGGCGGCGGAAGGTGGCCAGCACCTCGTCCACGCTAGCCGCGTCGCAGGCCACCAGCAGGCCGCCGCTGGTCTGTGGGTCGCTCAGCAGGGCCTGCTCGGTGGCCGCCAGGCCATCGCCCAGGCGCACCTCGTGTCCGTAGGCGGCCCAGTTGCGGCCCGAAGCGCCCGTCACCAGCCCCGCCGCGGCGAGTTCGCGCACGCCCGGGATCAGCGGCACGCGGCTCCAGGCCAGGTGCACCGCCTTGTCCGCGCCACGCGCCATCTCCATGGCATGGCCGGCCAGGCCGAAGCCGGTGATGTCGGTCAGCGCATGAACGCCATCGAGCTTCGCCAGGTCGGGGCCGGGCGTGTTCAGGCGCGTGGTGGTGTCGATCATGGCGGCGTAGCCGGCCGCGTCCAATTGCTCCTTCTTGAGCGCGGCCGACAGCACGCCCACGCCCAGCGGCTTGCCCAGCACCAGGCGATCGCCGGCCCTGGCGTCGGCGTTGCGCTTCACGCGCTTGGGGTGCACCAGGCCCAGGGCCACCAGGCCGTAGATGGGTTCGACCGAATCGATGGTGTGGCCGCCGGCGATGGGGATGCCGGCCGCGCGGCACACGTCCTGCCCGCCCTGCAGGATGCGGCCGATCGTGTCCGTGCTGAGCACGCTGATGGGCATGCCCACCAGGGCCAGCGCCATGATGGGCGTGCCGCCCATGGCATAGACGTCGCTGATGGCGTTGGTCGCCGCGATGCGCCCGAACTCGTACGGGTCATCGACGATGGGCATGAAGAAGTCGGTGGTGGCGATCAGCGCCTGCTCGTCGTTGAGCTGGTAGACGGCCGCGTCGTCGGCGGTCTCGATGCCGACCAGCAGCTCCTTGGGCAAGGGCAGGCCGGTGCTGCCTTTGAGGATGTCGCTCAGCACGCCGGGCGCGATCTTGCAGCCGCAGCCGCCGCCGTGCGACAGGCTGGTGAGGCGGGGCTGGGTGGCGGTGGCGGGAATGGGGGCGTTCACGGTCGGTCTCCGGTTCGGGGGCCGGCGCCGCCGGGGCGCAGGCAGTCGTTGAGCAAATCCAGCAGCGCCTGGCGTTCGGCCTCGGGGGCGAACAGCGGCGCGCGAGCGGCGCATTGTGCGGCCAGGCGCGCGAGCCTGCCATCGGCGCGCGCCATGCCCTCACGGCACTCACGCAGCAGGGCCGCCAGCGCGGCGGCGTCGCCCACCGGAAAGTAGCCTTCGTACGCCTCGCCGAGCATGCCCACGTTGCCGTCGATGCGCGAGGCCAGCACCGGCGTGCCGGCGCGCACCGCCTCGAGCACGGCGTGCGCGCCGCCTTCGATGCGGCTGGCGTGCACCAGCACGTGCGCGCGCTGCAGGCGGCGCAGCACCTCGGCGTGCGGCAGGCCACCCAGCCAGCGGTAGTGCGGACAGGCCAGCGCGGTGGTGCGCGCGGCCTCGCCCAGCGCGGGGTCGATCGCCTCGCCGATGTGGTCGATGCGGATGCCTTCCTGCGGCCCGATGCGGCGCGCGGCCTCGAACAGGGTCCCGGGCGACTTCTCCTCGCGCAGGTGCCCCACCATCAGCGCGCGCAGGAAACCCCGGGGTTTGGGCAGTGGCGCGCGCGCCGGGCTGGACTGGAACACCACGCGGCAGCGCGCGCGCAGGTGCGCCGGCAAGGCGAGCGGCCCACGCTCTTGCAGCGCCACGAGCCGGTGCGCGAATTCGATCGAGCGCCGCGCCGAGGCATCCTGTTGAATGTCGCGGTACAGGTCGGTGCCGGTGAGCACCACCACCAGCGGCGCGCGCGCATCGGCCTCGGCCCAGGCCGCGATGGAGGCGGCCGAGCGCCGCGCGTGCAGCGCGATGAGGGCGGCGGGCTTTTCGCCGAGGTCCGCGTCGGGCCATTGGCGCGTGACGGCCACCCGATAATGCCCCGCCAGCAGGCGCGCCCAGCGTTGGGTGGTCTGCCAATTGCCGTTGTTCGCGTCGGCCAGTGCCGGCGTCACGATGCACAACAGGGGTTTGCGAATGGAGGCCATCGAGCGGCTCATTGTGTCGGAGCCCGACGCCCCGCCCGGCGCGGCGGCCGAACAGGCCCGGCGCGCGGGTCGGGAAACGCTGGCGCAGCTGCTGCGCCGCACGCGCGCGCGCACGCTGCGCCTGGCGGGGGCCTTCGAGGCCGCGCTCGGCCCCACGCTGGCGGTGCCCCTGTCGCCCGAGCTCAACCCACCGCTGTGGGAGCTGGGCCACATCGGCTGGTTCGCCGACCGCTGGATCGCGCGCCAGTCCGCATCGCAGCGCGAGCGCGGCGCGCGCGCTGACCCCTCGGCCGCGTTGGCCCGGGCCCGCCAGGCCGCGCGCAGCGTCGACGCCGACGCGCTGTACGACAGCAGCGCCGTGCCGCACGACGCGCGCTGGTCGCTGCCGCTGCCCGACCTGGCCGCCACGCGGGCCGACCTGCAAGCCAGCCTCGACGAGACCCTGGCCCTGCTGGCCCGCACGCCCGACACCGACGACGGCCTCTACGCCTTTCGCCTCGCGCTCTTCCATGAGGACATGCACGACGAGGCCTGGTGCTACATGGCACAGGTACTCGACATCGACGCGGGCGAATCCGCCCCGCCCCCGCCCGCCGCGAGCAACGCCTCCCTGTCCCTGGACGCCGCGTCGTGGACCCTGGGCTGGCAAGGCCCGGGCTTCGCCTTCGACAACGAACTGCAGGGCCAGACCGTCGAACTCTCGCCCTTCGACATCGACGCGCAGGCCGTGAGCTGGGGGCGCTACCTGCCCGCCGTGGACGCTGGCGCGGTGCCCGTGCCGCGCTACCTCAAGCGCGAGGGCGGCCACTGGTGGCGGCGCGCGGCCGGCCGGTGGCACCCGCTGGACCTGTCGGCCCCCGCCTGCCACCTGAGCGCCACCGAAGCCCTGGCCTGGTGCGCCTGGGCGGGCCGTCGCCTGCCCACCGAGGCCGAGTGGGAAAACGCCGCGCTGCACGCCCCGGGCTTCCACTGGGGCCAGGTGTGGGAATGGACCGCCAGCGCCTTCGCGCCCTTCCCCGGCTTCGAGGCGCACCCCTACCGCGACTACTCGCAGCCCTGGTTCGACGGCCGCCCCGTGCTCAAAGGCGCGAGCTGGGCCAGCGCGCCGCAGATGCGCCACCCCCGTTACCGCAACTTCTTCACCGCCGACCGCAGCGACATCCTGGCCGGCTTTCGCAGCGTCGCCGTGCCCCGATGAACCCCGCTCGCGGGACGGCCGCGCCATCCGGTTTCTAATGCGGCCTTCGTCCACGCACCGGAGCCAGCCGTTTTGGAGATCGCCCTCGAACAGGTCAGCGCGCGCCACGCCGCCGCGCGCGCGGCGCAGGCGCCCGCCCTGCAAGGCCTGAGCCTGCGCGTGGCCGCGGGGGAACACGTGGCCGTCATCGGCCCCTCGGGCGCGGGCAAGACCACGCTGCTGCAGCTCATGGCCTGCGCCATGCCGCCCAGTGCGGGCAGCGTGCGGCTGGACGGTGCGGCGCCCTGGTCGCTGCCGCGCGCCGACCTGCAGCGCCTGCGCGCGCGCCTGCTGCTGGCGCCGCAGGTGCCACCCCTGCCGCCGCGCCAGCGCGTGGTCACGGCCGTGCTGGCGGCGCGCCTGCCGGCCATGGGCCTGTGGGCCAGCCTGCGCTCGCTGCTGCGCCCATCCGATATCCCCGCCGCCTTCGCCGCGCTCGAGCGCTTCGACCTGGGCGACAAGCTCTTCGAGCGCGTGGACCGCCTCTCCGGCGGCGAGCGCCAGCGCGTGGGCCTGGCGCGCGCCTTGCTCGCCCCCGCCACCGCCTGGCTGGTGGACGAGCCGCTCTCGGCCCTGGACCCGATCCGCGCGCGCCAGGCCATCCACACCCTCATCGCCGGCGCGCGCGAGCACCGCGCCACGCTGGTGGCCACCCTGCACCAGGTCGACATGGCGCTGGCGCACTTCCCGCGCATCGTCGGCCTGCGCGACGGCCAGCTCGCCTTCGACCTGCCCGCCGCCGAAGTCAGCAGCGAACGCCTCGCGCGCCTGTACGAGCGGTTCGAACACGAGTTGCTGGGCGCCCCCGCGAGCCCGCCAGCACCGCTGGGCGACCCCTTGCCGCCGGTGCTGATGTGCCGCTGACGTGCCGCTGACCCCGCGATGAACACCGCCGCGCTGCGCCCCGCCCCCACCCGCGACCCCGCCTGGGTCTCGCGGCTCTTCTGGATCGGCGCCGCCCTGGTGCTGCTGTGGCCGCTGGGCGTGGCCACTGAGTTCAGGCCCTGGGTGCTGGTCGAGCCCAAGAACCTCAAGGTCACGGCGCAGTTCCTGGGCAGCTTCTTGCCACCCGCGCTCGGCGGCGAATTCCTTGCCCTGGTGGCGCGCGAGACCTGGCGAACGGTGGCCATCGCCACCGCCGGCATGGCCCTGGCGCTGGTGCTGGCCATCCCGCTCACGCTGGCGGCCACGCGCGTGCTCTCGCTCTCGGCCCTGTCGGGCCGCATGGCGCGCGGGCCCTGGTTCGTCCGCCAGCTCGTGCGCTGGCTGCTCGTCGTGCTGCGCAGCATCCCCGAGCTGGTGTGGGCGCTGGTCTTCGTGCGCGTGGTGGGACTGGGCCCCACGGCCGGCGTGCTGGCCATCGCGCTCACCTACGGCGGCATGCTCGGCAAGGTCTACGGCGAGATCCTGGAAAGCGGCGAGGCCCACGCCACGCAGACCCTGCTGCGCAACGGCGCCTCGCGCCTGCAGGCCTTCTTCTATGGCCTGCTGCCCACCAACGCGGCCGAACTCACCAGCTACACCGTCTACCGCTGGGAATGCGCGATCCGCTCATCGGTGGTGCTGGGCTTCGTGGGCGCGGGTGGCCTGGGCCAGCAGATGGACAACTCCATGAAGATGTTCAACGGCGGCGAGGTCGCCACCATGCTGCTGGTCTTCATGGCCCTGGTGGCGCTGGCCGACCGCGTGAGCGCCGGCCTTCGCAAGGCATTGGGATGAAGCCGCTGCCACCCGCTCCGCCCGCCCTGCTCGACCCGCGCGGCAAGGCCCTGTGGTTCCTGCTCGCGCTGACCATTCTGGTGGTCGCCAGCTTCTGGTCGCTGGACCTGCAATGGGGACAGTTCCTGTCGTTGGAGGCCGCGCGCAGCATGGGCCGTTTCCTCGGCGAGTTCTTCCCGCCCGATACCTCGCCCGAGTTCCTGCGCCGCGTGGCCGTGGGCACCTGGGAAACGCTGGCCATGTCCGCCCTCGGCACGGGCCTCGCGGCGGTGGCGGGCGTGTTGCTCGCGCTGCCCGCCAGCCGGCGCGGCGACGGCGGCGCGTCGTGGGCGCGCGGCCCCACACGGCTGCTGCTCAACGCGCTGCGCAGCATCCCCGAGCTGGTGTGGGCCGCGCTGCTGCTCATCAGCGCGGGCCTGGGGCCCTTCGCGGGCACGCTGGCCCTGGCTTTTCACACGGCCGGCGTGCTGGGCCGCCTGTTCGCCGAAGCCATCGAAAACGCCCCGCCCGGCCCCGCCGCCGCGCTGCGCGTGCAGGGCGTGGGCAGCGCGCGCGTGTTCCTCTACGCCACGCTGCCGCAGGTGCTGCCCCAACTGCTCAGCTACACGCTCTACCGCTGGGAGAACAACATCCGCGCCGCCGCTGTGCTGGGCGTGGTGGGCGCTGGTGGCCTCGGCCAGATGCTGGCCTTCCACATGGGCCTGTTCCACATGGGCAAGACGGCCACCATCCTGGGCGCGATGCTGTTGATGGTGGCGCTGGTGGACGCGGCGAGCCATGGGGCTCGGCGGGTGTTGACGCGCTGAGTTCACCCTCGAACGGGCTCAGCGCACCACCAAGCGCAGCACCTTCCCATCACTGTCATCCGTCAGCACATACAGCCACCCATCCGGCCCTTCGCGCACGTCGCGGATGCGCTGGTTGAGCTCCGTCAGCAGCCGCTCCTGCTGCACCACGCGCCCGCCCTCCATCTGCATCCGCACCAGGTGGCGGAACTTCAGCGAGCCGGTGAAGCCATTGCCCTGCCAGGCCGGGCCGTACTTGTCGCTGCGCAGGAACACCAGGCCCGAGGGCGCAATGGAGGGCACCCAGTACTGCATCGGCTGCTCCAGCCCGGCGCGGCTGGTCAGGCCGTCGCCGATGCGCCCGCCGCCGTAGTTCTCGCCGTAGGTGATGAGGGGCCAGCCGTAGTTCTTGCCCGCCTCGGGACGGTTGAGTTCGTCGCCGCCCTGCGGGCCATGTTCGATGGTCCAGAGCGCGCCGTCGGGCCCCAGGGCCGCGCCCTGGATGTTGCGGTGGCCCAGCGTCCAGATCTCGGGCAGCGCGCGGGCCTGCTTCACGAAGGGGTTGCCGGGGTGCGGCTTGCCGTCGGCCAGCACGCGCACCACCTTGCCGTGGTGGTTGTCCAGGGTCTGCGCGTCGTGCATGCGCAGGTAGCGGTCGCCCAGGGTGAGGAAGAAGCTGCCGTCCGCGGCCTGCACGATGCGGCAGCCGAAGTGCAGCCGGCTGCCGACCTTGGGCTTCTGGCTGAAGACCACGCGCACGTTCTCCAGCGCGGTGCGGTCGTCGGACAGGCGCGCCGAGGCCATGGCGGTGGAGTTGCCCACCAGCGCCGGTTCGCTGTAGCAGAAGTGCACGGTGCGGTTGGTCGCGAAGTCGCGGTCGGTGATGACGTCGAGCAGGCCGCCCTGTCCCACGGCGTCCACGTCGGGCACGCCCTTGAGCGCCGGGCCCAGGCGGCCGTCCGGCTCCACCACGCGCATGCGCCCGGGGCGCTCGGTCACGAGCAGGCGGCCGTCGCCGATGAAGGCCAGGCCCCAGGGGTTCTGCAGGCCCCCGGCCATCACCTCGGGCACGAGGCGCCCGGCCGGTTGCGCCAGGGCGCCGGCCGCGGCCAGTCCGGCCGCCAGAGTGACGAACAGGGGGCGAAGGCGTCGGATCATGAAGTCTCCCATCGGGTTCGAGGTGGTGATCAAGGCGTGCCCCGATGGAGGCGAACGCCCGCCCCGGGGTTCCCGTTCAACCGAAGGGCTGCACGCCGATCAGGAAGCCGTGCGCCCAGAAGGCGAACACGGCGTAGAGCAGCAGCCCGCCCACCAGCGCGATGGCGTCGTTGGCCTTGCCGGCCCCGAAGGTGTGCGGTGCGCGCAGCAGCCCGGCGAGCGCGCGCCGCTTGAGCGAGATGCGGTCGGCCACGGCCCAGGCCAGGAAGCCGCCGAACAGCAGCACGTCGCCCAGGCCACCGTTGGCCAGCAGGTGCGCCAGTGCCCACAGCTTCACCGCCACCAGCATGGGGTGCTTCGCGGCGCGCTGGATGCGCCCGGGCAGGTAGGCCGCCAGCAGCAGCACGAACACCGGCAGCATGAGCAGCGCGGCCACGTGGCGCATGGCGGTGGGCGGCGTCCACAGCAGCACGGGGTTCTGCCGCACCGCGCTGTAGCCGGCCACCATGAGGCCGAAGCCCGCCAGCGCCACCAGCGTGTACAGCCCCTTCCAGGGCCCTTCGCCGATGCGGTGCGCCAGCTCGTGGCGCGACCGCGGCGCGACGATGGACACCGAGTGGATGCCGAGGAACAGGACCAGTCCGAGCACCAGCCAATCCATGATCGACTCCCGTCGTTGAGGGCCGCTATCGTCTCACGACGGCGCGCGCAGCGCGCCAGCGGCGCGGGGGTGCTTCATGTCACGCCGCGCGGCGCTGTTCCATCGCCAGGCGCACCGCCAGCGCGGCCAGCACCGTGCCCATGACGTAGCGCTGCGCCGCCAGCCAGCGCGGGCTGCGCGCGAACCACAGCGCCAGCTTCGCGGCCGACAGCACGATGCTCAGGTTCACGCAGAAGCTCACCACGATCTGCGTGAGCCCGAGCTGCACGCTCTGCGCGAACACCGAGCCGTGCGCGGGCGAGACGAACTGCGGAAAGATCGACAGGTAGAAGATGGCGATCTTGGGATTGAGGAGGTTGGTGAAGAAGCCCATCAGGAACAGCTTGCGCGGCGGGTCGGCCGGCAGGTCCTGCGCCTCGAAGGGCGAGCGCGCGCCCGGCTTCACCGACTGCCAGGCCAGGTACAGCAGGTAGGCCGCGCCGGCCCACTTGAGCAGTTCGTAGGCCAGCGGCACCGCCATGAACAGCGCCGTAAGGCCCACCGCCGCGGCGAACATGTGCGCCAGGAAACCCACGATCACGCCCAGCAGCGAGAGCAGCCCCGCGCGGTGGCCCTGGCAGAGCGAGCGCGACAGCAGGTAGACCATGTTGGGGCCGGGCGTGATGGCCACGAACAGCGCGGCGGCGGCGAACAGGAGCCAGTCGTTCAGGGGGACCAAGTCGGAATCTCCAGGGTGCCCCGTGAGGGGAGCGTCGCGGGGGAAGCGTCAGCCGGGCGTCTCGGCCTGGGCCCGGCGCAGCCGCTCGCGGCTGTTGGACAGGTGCAGGCGCATGGCCTGGCGCGCGCCCTCGGCGTCGCGCAGGCGGATGGCATGGTAGATGTTCTGGTGCTCCACGTGCACGCGCTGCAGATAGGCCAGGCGCCCCTCGGGGGCACTGCTGGCCGTGTTGATGCGGGTGCGCGGAATGATCATGGTGCCCAGGTAGGTCATGAGGTCCGCGAAATGCCGGTTGCCGGTGGCGCGCGCCACCTCCATGTGGAACTGGAAGTCCGCCGGCACCGCGTCCGAGTACTCGGCGATGGACAGCTCGAAGGCCGCCAGCGCCGCCTCCATCTGGCGCAGGTGGCCTTCGTCGCGGTTCTGGGCCGCCAGGCCAGCGGCCTCGCCCTCCAGGCTGATGCGCAGTTCCAGCAGCGACACCACGTCGGCCACGGTGGCCACGTCCTCGGGCGCGATGCGAAACGGGCGCTGCTCGGGCAGGGCCAGCACGAAGGTGCCGATGCCGTGGCGCGTTTCCACCAGACCCGAGGCCTGCAGGCGCGACATCGCCTCGCGGACCACGGTGCGGCTCACCGCGAAACGGGCCATCAGGGCCGATTCGGTGGGCAGCTTGTCGCCCGCCTGCAGGCGGCCCTCGCGCATGTCACTGGCCAGGGTGTCCACGATCTCAGACACCAGTCCGCGCGGGCGGCGGGGCCGCGCCGACGCCGCCTCGGCTTCACCTGGGGTTTTCACGGGGAACATGGCTTTTTCCTTGACGCGCCGGGGGCTTGTTCACAGAATTCACAAGTCATCAGACAACCGACAACCGATGACCGATCACCAGACGAGACGACTGTAACAAAGCCCTCGTGGAAGTCCAAGCCCCTCAGGAGACCGTCATGACCCTCAACCGCCGCCAACTCATCGCCTCGGGCGCCGCCCTGGCCACCGTGGGCCTGCCCGCGCACGCGCAGAAATTCCCGAACAAGCCGGTGAGGATCGTGGTGCCCTACCCGCCGGGCGGCTCCTCGGACATCATCGCGCGCGCCATCAGCGAGCCGCTGGCCAAAAGCCTGGGCCAGCCCGTGGTGGTGGAAAACCGCGCCGGCGCCAACGGCAACCTGGGTGCCGGCCTGGTGGCCCAGGCCCCGGCCGACGGCTACACCCTGCTGCTGTGCGACGTGGGCGCGCTGGCCATCAGCCCCTCGGTCTACAAGCTGCCGTTCGACCCGAGCAAGGACCTGCGCGGCGTGACCATGCTGGCCTACTCGCCGCACATGCTGGCGGTGCACCCCTCGGTGAAGGCCAACAACCTGCAGGAACTGGTGGCGCTCTCCAAGACCAGCGACCTGAACTTCGCCGTCACCGCCATGGGCAGCGCGCCGCACGTGGCCGGCGTGGCCGTGGAACGCGCCATGGGCGCCAAGTGGACCTACATCCCCTACAAGGGCGGCTCGCAGGCCGTGGCCGACACCGTGGCCGGCCAGACCCAGGTGATCATGAACGGCATGCTGGCCACCCTGCCCCACGTGCAGAACGGTCGCCTGAAGGTGCTGGGCATTTCCAAGCGCACCCGCATGCCCCTGGTGGGCGAGGTGCCCACGCTGGCCGAACAGGGCGTGAAGGACTTCGAGTCCGGCACCTGGCAGGGCGTGCTGGTGCCGCGCGGCACGCCGGCCGCCGTGGTTTCGCGCCTCAACGCCGAACTCATCGCCGCCATCCGCAGCCCCGAGGTGCGCTCGCGCCTGACCGGCCAGGGCGCCGAGGTGCACACCATGCAGCCCGCCGAGCAGGACCAGTTCTTCGAGAAGGAGCGCCAGCGCTGGGGCGTGGTGGTAAAGGACGCGAACATCCGCGTCGAGTAAAGTGCCTCCCCGATCGCGCGCCGTACCGCCCGCCGGGGCGGCATCGCGAGCGCATCGGCAGGAGACACCCATGCACCCGCTTGACCGCCCCATCTGGGCCAGCCTCACCGGCGCGCACACCCACCTGTCCGAAGGCAGTACGCTCGCGCGGCGCTACCTGAGCGACGTCAACCGCTTCGCGGCCACACCCGACGAAGGCCCCGAAGCGCTGGCCGCGCTGGCCGCCTTGCTGGCGCCGGGCGACAGCGTCTTCCTGCTGCAGGTGCCGCCCATCCAGGTGCCGCCCGGCCTGCGGGCGGTGAAACAGGCCATGGGCGTGCAGATGGAGGCCACGCGCGACCTGCGCGGGGAAGACATGGGCGAGGGCATCGCCGCGCTGGGCGATGCCGATGCGCCCGACATGCTTGCGCTGGCCACCTTGACCGAGCCCGGCCCCTTCCTCGCGCGCACGCATGTGATGGGCGACTTCATCGGCGTGCGCCGCGACGGCCGCCTGATGGTCATGGCCGGTGAACGTTTCCGCGTGCCGGGCTTCGCCGAAGTCAGCGGCGTGTGCACGCACCCCGATGCGCGCGGACTCGGCCTGGCGCGGCGCCTGTCCGCTGCCGTGGCGGCGCGCATCCAGGCGCGCGGCGAACAGCCCTTCCTGCACGCCTGGGAGACCAATACGACCGCCATCCGCCTGTACGAGACGCTGGGCTTTCGCCTGCGCACGAAGGTGAACGTGGCGGTGCTGGAGCGCGAGGCCGGCTGACTCAGCCGAAGCGCAGCGGCGAATACGACAACGGGTCCACCACCGGTGCCTCGCCGCCCACCAGCTCCGCCAGCAGCCGCCCGCTCACCGGCCCCAGCGTGAACCCCTGGTGCGCGTGGCCGAAGTTGAACCACAGGCCCTGGTGCCGCGGCGCCGCGCCGATGACGGGCAGCATGTCGGCCGTGCAGGGGCGCGCGCCCATCCAGGGCTGCGGCTCCACCGCTTGCGGCAGATCCAGCAGTTCGCTGGCCAGGGCATGGGCGCGCGGCACCTGCACCGGCGTGGGCGGCGCGTCGAGGCGCGCGAATTCGGCGCCGGTGGTGATGCGCACGCCCTGCCGCATGGGGACGATGACCAGGCCGCCGTCGGCGTCGAGCATCGGCAGGCGCGGCGGCTCGCCGCCGGTGTAGTGGCGGTGGTAGCCCCGCTTGACGAACAGCGGGTAGCGGTAGCCCAGGGTGCGCAGCAGTCCGTCCGACCAGGGGCCCAGCGCCACCACGGCGTGCGGCGCTTCGACCTCACCCTCGGCCGTGCGCACGCGCCAGGCGGTGCCCTTGCCACTGCCCTCCCCTGCGCCGGTGGCGCGCAAGGTGGCCGCGTCGCCCTGCAGCACGCGCCCGCCCGACTGGCGCAACAGCGCCGCGTAGCGCGCCACCAGTTCGCCCGGGTCGTTCACCGTCCAGGGGTCCAGCCAGTGGATGGCGCCGGCCAGGCGCCGGCGCAGCGTGGGCTCGGCCTGGGCCAGGGCATCGCTGTCGAGCACGGCGTGGCCCACACCGTAGGCATCGGCCAGGCGGCGCGCGTTGGCGACACCCTCTCGCATCGACGCCGCCTCGCGAAACACGAAGCGGTAGCCCTCGCGGCGCACCAGCTCCCGAGCGCCGGCCCGCTCGATCAGCGAATCGTGCTCGCTCAGGCAGTGTTCGATGAGGCGCGCGTAGTCGCGCGCGATGCGCCGGTGGCTCGCGGGCC
>NZ_DATIGV010000163.1:0-27922 GCF_035481345.1 Hydrogenophaga sp. | reverse complement strand
GCCCGTACAGGCCCCAGCCGTTCTCGCGCCGCCGGTCGATGTAGGGGCTGACCCATTTCTCGGGGTAGTAGTCGTATTCCTCCCGGTACTCCGCAGCCACGGCGGGATTGGCGTAGATGGCGTCGTGCGCGGCGCAGACCTTGGCCACGAGTTCGTCGCGCACCGCGTTCTGCAGCACGTACACGCGCCAGGGCTGGGTGTTGGTGCCCGATGGCGCGCGGCGGGCCACGTCCAGGAGGTGCTCGATGGTCTCGCGCGGCACCGGGGTGGGCAGGAAGGCGCGCGCGGACATGCGGCTGGTGATCGCGGCATCGACGCTGGCGGGGTCGATCGACACGGGCTCGGCGAGGTTCATCGAAGTGTCTCCAGGGTTTTCTTCAAGGCGTCGGGCAGGGCCACGGGCCGGCGGCTGGTGCGATCGACATAGACGTGCACGAAGTGGCCGTGGGCCGCCGTGTGCTCGGCGCCGTCGGCGAACAGGCCGACTTCGTAGCGCACGCTGGAGTTCCCCAGGTGCGCCACACGCAAGCCGGCCCACACGGTCTGTGGGAAGGCCAGCGGTTCGAAGTAGTGGCACTGGGTCTCCACCACCAGGCCGATCACGCCGCCGGTGTGAATGTCCAGCGCGCCCGATTCGATCAGGTGCGCGTTGACCGCGGTGTCGAACCAGCCGTAGTAGACGACGTTGTTGACGTGGCCATAGATGTCGTTGTCGGCCCAGCGGGTGCCGATGGCGCGGAAGACGCGGTAGTCGCTTCGGGGCCGGGCCTGGGGACGGGAAGCCGGTGCGGTCATGGCGCCGGATTGTGCCAGTGCGTACCCTGGGGGGTGGCCGCGGGCACGGTCGCGAGCGCCAGGGCCTGCCAGCGGCACTCGAACGCCAGCGCGGTGCGGTAGGTGTTGACCTGCACCTGCAGGGTGGTCTCCATGTCGTGGCCGTAGCCGCCGCCCATGGCGAAGACCAGCGGCAACCGGCGCGACCAGGCCCAGTCCATCACGCGCCGGTCGCGCGCCTCCAGGCCATCGAAGCTGAGCTTCAGGCGGCCGAGCCGGTCGCCCTCGTGCGGGTCGGCGCCCGCCAGGTACAGCACCAGACCGGGCTCGAAGCGGCGATCCAGTTCGCCCAGCGCCAGCTCCAGCGCGTGAAGGTAGTCGTCGTCCCCGCAGCCGTCGGGCAGTTCCACGTCCAGATCGCTCGGCTCCTTGCGGAAGGGAAAGTTCTTCGCACCATGCAGGGACAGCGTGAACACGCTGGCATCGCCAGCAAAGATGTGCGCCGTGCCGTTGCCCTGGTGCACGTCCAGGTCGACGATGGCCACGCGCAGCGGCTGGCGCATGCCATGGCGGCGAGCGTGCTCGGCCTGCACGAGCCGCGCGGCGACGGCGAAATCGTTGAAGACGCAGAAGCCGCCACCCTTGTCAGCGTAGGCGTGGTGCGTGCCCCCCGCGAGATTGGCCGCCAGACCACCGCCCTGCCCCATCACGCGCCGCGCGGCCTGCAGCGTGGCCCCCACCGAGCGGCGCGCCCGCTCGGCCATGGCCGGGCTCCAGGGAAAGCCGATCTCGCGCTCCAGCGCCGGGCTCAGCGTGCCGCTGGCCACGGCGTCGATGTAGGCGGGGGTGTGCACCAGCGCCAGCTCGCCGTCGCTGGCGGGCAGTGCCTCGTGCATCTCCACCTCGGGCAACTCCCGAGCCAGGCGCTCGCGCAACCGGCCGTACTTGGCCATGGGAAAGCGGTGCCCGCTGGGCAGGGGCAACACGAAATGGTCGGCGTAGAAAGCGTGCACGGGGTACGGTCCGGGGAGCTGCGGCGCATTGTGGGCGGGGGACCAAGCCGCAGCGCAGGAAGCGGATTTAGAAAGCCCTCTCCAAATTGTTGCGGCGCAGCAAAAAGGGGCTTGCGCTCCACCGGCAGGTCCTGAATAATTCGCCCCATGTTGCAGCGCAGCATAACGAGTGGAAGCACCGCTCGAACGGGGTTCCAGCCCCCACGCCGCAACCGCCGTTGTCCCCATCCACCCCTCAGGAGAATCCTCATGCTGACCGCCGAACAAATCGTCGCCGCCCAAAAGTCCCAGATGGACACCCTCTTCGGGCTGACCCAGAAGGCATTCGAAGGCGTCGAGAAACTGGTTGAGCTCAACCTGCAAGCCACCAAGGCCGCCCTGTCCGAGTCCGCCAACAACGCCCAGGCCCTGCTCAGCGTCAAGGACGCCCAGGAACTGCTGAACCTGCAAGCCAGCCTGGTGCAGCCTCTGGCCGAGAAGACCGTGGCCTACAGCCGCCACCTGTACGACATCGCCTCCGGCACCGGCGCCGAGTTCAGCAAGGCCGCCGAAGCCACCGCCGCCGACACCCAGAAGAAGTTCATGGCCGTCGTGGACAACGCCGCCAAGAACGCGCCGGCAGGTTCGGAAACCGCCGTGGCCGTGATGAAGAGCGCCGTCTCCGCCGCCAACAACGCCATCGAATCGGTGCAGAAGGCTGTCAAGCAAGCCACCGACATGGCCGAAGCCAACTTCAACACCGTGGCCGCCACCGCCGTGAACGCCACCAAGACCGCCGCCAAGAAGCGCTGATTAGCACAACATTGCTGCCGTTGATCGCGGGACTTGACATTTCGTCGCCCGCCCACAATTGGTTCAGCAAGACAGTCTTAGCCTGAACACCCAAGGTTTTGCTGTCATCGGTTTTTTCTGGTTGTCTCCTCGGGTCCTTTTCGAAATTCGGTTTCATCGGACCCTTCAATGCCCTCACCACACGGTGAGGGCTTTTTTTTTGGTTACATGCCCCCCGGTGAACCCCGGGACGGGCCTCCTAGAATGCCTGGGACCTAGCGCCACGCGACCGCGGACGGCGCGCTCGATGAACAACGAGGTTCCATGCAAGAGGCGGGCATCACGCAGCGCGACTGCGACGTTCTGGTGATCGGCGGTGGGCCCGCAGGCTCCACGGTCTCCACGCTGCTGGCGCGCGAGGGCCACCATGTGGTGCTGCTGGACAAGGACCGGCACCCGCGCTTTCACATCGGCGAATCGCTGCTGCCGGCCAACCTGCCGCTGCTGGAGCGGCTGGGCGTGGGCGATGCCATCCGCACCATCGGCATGCACAAGCCCGGGGCCGAATTCGTCTCGCCCCAGCACAGCCACACGCAGGTCTACTACTTTTCCGACGCCTGGGACAAATCCCTGCCCGCGGCTTACCAGGTCAAGCGCGCGGATTTCGACCACGTGCTGCTGCGCAACGCCGCCGCCCAGGGGGTGGAGGTGCACGAGGGCACGCTGGCGCGGGAAGTGCGCTGGTCCGCCGACACCCGGCGCGCCGAGTCGGTCACCTCGGTCGACGAGAGGGGCCAGGCCATCGAATGGCGCCCCCGCTTTCTGGTGGACGCCTCGGGGCGCGACACCTTTCTCGCCAGCCGTCTCAAGAGCAAGGAAAAGAACCCGGACCACAACAGCGCCGCCGTGTACGCGCACTTTCGGGGCGCACGCCGGCGGGCCGGCGCGGACGAAGGCAACATCACCATCTTCTGGTTCGACCACGGGTGGTTCTGGTTCATCCCGCTGAGCGACGGCGCCACGAGCGTGGGCATGGTCACCTGGCCGTACCACATGAAGACGCGGGGCGGTCGGGATCTGCAGGCGTTCCTGCTCGACAACATCCGCAG
Source organism: Hydrogenophaga sp. (assembly GCF_035481345.1). Classification (GTDB taxonomy): domain Bacteria; phylum Pseudomonadota; class Gammaproteobacteria; order Burkholderiales; family Burkholderiaceae_C; genus Hydrogenophaga. The sequence goes on along the minus strand of NZ_DATIGV010000163.1, from coordinate 24,255 downwards.
TTGCCCGGCGCTGGCCGAGCGCCTGGCCGAGGCCGAGCCCGTCACCGCCGCCGAGGCCACCGGCAACTACTCCTATCGCTCCACGCTGAGCCACGGCGAAGGCTTCCTGCTGCTGGGCGACGCCTACGCCTTCATCGACCCGGTGTTCTCCTCGGGTGTGTGGCTGGCCATGAGCAGCGCCGAGGTCGGGGCCCGAACGGTCAACACCTGCCTGCGCGAGCCCGCGCAAGCGGCCCAGGCCATGCGCCGGTTCGATCGCCACATGCGCCATGGTCCGCGCGAGTTTTCCTGGTTCATCTACCGCATGACCAACCCCACCATGCGCGGCTTCTTCATGGAGCCGCACAACCCCTTGCGCATGAAGGAGGCCCTGTTGTCGGTGCTGGCCGGCGACCTGTTCGGGCGCACGCCGATCTGGCCCTCGTTGTGGGCCTTCAAGGGCCTGTACTTCGCGGTCAACCTGGGCAACCCGCTGCGAACCTGGCGGGCCTGGCGGCAACGCCAGCGCAACATTCGGCCCGCCCCTTCGGCCAAGGCCTCCCCGGCCCCATGAGCGGCCTGCAGTGGCTCACGCAGCGCGTGGTCGAGACATCGACCGCGCACACCGTGCTGGGCGGCGCGGCCCTGCCCGACGCGCCCGGCCGGCCGGGCTGGCCGGAACAGCGCCTGCGCATGGCCGTCGAAGGGGGCACCAGCGCGACCTGGCGCGAGGCCTGGTGCACCGACGGCCCCCTGCAGCAAGGACAGGCCGCCGGCCTGCAATGGCGCTGCGGCCGCGACCTGCTGTACGGCCTGATCGAACTCGATGAACCCGCGCCCGACGCGCCCGAGCGCGGCAAGCACCTTCGCGAACGCACGCGCGAGGCCTACCTGCGACTGTTCGCCCTGCTGGGCGAGCGCGGCATGCCGCACCTGTGGCGCGTGTGGAACTTCATGGCCGACATCAACCGCGACGAAGAAGGCCTGGAGCGCTACCGCTGGTTCAACCTGGGCCGGCACGACGCCTGCTCGGCCGTGGGTGCCGCCAGCGCCGCCCAGATGCCGGCGGCCAGCGCCCTGGGCTGGGCCCGGGGACCGCTGTCGATCGCCTTCCTCGCCGGGCGCACGCCGCCGCGCCCGATCGAGAACCCGCGCCAGGTGAGCGCCTTCCACTACCCCGGCGACTACGGGCCGCGCCCCCCGCTGTTCGCGCGCGCGGCGCTGGCCGAATCGGGACACCACGAGTGGCTGTTCGTCTCGGGCACGGCCAGTATCGTGGGCCACCAGACCGTGCACCCCGGCGACGTGGTGGCGCAGTGCGAGGAAAGCGCCCGCAACGTGCTGGCGGTGCTGGAACAGGCCAACCACGCGACGCGCACCGCCGGCCACCGCCCCGAGGCACTGACCCACCGCGTGTACGTGCGCCACGCGGCCGACTTTCCGGTGGTGCGCCGCGCGCTGGAGCGTTGTCTGGGCGGCGCGGGACTCGCGCTCGTGCAGGCCGACATCTGCCGCCACGACCTGCTGGTCGAGGTGGAGTCCGTGGCCCACGGTCCCCTGCTCACTTGATGCGGTTCGCCCTGCCACGGACGGCCCAGGCGCTGCAAGCGCTGCGCGAGCGCATCGCCATGGTGATCGGCCTGGGCACGCTGGCACTGCTGTGCCTGAGCTGGTCGCCGATCGCGCTGCTGCTGCACCATGCACTGCCCCGCCGCTGGGGCCAGCCCCTGGGCCGCCGGGTGGCCACGCTCACGTTCCGCTTCTACCTCGGCGTATTGCGCGTCGCCTGCGGCTGCCGCTTCAACCTGGACGCGCTCGACGAGCTGGCCGCGCAGGGGCCCGCGATCGTCGTGGCCAACCACCCCAGCCTGCTCGACGCCCTGCTGCTGATCTCGCGCCTGCCCAACGCGGTCTGCATCATGAAGGCCGGCCTCATGGACAACCCGATGTTCGGCGCGGGCGCCCGGCTGGCGGGCTACATTCGCAACGACAGCCTGCTGCACGCGATCCTGCACTGCCGCTCGACCCTGCGCGAGGGCGCGCACGTCATCGTGTTTCCGGAAGGCACGCGCACCACCGAGGCTCCGATGAACCGCATTCCTGTCTCGATCGGCCTGCTGGCGGTGCGCGCGCAAAGGCCCGTGCAGACGGTGCTGCTCGACTTCTCCAGCCCTTACCTCGGCAAGGCCTGGCCGCTGTGGCGCCGCCCGGAACTGCCGCTGCACGTGAGCGCGCGGCTGGGCCGCCGCTTCGCGCCGCCCCACGACGCCCAGGCCTTCACCGACGAACTCCAGCGCCACTTCGATCAGGCCCTGAGCGCCCCGTCTCCTTCTCTGAATTCATGTCCCAAGCCTCCACCACCCACCTCGTCCTGATCCCGGCCTACAACCCGGGTGACCTGCTCGCCCGCACGGTGCGCGCGGCGCGGGCCCAATGGGCCCCCGTGTGGGTGGTGGTCGATGGCAGCACCGACGGCTCGACCGCCACCGTGCAGGCCATGGCCGCGCAGGACCCGCAATTGCGCGTGATCGTGCTGCCGCGCAACCAGGGCAAGGGCGCCGCGGTGCTGGCAGGCCTGCAGGCCGCCGCGCTGTCCGGCTTCACCCACGCGCTCACCATGGACGCCGACGGCCAGCACCCGGCCGAGCTGATCCCGCGCTTCATGGCCACCTCGGTGTCCATGCCCGACGCGATGGTGCTGGGCAAGCCCGTGTTCGGCCCCGAGGCGCCCGCGCTGCGCGTGCAGGGGCGCCGCTTGTCCAACGCCTGGGCCGACATGGAAACCCTGGGCATGGGCATCGGCGATTCGCTCTACGGTTTTCGCGTCTACCCGGTGCGCGCGCTGATCGACGTCATGCGCTCGACACGCTTCATGCGCCGCTTCGACTTCGACCCCGAGGCCGTGGTGCGCCTGTGCTGGGCCGGCGTGCGGCCGGTCAACGTGGACGCGCCGGTGCGTTACCTGGCGCCCGAAGAAGGCGGCGTGTCGCACTTCAAGTACGTGCGCGACAACCTGCTGCTGACGTGGATGCACAGCCGGCTGTGGTGGGGCTTCGTTTTTCGGCTGCCGATGCTGTTGGCGCGCCGGCTCAGGCCATCGCGCCGTTGATGCCGATCACCTGCCCGCTGATGTAGCCCGCGCGCTTGGAAGCGAGGAAGGCCACCAGATCGGCCACTTCCTCGGCGCGGCCCGCCCGCTGCATGGGCACCAGTTGCTTCACGGCGGCGGCGTCGAACCGGCCCTCGGCCATGCCGCTGTCGATGAGGCCGGGCGCCACCGCATTGACCGTGATGCCCCGCGCGGCCACCTCCAGCGCCAGCGAGCGGCCCGCCGCGTGCAGCGCGGCCTTGGCGGCCGAGTAGTTGACTTGCCCCCGGTTGCCCAGCACACCGGAGACCGAGGTGATGTTGATCACCCGCCCCCAGCGCGTGCGGATCATGGGCAGCATGAGCGGCTGCGTGACGTTGAAGAAGCCGTTGAGCGAGACGTCGAGCACGCGGTCCCACTGATCGCCCGTCATGCCGGGAAACACGGCGTCGTCGTGCACGCCCGCGTTGTTCACCAGCACCTGCACGGCGCCCTCCTCGGTCAACGCGGCCAGGGCCGCGGCGCAGGCGGCGCGGTCGGTCACGTCGAAGCGCAGGGCGCGCGCGCGGCCGCCCGCGGCGAGGATGCGATCGACCACCGCCTGGGCACGCTCAAGGCCCTGGTTGGCGTGCACCAGCACCTCCAGACCGTCCTGCGCCAGGCGCTGCGCGATGGCGGACCCCAAGCCGCCGCTGCCCCCCGTGACCAGTGCCCGCTTCATGGCCGGGCATCTCCGGCATCGAGCACCACGGCGGCGCGCCCATCGGCCACGGCGCCGCGCGCGCCAACGACGCGAAAGGCATAGAGCACGTTGCGGTCGTCGCCCGACAGGCGCTCGGCGTGCACGCGCAGCGGCGCGTCGCTGGCGGCGATGCTGTCCACGTGCAAGTTCACACCGCGCACGCTGGCCAGGTAGCCGGCCTTCGGTGCATCGTTCGTTCCCGCCACCAGGGCGCCATGCACCGCCATGGCCTGCGCGGCGTACTCCACGGCGTTCACCGCCCCCAGGCCGCCGCCGGCCGCGCGCAAGGGATGCGCACCCAAGCCCTCAAGCCGCGCTTCGCACTCGATCGCCTCGGGCGACCACTGCCGCACGGCATCGAGCAGGCACATGTCGAACTGGTGAGGGATGCGCTGGGCGATCCACTCGCGGTCAAGCGGCGCGTGCGGGGTGGGGTCGGGGGTGGTCATGGTCAGCGGGCGTGAACTGTACACGCAGCCGCTGGGGGGCGAGGTAGTCGATGACCACGGGGCGCTCGTCGCGCCGCGCGATGCGCTCCAGCAGGGGCAGGCAGCGCAAGGCGGGGAAATCGGCGCGCAGCGCGTCGAGCCCCGCCAGCGCCATGGCATCGGGGGCGTCGGGGACCAGCGTGGTGCGCAAGGTGCCCAGGCTGTGCTCGCGCCGTTCGGTGCCCAGCCAGAACGCCGCGCCTGCGGCGTCGGGCACGGGCCGGCAGGCGCGCAAAGGCTCGGGGTATTCGCTGTCGTAGGCCACCAGCAGCAGTTCGCCACCGTCGCATCTGAGTTGGCCCAGCGCGTCGATCCAGCCTGCGCCGAAGCTCGCGTCATAGGCGCAGAGCACCTGGCTGGGCGCCATGGAGCGCGTGGCGATGCCCCAGTAGCCCGCCGCCGCGTTGTGCACCGAGTTGTGAAAGCGCGTGGGCGAGATGGCGCGGTCCTCGCCCGCGAGCTGCTCGCACAGCGCATGGCAGTTGTGGCCGTCCGCGCCCGATGAGGTGAACACCGTGGCGATCTCGCTCGGGTCGTGCCCCTGCAGCGCGTGCAGGCCCAGTGCCAGCGCCACGCGCACCGTGCGGCTGGCACGGCGGCGCTCGGCAGCGGGCAAGGCCTCGGCCGGCGGCAGCACCGACGGCGCCTGGGCCCAGGCCTGTTCGCCGCGCAGCACGGCGGCGGCGTGTGCCCAGTCGGGTAGGCCGGGGGCGATGACCGACAGGCCGTGCAGCCAGAGGGTGTCCCCGTTCATGCGTCGCCCTTTCCGAACACCAGGCTGCAATTGCTGCCGCCGAAACCGAAGGAGTTGGACAGCGCGTGCCGCAGCCCGGGCACCGGCGCCCCCCGCAGGCGGTAGTCCACCGCGATCACCGGGTCGGGCGTCTGCGTGCCGGGGCTGCCGGGCACCCAGGACTCGCCCAGCGCGATGGCGCAGACCACGGCTTCCAGCGCGCCCGCCGCGCCCAGGGTGTGCCCGGTGGCGCCCTTGGTGGACGAACACGCCACGCCGCGCCCGAACAGCGCGGCCACGGCCTGCCCCTCGGCGGCGTCGTTGGCCGGCGTGGCGGTGCCGTGCAGGTTGATGTAGCCGATGTCTTCAGCCCCCAGGCCGGCCGAGCGCAGCGCCGCGGCCATGGCGCGCTGCGCGCCCAGCCCCTGCGGGTGCGGGGCCGACATGTGGTGGGCGTCGCTCGATTCACCGGCGCCAAGCAGGCGAACATCGGCCGGCGTGTCGCCGCGTTCGAGCAGCGCGAAGGCGGCGGCTTCGCCGATGGAGATGCCGTCGCGCCTCGCGTCACCGGGCCGACAGGGCTCTGGCGAGGTGAGCTGGAGTGAGGCGAAGCCGTACAGCGTGGTGAGGCACAGGGAATCGACGCCCCCGACCACGGCGGCGTCGATGGTGCCCAGTTGCAACTGGCGCGCCGCCGCCGCGAACACCTTGGCGCTGGACGAGCAGGCGCTGGACAGGCTCATGGCCACGCCCTCGATGCCAAATGCCTCGCGCACGAAGGCGCTGGCCGAATGGATGTTGTGGGTGTACTCGTAGCGGAACCAGGCGGGCAGCGCGCCCGTGGCCGGGTCGCGCTCGCGATAGGCCAGTTCGGTCTGCAGAACACCCGAGGTGCTGGTGCCGATGAACACGCCCACGCGCCCGGCGCCGTATCGCGCAATGGCCTCGCGCACGCGCTCGGAAAAACCGTCCTGCTGCAGGCCCAGCCAGGCCAGGCGGTTGTTGCGGCAGTCGAAGGCGCGCAGGGTGTCGGGCAGCACCACCTCGTCGACACCGGCGACCTCGCCGATCCAGGTGGGCAGGTCCACGGTTTCGAAACGGCAGGGCTCAAGGCCACTGCGCGATTCGCGCAGCGCCAGCGCGTGCGCGGCGACGCCGCGCCCGAGGCAGGACGTGGCGGTGTAGGCGGCGAGAGAAACGGCTTGCATGGCGCGAAGTGTGGCGGCGAAACGGTGCGTTCAGCGCACGCGGCAATGCAACATCACATTCGCCAAAGGTTTGTTGCCGCTCATGTCGCGGCTGTCCACCTCGAAGCCCAGCGATTCCAGCTCGGCGCGCCAATCGGCCAGTGGCCGGGCGTACAGCCGCGAGAGCCGGTGCCCGCGCGCGAAGGTCACGGCGCGGTCGATGTTCAGGCCCATCTGGTAGCGCCAGCCCGCCGAGGCGTCGCCGATGCGCGTGAGGAACACGCCGCCACGGGGCAGCGCATCGCGGATGCGCGCGAGCAGCTCGCTCTGGCGCGGGTGGTCCACGTAGTGCAGCGCGTCGAGGATGGTGATGGCGTCGGGTTGGCCGAGGTCGGTGCGCGTCATGTCGCCGAGTTCGATGCGCACCACCGGGTGCGTGGCGCCGAAGGCCTGCGCCGCGCGGTCCACGTCGCGCCCCATGAGTTCCACGCCGCGCAGGGCCTGCGGCTGCGGCGGCGGCGCCCAGTCGCCCGGCCAGCGGCCCTGCGCCGCCAGTTGCTGCGCGGCCAGCAGCCAGGCGAACAGGCTGCCCTGTCCGCTGCCCAGGTCGAGCACGCGCGGCGTGTGGCTCAGCAGGCCGCGGCGCAGGATGTCGTGAAAGATGGTGTCGTACCCCAGCTTGCCGCGCGCGTAGTGGTAGGCGAAGCGGCCACCGGCGCGGAAGCGCTCGCTGGCGTGGTCGACGAGTTCTTGCAGGAAGGCTTGGCTCATGTCCGACCGCCCGCTGCCCCAAGGGCGATCTGCACCCCCTCGAGGGGCAGCGAATACACGAAGTGATGAGCGTGGGGGTTCATGTGGTCAGGGATTCGAACAGGGTGACGGGCGTCAGACCGAGCCGGCGCGCCTCGGCCATCACGGCGGGCAAGGCGTGCAGCAGCACCGCTTGCCCATCGGGCGCGCGCGCGGCGTGGCCATCGTGCAGCAACAGGATGTCACCACCGGCGAAACCGTGCAGCAGACGGCGCTGCACGGTGGCTGGGTCGCCGCTGCGCGTGTCGAAGCCGCGGCGCGTCCAGCTCGCGTGCTGCAGGCCCAGGCCATGCAGCACCGGGTCGAGGAAGGGGTTGCGAAGGCCGGCCGTGGGCCGGAAGAAGCGCGGCGCCTGGCCGGTGATGTCGCTCAGCACGGCCTGCGCGGTGGCGATGTCGCGCCGCATGCGGCCCGGGCCGAACAGCGAGAAGGCGTTCGAATGCCCATGGCCGTGGTTCTCCACGCGGTGGCCGCGCGCCACGATGGCGCGGCACAGCGCCGGGTGCGCCTGGGCGCGGTGGCCGATGCAGAAGAAGCTGGCCGTGGCACCGAGTTCGTCGAGCGCGTCGAGCACGCGCGGCGTGACCTGCGGATCGGGGCCGTCGTCGATGGTGATGGCGAATTCGCCGCGCGCGACCGAGGCCGGTGGCAGTTGCGTCCAGTTCGACCCGAGCCATTGCGAGCGCGGCCACAGGCCAGCGGCCACCACGGCCGCATGATTGGCCACCACGCCAGAGGCCAGCCAGGGCCACCAGCCGGGCTGCCACAGGCCCGTGCCCAGCGCGGCGCCGTGCAGCAGCGCGCTGGCCGTGAGCAGTGGCGCGGGCCGCCAGCCGGTCGTCATCGCGCGCCCTCCTCGGCGGCCTGCCACGCGCGCTGGGCCAGGAACGCCGACCACAAGCTCCGCCAGCAGGCCCAGTCATGCCCACCGTCGATGCGCCGCACCCGCCCGGGCGGCAGGCGCGCGGCCATGCGGTCCATGCCGTCGGCGAAGCGGTCCTGGCGGCCGTAGCCCATCCACACCACGGGGCGCGGCGGCACGCGCCGCCACCAGGCCCAGACCTCGAAGGCCGGGTCGGCTTCATCCGGTGCGGGGCCGGTCCAGGCGTCCAGCCCGCCCGCGCGTTCGATCGTGTTCCATGCCAGGCGGTCGCCGGGGTAGGGGGCCAACAGGCACAGGCCGTCGACCAGCTCGGGGTGCCGGCGCGCGCACAGCACGGCCTGCCAGCCTCCGGCCGACAGGCCACCCAGCCACACGCGCCGCCCCGCCTCGCGCGCGGGGCGCAAGCACTGCGCGGCCAGCGCGTCGATCGCATCGGCGCCATCGTGGCGCTGCGCCTGCAGGTCGATGGCCACCATGTCGACCGGCCAGCCCGTGGCGGCGGCCTCGACGGACCAGCCCTGTGTCGCCACGTCGGCGGCCGTCATCATCGCGCCGGGCAGCCAGACCAGGCGCCCGGGCGCATCGCCCGTCCAGCCCACGAAGCGCTCGGCGTTCATTCACGCTTCTCCGCGGGCGTGAGCATGGCCGACAGCAGCAGCGCCAGCACCGCGCCCGGCGCCACCGTGACGCCCACGGCCTGCAGCACCGGCACCGAGGACAGCGACAGCACCCCAAAGCCGATGGCCGTGGTGGCACAGGCCACCAGCACCGACAGCAGGGCCTGCGGATCGGCCTCGGGGTCGCGGCGCCAGCGCTCGATGAAGAGCGAGTAGTTGGAGCCCACGGCCACGATGAGCAGCGTGCCGATGAGGTGCAGCAGGTGCAGGCGCACGCCCAGGCCGTGCAGCACGGCGATCACGATGAGCACCGCCGCGGCGATGGGCAGCATCACGCCCACCAGGCGGCGCGGGTTGCGCAGCGAGACACCCAGCACCAGCACGATGCCCGCCAGCCCCAGCAGCGACAGCGCGATGGCCTGGCCAAGGTAGTCGCCGTAGAGGGACTCGAACTCCTGCTTGAGGTCGACGAAGTTCGCGCCACTGCCCGTCAGCGCAGCGCGCAGCGCCTCGGCCGGCAGACCCGCGTCGGCCGCGCCGGGCGCGGGACGCAGCGGCAGCAGCGCGGTCCAACCATCGGGGTGGGGCTGCAGCAGCGAATCGACGGCGATGGCCAGCGCCGAGTCCCCCAGGTCCTCGCGCCGCACCGGCTCGGCCGTTCGGGCACGCGCCACGGCCTCGACGAAGGGCTGAAGCCGATCGGCCGACAGCGGCTGCCCTTGCAGGGCCAGCGCCAGATCGCGCGAGAGCGCCTCGGGCGTGGGCAGGCTGCGCTGGCGCTCGCGCTGCAGGGCCTCGCTGGGCAGGAAGCGCGCGGGGCTGTCGTAGCCGCCAATCAGGCCCTGCGCCACCAGCGGGTCCAGGCGCCGGGCCGCCGCCTCGGCGCCGCGCAAAGCGGCTTCGCGGTCGGGCGCGCGCACCACCACCATGTGGCGCGCGTCGGGTGCGCCCAGGTCGCCGCGCAGTCGCGCGTCGCGCTCGGCGTCCTGCAGGCTCACGCTGGACAGGGCCGAGAGGTCGGGCTCCCACAGGCGGTCGTACTGCGACACCAGGTAGGCCAACGCCAGCACCGCCGCGCCCAGCGCCGGCCAGCGCCAGGCCTGCAGCGCCACCACGCGCGGCGTCACCCAGGCGGGCAGTTCGGGCGTGCGCGCCACGTGGTGGCCGGCCATGGCCGGCAGCACCAGCCGCGTGGTCAGTGCCGCGACGAACACACCCGTCATGGCATAGAGCCCCAGTTGTGCGAGTCCCGGAAAACCCGCGAACAGCAGCGCGCCGAAACCCAGCATGGACGTGGCCACGCCCAGCCGGATGGTCGGCCAGAAACGCTGGCGCCAGGACCCGCTGTCCGCGCGGCCGGTCTGCACGAAGTAGTAGATGCCGTAGTCCACCGCTTCGCCCACCAGCGCAGCGCCAAACCCGGCGGTGATGGCGAACACCGAACCATGCACCTGCCCCACCGCCAACAACCCCGCGAGCGAACCGCTCACCGCCGGCACCAGCGTCAGCAGCAGCGGGCGCCAGCGGCGGAACACGAACCACAGCAGCACGCTGATGCCGATCGCGCTGGCCATGGTGAGCCGCGCCACGTCGGCCTGAATGGCCGCTCGCGTCTTCACCGCGAAGACGCCGGGGCCCGAGAGCTCCAACCGCAACGCGCCCGGCGCCGACGCCGACGCCGACGCCGACGCCGACAACTCATCGAACACCGCCTGTACGCGCGCGGCGGCCCGCGCCTGCCCGTCGGTGTCGGCACCGGCGGCGCGGGTCTGCAGCAACAGCAACGCGCGCTCGCCGTCGCGCGAGGTCCACACGCCGTCGGCCAAGGCCGGCTGGCCCTGCGACTGCCAGCCCATCAGGACCTCGACCGCCTCACCCGTGGGGTCGGCCGCAAACTGCGCCTTGAACGGCAGCCCGGCCGGCGAGGACACGATGTCGATGGTGTTGAGGATGGCGTCGCGCAGACCCTCGGGTGTGAAGCGTTGTTCCCCCACCGCCGGGCTGAGCGTGTAGCGGTGGCGCTGCAGCAGGGCGAGTTCGCGGTCGAAGGCGTCGAGCTCGCCGTTCTGCACCGACACGAAGTCCGCGTCGGCCGCGAGGCGCTGGCGCAGCGCGCGCGATCGTTCCGCGCGCGCCGCGCTGTCGCCGCCCTCCACCGCCACCATGATCAGGCGCGACACCACACCATCGCGCAATTGCTCCACCAGCACCTGCTGCTCGGCGCTGGGCTGCGACGGAAGAAAGAAGGACAGGTCGGTGGTGAAGCGCGTCTGCGAGGCGAGCCAGCCACCCAGGGCCATGGCCAGCGCCCAGGCCAGCACCACCCACGCGCGCCTCAGACCCATCGTCACGGCTTGCCCGCCGGTTCCAGGCGCATCTCGGTGCTGTCGCCGTCGGACTGCGTGTAGTCGACGCGGTCCACCGCCACGCCCACGCCCGAGATGACGATCTGCGTGACGATGCCGCGCAGGCGCGCCTGCAGCGGCTCCAGGGTCATCGTCCAGCGCTTCTCCGGCTGGCCCTGCAGTGCCACGCGGTAGTGGCGCTCCAGCGCGGCGCGGTCGCCCCGCAGGGTGCTGCGGATGCTGGCGACGAAGGCCTCGACCTCGGGTCGCTGGCTGATGGGCATGCTCATGCGGCGCTGGTCGCGCTCCATCGTCAGCGTGTCCTTGTCCAGCAGCAGGCGCTCGGGCCGTGGGGAGAGCGTGCGCCGCTCCAGCCAGTCGGGCGCGCGGTAGGTCATCTCGCCGCGCGAGACCAGCGGGGCACTGAGCATGGCCAGGTGGCGCCGCTCGACAAAGCGCACCGTGCCGCCGGGATGGGCGGCCAGCAGGGCCATCAGGCGGTCGAGGTCGTCGGCCGCGCGGGCCGGCGCCGCGGCCATCAGGGGCAGCAGCGTCAGCGCCAACAGCCAGAGCCTTCGGGTGTTCATCGTTGCCAGAAGTCGAAGAAGTTGAACCAGTTGAACGGCGCCTGCCGGCAGCAGGCCTGCAGGCGCTCGACGTAGGCGCCGCGCGCCTGGGCGATGGCCGCGTCGCGCGCGGCGCCACGGCCTACCGTACCAAAGTCGGCCAGCGGTTCGAACACCAGGCGGTAACGGTTCGCACCGAGGTACAGGCCGGCCATGAAGAACACCGGCCGGCGCAGCACGGCGGCCATGCGCCAGGGCGCGACCGGAAAGCCGGCGGGATCGCCGAGGAACAGGTGCATCGCGCGGTCGTCGGCGTCCAGCGAGCGATCGACCAGCATGCCCACCAGGTGGCCCTGCTCCAGCCGCTGCGCGGCCTCGATCATGGAGTCGGGCCGGCCCAGCGGCACCACGTCCTGCTGCGCCGCCGGGTTGATGGCGCCGAGCGCGGCGCGCATCTGGCGCGCGTTCTCCTCGTACATCAGCATGCTCACCTGCAGCCCCCCGCGCTGGCGTCCCACGCAGCGCAGCACCTCGAAGCTGCCCAGGTGCGCGCCCATCAGCAGCACGCCGCCGGACTGCACGGCATCCATCAAGGCGTCCGCGCCCTCCACCTCGATGTCGAACAGGTCGAAGCGGTCGTTGAGCAGGTAGACGCGGTCGTGCACCGTGGTGGCGAAGCTCAGCAGGTGGCGGTAGCGGTCGCGCCAGCCCGGCGCGCGCCCGGTGGCGCGGCGCAGGTAGGCGGCGCTGGCCGCGCGCGGGCGCGGCGCGAACAGCAGGAAGTAGAACGTGGCGCCGTGCAGCACCACGCGGCTGAGCGCGCGACCGAACCAGAGCGAGAGGCGCACCATCAGCCGCAGCAACCAGAGCTGGCCGCGTTCGGGCCGCTGGCGCCACTCGGGCAGTCGCGCGGAGGTCATTGCATCGGCCGCAGCTGACCCGAGGCCACGGCCTCGCCCGCGCGCGTGAAGCTGAAGGCGAAGCCGCTGGATGACAAGGCGCTCAGGCTCAGGTGCAGCGCGTCGCCCGGCAGCACCGGCCGCAGGAACTTGGCCTGGGGAATGGCCCAGCCGCGCACGCCGGGCGCGAGCTCGCGCGCCGCGCGCAGGGCCTCGTCGAGCAGCACCACGCCCGGCAGGATGGGCCGGCCCGGGAAATGCCCCGCAAAGGCCGGGTGGTCCGGGGGCACGCGCCACTCGCGCTCAAGGACGGACACCGGACCGCCTTCCGTGCCCGGCCCTGCGGGACCGAGCGCCTCGGGAGCGGCCCGGCGGCGCTCATGCAACACCTCGCCGCGGTACAGCTCGGCCAGCGCGTCGCGCGTGAGCTTGCCGGTGGCGTTGCGCGGCAGCGCCGGCAGCAGCACCAGGGGCCGGGGCAGGAAGATGGCGTCCACGCGCTCGCGCAGCTCGGCCAGCAGCTCGGCCGCGCCGCGCCCGGGGGCCACGGCGAAGGCCACGAGCCGTGTGACGGCCGCTGCGTCGCCCGCGCTCGCCGGATCGTCTGGCAGGAAGAAGGCCGCGTCGATCACGCCATCCAGGCCGGCGAGCTGGCGGTTGAGGTAGGACAGCGAGCTGCGCTTGCCCGCGACGTTGATGAGGTCCGCGTGCCGGCCGTGCAGCAGGAAGCGGCCGTCAGGCAGCGGTTCGATCAGGTCGGCCAGGGGCACGGTGCCTTCCACGTGCCCGCCGTCGGCGCTGGCCACGTCGCCCGAGAAGCCGAGCCGCGCACCGGGCAGCAATGTCCAGGCGGGGCCCAGCACCGTGCGCCGGCTTGCCAGCGCCGAGGATTCGGTGGAGCCGTAGATCTCGTGCAGCTCGGCCCCGCAGGCGGCCTCGGCCTGCTGCGCCAGGCCCTCGGCCAGCGGCGCGGTGGCCGACAGCAGGCGCTGCGGCTTCACCGCACCGGTGGAGGCGGCCAGCCAGTTGGCCAGGTGAAAGGGCGTGGTCACCAGCAGGCGCGGGCCCGGCACGGCGGCCAGGGCGTCGTCGATGTCCTGCGCAAAGAAGGGCTTGCCCGACCAGAAGCTGCAGCCACCGTGCAGCGCCAGCAAGAAGGTGGATTCGAAGCCGTAGCTGTGCTGGATGGGCACGGTGCCCACCAGCACGTGCGGCTCGCGGTCGAGCCCCAGCGCCGCGGCCTCGGCCCGGCCGTTGCGCACCAGGCGCCCCCAGTGCTTGGGGTGGGGCTGCGGACGCCCGGTGGAGCCCGAGGTGAACAGCACGGCGGCCAGGCGCTCGTCGTCGATCAGGGGCATCTGGGCGAGCGGCGCACGGCCCGCGCCCGGGCGCGCCGGCACACGCAGCGCGGGCAGCCCGGCCGCCTGTGTCGGGTCCGGCGTGTCGACGGCGTCGTCGGTGAGGCACAGCGCCCCTGGGTGGTCCTGCGCGAGCTGGCGCAGGCTCTGCGGCGCCAGCGACGAGGGTTGCAGGCTCACACGCCCGCGCAGCAGGCCCGCCGCGAAGCCCACGGCGAAGCGATACCGGTCCTCGCACAGGTTGACGAGATCGCCCGAGGCGGGCAGGCGCTCGGCGAAGGCCGTGGCGTCGGCGAGGAATTCGCCCACGCGCACCGGGCCGTCGGGGCACCAGGCGAACACGGCGTCGAGCGCGTGCGAGGTGATCAGCGCGGAGCGGCTCACGACTGGCTCCGCGGATCCGCCGGACGGTGCTGGCCGACGGCGCGCCAGGCGCGCACCACGGCCGACAGGCTGGGGCGTTCGTGCGGCGGCAGCACGGCGCGCCGGCACAGCGCCTCGATCAGGAACACCAGGCCCACCAGCGGCCCGGTGAGCACGTTGGCGTGCAACGACCAGACCTCGCGCGGCGCGAACAGGAACAGGGCGGTGGACACCAGGGCGTTGAGCACGAAGAACGCGGCCCAGGCCGCGGTGACCTGGCGCGTGTACCGCACGTGGCGCGGCGACAGCTCGCCCTCGCTCACGAACCGCGCCAGCCGGGTGACCAGGGCGTCCCCCGAACCGGTCAGGCTGGCGCCGAACAGCGCCGCCAGTGCCAAGTGGATGCCCAGGTGCTGCAGGTAATACAGCAGGGCCACCTGCGTGCGCAGCAGCGGCCACAGGCCCCACAGCAGCGCGCCCACCGCCAGCCAGGCCAGCAGCTTGAGCGCGGGGCGCGCCAGACGCGCGAACAGGATGCCCAGGGCCGCGAGGAACGGCGCCACCGCCACGGCGACGTGCAAGTCCACTGGCCCGCGGCCGGTGCTGCCCAGGTGCGAAGCCGCGATCCAGCCCAGCAGGAGCAGAGCGGAGGCCGCGGCGCGCAAGGATTTCATTGCGTTCTGTGGCGCGCGATGTGGGCCGCCAGCGAACGCGGGCTGGCGAAGATCGTCTGGTTGTGCTCGTTGTCCGAGCGCATCTGGAAGCCGTAGCGCTTGGAGATGACGAGGGCGATCTCCAGCATGTCGATCGAGTCCAGGCCCATGCCCTCCCCGTACAGCGGCGCGTCCGCGTCCACGTCCTGCGCGCTCAGTTCCAGGTTGAGCGCCTCGATGATGAGCTGCACGAGTTCGGGCACCAGTTGCTCCACGGCTTCGGCGTTGACGGTGTCTTCCTGCATGACGGAACTCCAGGTCCAGGGGGTGGTTCAGTGGGAGGGGGCCGCAAACGCCAGCACGGCGTTGCTGCCACCGAAAGCGAAGGAGTTGGACAGCGCCACGCGCAGGCCGTTCACGCGCCGTCCTTGCGGCACATGGTCCACCCCCTCGCAGGCGGGGTCGAGGCGGCCCGCCAGGTGGGCCGTGGGCGGCACCGCCTGTTCGCGCAGGGCCATGGCGGTGACGATGGCCTCGATGGCGCCCGCCGCGCCGAGCAGGTGGCCGTGCATCGATTTGGTGGAACTCACGGGCAGACGGGCGGCGTGATCGCCGAACACCTCGCACAGCGACTGCACTTCGATGGGATCGCCCTCGGGCGTGGCGGTTCCGTGCGCGTTGACGTAGTGCACCTCGTGCGCTGCGATGCCCGCGTCGTCGAGCACCGCGCGCAGCGCGCGCACCTGGCCGGCGCGGTCGGGCCGCGCCAGGTGGGTGTGGTCGCAATTGGTGGCGAAGCCGATGAGCTCGCCGTGGATGCGCGCGCCTCGCGCCACGGCGCGGTCCCAGTTCTCTAGCACCAGCGCCGCGCCGCCCTCGCCAAGCACGAGACCCGTGCGGTCGGACGCGAAGGGCCGGCAGGCGCTGGGCGAGGTGTGCTCGTCGCCGCGCGCCATCACGCGCATGGCTTCCCAGGCCTTCACCACGCTGACCGACTGGCACACGTCGGAGCCACCGGTGATCATCACCTCGGCCTCGCCCGATCGCACGCGGCGAAACGCCTCGCCGATGGCCATCGCGGCGGATGCGCAGGCGGCCGTGTGGCTGCTGCTCACGCCGCCCAGGCCGAGCTGGATGGAGATGTGCGCGTTGGCCGCGTTGTTCATGCCCATGACCACCGACAGCGGCGAGACGCGCTCGCGCCCCTTGAGCCAGAGTTCCCGCGCGCCGCGTTCGTGCGCCGCGAGCCCACCCAGCGCGGTGCCCCACAGGCAGCCCCAGCGAGCGCGGTCGCTGCCGTCGTCGGCGGCCTTGAGCGCCAGGCCAGCGTGGTGCCAGGCCTTGAAGGCCGCGGCCATGCCCAGTTGCGAAAAGCGCTCCATCATGGACGCCAGGGGCTTGCCCAGTTCGCGATCGGGCTCGAAGCCCGCGCAGCGCACGTAGGGCAGACGCAGCGGGCGGGGCTCGTCGTCGGTGACCAGCCAGCGCACGGCCGATTCGCCGGCCCACACCCGTTGAAAGAAGTCCTCGAGATCGCCGCCGTACGGGCTCACGAGTCCCAGGCCGGTGATCGCGACGCGGTGTCGCGACATGCTCACTCCGTGCGGGTCGCCGCGAGCGCGTCGATGACCGCCACCATGTCCGCCACTGTTTTCGGTGGCACCTGGTCCGACGAGATTTCAATGCCCAATCGGTCTTCGGCCTCGAACATCAGTTCGGCGAGCATCAGCGAATCGACGCCGAGTTCACCCAGCACGGCCTCGGGCACCACGGCGGCCTCGGCCACGCCCAGGCGATCGACAAGAAACCGGCGGATCAGTTCGATGGCGTTCATGTGGGCCCGAAAAAAGTGCGGAATTATAGTGAGCGGGCCCCTGACTGCCCTGGGGCGTACCGCCCCGGCGGGGGATGTCATGCGCCTCGGGTACAGTGGCCCCGCCCCGCCCACGGAGTGCCGCCGCCTTGACCCCTCCCTCTCCTTCGGCCTGGACACGCAGGGTCGTCGATTGTTTTTTCGCCCTGTGGCCGCTCAAGGCCGTGGGCACCACCGCCTTCATGGTGCTGTTCTTCCACGCCTACTTCTGGGTGCTGAAGAACCCGTCCGGTGACGCGTTCGAGCTGCCGCTGATGGCGCCCGACCGCTGGGTGCCGTTCACGCCCGCCGCGATCTACGCCTACGGCTGGCTCTGGGTCTATGTGTCCGTGGCGCCCGGCCTCGTGTCGGGCGTTCGTTCGTTGCTGCGTTATGGCGCCTGGGTGGCGCTCATGTGCGCGCTCAGCCTGGCCATCTTCTGGCTCTGGCCCACGCGCACGCCGGTGTTCGACATCGAATGGTCCGCCTACCCGCAACTGGCCTTCCTCAAGGGCATCGACGCCTCCAGCAACGCCTGCCCTTCGCTGCACGTGGCCGCGGCGGTGCACGCGGCCTGCTGGCTGCACTGGCGCCTGCAGGCCCTGGGCGCGCCGCGCTGGACGCGCTGGGCCAGCGCCTTGCAGTGCGTGGCCATCGTGTGGTCCACCATGGCGATCCGCCAGCACGTGTTCATCGACGTGCTGGCCGGCGCGGCCGTGGGCCTGCTGTTCGCGTGGCTGTCGATACGCAGCGAGCGCCGCGCGACCGCATCCGACAGCGCTACAGCGAGCGCCGCATCGCCAGCAAGGCATTGAGGCGCGGCAGCGCCGCGCGCATGGCCTGGCGCCCGGCCTCGATGGCGCGCTCGCGCGTGGAGAAGTCCGCGCCGCTCATGCCATTGAGCACCGGCCGCACCACGAGGTCGGCCTCGGCCAGTTCGTGCCGGTTGATGCTCTGGCCCATGATCGCGAAGGTCTGCAGCA
Source organism: Hydrogenophaga sp. (assembly GCF_035481345.1). Lineage (GTDB taxonomy): Bacteria > Pseudomonadota > Gammaproteobacteria > Burkholderiales > Burkholderiaceae_C > Hydrogenophaga. The sequence continues at coordinate 6,709 of NZ_DATIGV010000163.1, read as the reverse complement.
GCAGCTCGAGGTTGCCGCTGGCGCTGTTGGTCTCGGGCACGCTGGAGATGTCCACCGCGAGCACGATCTCCGCGCCCATCTCGCGCGCCTGACGCACCGGCACCGGTGCGGTCAGGCCACCATCGACGTACTCGGCGTCGCCGATCTTCACCGGCGAGAACACGCCGGGCACGGCGCTGGAGGCGCGCACCGCGAGCGCCGCGTCGCCCCGACGGAACAGCACGGCGCGTCCGGTGCGCAGGTCGGTGGCGAGCACGCCCACGGGCAGCACCATGTCCTCCAGCAGCTTGCCGTCGATGGCGCGACGCACATAGCGCGTGAGCGCCTCGCCGCGCAGCAGGCCGCGCCCCAGGATCGGCAGGGACCAGTCGGCGATCTCGGCCTCGTGCATGCCCATGGCCAGGCGCTCCAGCTCCTTGCCCGGCATGCCGCTGCCGTAGAAGCTGGCGACCATGCTGCCGACCGAGGTGCCGGCGAGCAGGTCGGGACGGATGCCCACGCGCTCCAGTTCCTGGATCACGCCGATGTGCGCGAACCCGCGCGCCGCGCCGCCGCCCAGTGCCAGGCCCAGGCGCGGCGCCCGCGTCAGGGTCACGGGCGGCGTGGGCGGCGTCGCCACCACGGGCGGCGCCGTCTCGGGCGGTGGCGGGGGCGTGAGGGCACAGCCCGAGAGCGCCAGGATCAGCGCGCCAAGCCACGCCCGGCGGCCCGGGAACCAATCAATTTGCTTAAGAATCATTCTCGTCTCTGTTAGCATCCACCGCCGTCGTCCAGCGGGTGCGGGATTGTCCCAAACCCCCGGGGCGGCCAAGCTCTTCCCGAAACGAGAGACCACCATGCAAACCACCCGTTACATCGTCACGGCCCTGGCGGCCGCCGCCACGTTGAGTTTCAGCGCCGCGCAAGCGCAGGACAAGGTGCTCAACATCTATTCGGCCCGCCATTACCAGACGGATGAGGCGCTGTACAACGGCTTCACCCAGGCCACGGGCATCAAGATCAACCGCGTGGAAGCGGACGACGCGGGCATCATCTCGCGCCTTCGCGCCGAGGGTGCGGCCTCCCCGGCCGACATCGTGCTGATGGTGGACGCGGCGCGCATGGCCGCCGCCGACGCGCAGGGCCTGTTCCAGCCCATCAAGTCGAAGAAGCTGGACGATGCCATTCCCGCCACCTTGCGCGCCGCGCCCACGGCCGACGGCGTGACCTGGACCGGCTTCTCGACCCGCGCGCGCGTGGTCGTGTTCGACCCGGCCCGCGTGAAGGCCGAGGACGTGGCCACCTACGAGCAGTTGGCCGATCCCAAGCTCAAGGGCCTGCTGTGCACGCGCACCGGCTCGCATCCCTACAACATGTCGCTGTTCGCCACCGTGGTGGAACGCCTGGGTGACCAGAAGGGTGAGGAGTGGCTCAAGGGCCTGGTGGCCAACCAGGCGCGCGCGCCCAAGGGCGGCGACACCGACCAGATCCGTGCCGTGGCCTCGGGCGAGTGCGGCGTGGCGATCGCCAACAGCTACTACATGGCCCGCATCCTCAAGTCGGACAAGCCCGAGGACAAGGCCGTGGCCGAGAAGGTGCGCGTGGTGTTCCCGAACCAGGGCACCTCGGGCACGCACGTGAACATCGCCGGTGCGGCCGTGGCCAAACACGCCAAGAACCGCGACAACGCCGTGGCCTTCATGGAGTACCTGGCCAGCCCGGCGGCGCAGCAGTACTTCGCCGACGGCAACAACGAATTCGCCGCCGCCAAGGGCGTGAAGCTGGACAACCCGGCCCTCAAGGCCATGGGCGGCGAGGACTTCAAGCTGGAAACCGTGCCGCTGGCGGCCGTGGCCAAGAACCTGACCAAGGTGCAGCAGATGCTGGACCGCGTCGGCTACAAGTAAGCCAAGGCGTTCCCCAAGAAAAGCCGCGCGATGCGCGGCTTTTTTGTTTCACACCGAGCGCGTCAGGCCGCCATCCACCCGCAGGTTCTGCCCCGTGATGTACGCCGCGCCGTCCGACGCCAGAAACGCCACCGTGGCCGCGATCTCCTCGCTGGTGCCGTAGCGCCGCATGGGCACGCTTTCGCGCCGCGCTTCGGTGGCCGGCAGGCTGTCGATCCAGCCCGGCAATACGTTGTTCATGCGCAGGTTGTCCGCCGCGTAGGTGTCCGCGAAGACCTTGGTGAAGGAGGCCAGGCCCGCTCGAAACACCGCCGAGGTCGGGAACATCGCGCTCGGCTCGAAGGCCCAGGCGGTGGAGATGTTGATGATGGCCCCGGCCTTTTGCCGCTGCATGTGCGGCGTCACCAGCCGCGTGGGGCGGATCACGTTCATCAGGTAGGTGTCCATGCCCCGGTGCCAGTCCTCGTCGCTGATCTCCAGGATGGGCCCGCGCGGCCCGTGGCCCGCGCTGTTGACCAGCACGTCGATGCGGCCCCAGCGCGCCATCACCCGATCGACCAGCCGGGCCAGGTCGTCGGTGGATTGGTTGGACCCCGTGACGCCCACGCCGCCCAGTTGCTCGGCCAGCGCTTCACCTTTGCCCGATGTGGACAGCACGCCGACCTGAAACCCCTCGGCCGCCAGCCGCCGCGCCACCGCCGCGCCCATGCCACTGCCACCCGCGGTGACCACCGCCACTTTGCCTGTCGCCATGTGCTTGCCTTCCGTGTGGGGGAAAGCGCCGCATGCTACCCGGGGATCGCGGGCCGTGCGAAGGCCCTCATCAGTACACGTCGCGCCGGTAGCGGCCCTCGGCCGCCAGTGCCTGCAGCGCCTCATCGCCGAGGGTCTCGCGCAGCGTGCGGTCGACCTCGCCGGCCATGCCTTCCAGGCTGCCGCACACGTAGATGGCGGCGCCCTGCCCCAGCCACTGGCGCACGGCATCGGCCGCATCGGCCAGCGCGTGCTGCACGTAGCGGCGCTCGGCCTGGTCGCGCGAGAAGGCCCAGTCCACGCGGCTGAGCCAGCCCTGGTGCGCCCAAGCCTCGATCTCTTCGCGGTGGTGCGCGTCGCAGGCCGACTGGCGCTCGCCGAACAGCAGCCACATCGGCGCCACGCCATCGGGGCGCGGCACGCTCGCGGCATCGGGCAGGTGGCCGGCCTCGGCCAAGCGCCCGCGCATGTGTCCGCGCAGACCCGCCAGGCCAGTGCCGTTGCCAATGAGGATCAGCGGGCGCCCGGCGTTGCCGCCGATGCGGAATCCGCCGTGCGCGCGCACGCGCAGCATCAGCGTCGCATCGAGCGGCGCGCCGTCGGTGAGCCAGCCCGAGGCGACGCCGGCGCGGCCATCGGCCCGCCGTGAACGGCGCACCAGCAGGTGCACGGCACCGTCGGCGGGCACCGAGGCGATGGAGTAGTCCCGCGGCTCACCGGGCGCATCGGGCACCTCCACCTGCACCAGGTCGCCGGCCTGCCAATCGGGCAAGCTGCCGGCCGCCGGCACCAGTTCCAGGTGGTGCACCGGCTCACCCGCGCTGCCGGGGTTGAGGTGGCGGCGCGCGCGCAGGCGCCACGGCTGCAGGGCAGGCGCTTCCCAGTCGGGCAAGTCGCTGGTGCCGGCCAGGTGCGCCAGGTGCTGGCGCCAGCGGCGCAGCGCCTCGGGGTCGCTCTTGTCGACGTCGATGCGCTCGAACAGCGGCTGCGCGCCGCGCGCCGTGAGCCAGCCGTCCAACGCGCGGCCGAAGCCGCAGAAGTGCGCGTAGGTCTTGTCGCCCAGCGCGAGCAGGCCCACGTGCAGGTGCGACAGGCTCACCTCGGCCGAGGCCATGACCTGGCGCGCGAAGGCGGCGGCGCTGTCGGGCGGATCGCCCTCGCCATAGGTGCTGGCCACGCACAGCAGGCGATCGGCCCGCTGCAGGTCGGCCAGGCTCAGTTGGCCGAGCGGCGCCAGGCGCACGGGCACGCCGGCCGTGTGCAGGGCCTGCGCGGTCTGCAGGGCCAGCGCCTCGGCCTGGCCGGTCTGGCTGGCGTAGGTCACCCACCAGGCGGGCACGCCGGGCGTGGCGGGCAGCAGCGCGGCCACGCGGCGCCGAGCCTCGGCCTGGCGCCGGCGGTGCTGCCAGGCGAAGGCCGCGCACATCAGGGCATAGGCGACCAGAACGGCCAGGGCGTAGGCGATCTTTTCCGGGCCCATCATGGGACAAGCTTCGCGCAACGTGCTGCGGTGCGAGCGCCTTCGGGCGGCCGTGCGGCGCTCATCCGGCCAGGCGCTCCATCGCGCTCGTGAGGGTCTCGGTGAGGCAGCCGTCGGCCTCGCGTTGCACGAACAAGGCCGCGATGCCGTGCGCTTCGGCCAAGGCCACACCCTCCTCCCGGCCCGCCACGGTGAGCGCGGTGGACCAGGCGTCGGCCCAGAGGCACTCGGCGTGCAGCACGCTCACCGAGGCCAGGCCGTGCGCCACGGGTTGGCCGGTGCGCGGGTCGATGCTGTGGGGCAGGCGCTGGCCACCGTGCAGGTAGGCGCGGCGGTAGTCGCCGGAGGTGGCCACGGACAGCCCGTGCAGCGCCACGCGCGTGGCGCGCGGCACGGCGTGGCCTGCGGCCACGGGCGGTGTTTCCAGATCCACCCACCAGGGCATGCCGTCGGGCCGCAGGCCCTGGCCACGCAATTCGCCACCCACCTCCACCAGCGCGTGCGCGATGCCGAGTTCGCCCAGGCGCCGCGCCACGCGGTCCACCGCGTGGCCCTTGGCGATGGCGGAGAAGTCGAGCCGCAGGCCACCGGGTTGCGTGGCCTCGCGCGTGGCGGCGTCGAAGCGCAACGCGCGCCAGTCGGTGCCGGCCAGCGCGGCGTGCACGGCCTCGGCGCCGGGCGGCGCGAAACCCGGGTCGGTGTAGCGCGGCGCGGGACCGAAGCCCCAGAGGTTCACCAATGCTCCGGCCGCCGGGTTGAAGGCGCCCGACGAGGCCTCGGCCAGCCACAGCGCGGCGTCGAGCACCTCGGCGAAGGCCTCGGGCAGCGCGATGCGCGCACCGGCCGGCGCGGCGTTGAAGCGCTCCATGTCGGACGTGTGCAACCAGGTGCTCATCTGCGCGACCACGAGGTCCAGTTCGGCCTCGATCGTCTCGCGCACCGCGTCATGGCGCGCCGCGTCGCGGTCGGCCCACAGCACCTGCCAGGTGGTGCCCATGCTCTGGCCGCGCAGGCGCTGCACGCGCGCGCCCAGCAGGGGCGCGGCGCCTTCGATGTGGTCGGGCACCAGCACGCGGGTCATGAAAATTCCACGTCACGCATCACTCGATCCGCCGCGCCTGAGGCCACGCCACCGGGGGCAGCGCGGAACCGGCTTCGCCGGTCCGCCGCTGCCGCCCCCTTGAGGGGCTCGCGCGAAGCGCGGCGGGGGTGGGCTTACTTCGGCAGCACTTCCAGCGTGAGGCTGTAGTTCGAGCGGCGCACGGGCTCGGCCAGCGTGCCCGCCGGGCCCGTGGGCGCGGCCGGGGGCGCGCCTTCCATGCGCGGCGGGCGCGGGGGCGCCACGTTCACCCAGTACATGCCGGCGGCGGGCCACTTCACCTTGATCTCGCCATTGGCGTCGGTGTCCAGGCGGATCTCGCCGAGTTCGCTGCGGTAGCGCAGGCCGTCCAGGATGACCGTGGCCGAGTAGCCCGCGGCCGGCTGGCCGTTGTCGAGGAAGCGGAAGGTCGCCGTGTCGCCCTCCACCAGGTCGTTCGGGTGCGTCACGGCCACCAGCTCGATGCCCTTGCCCGTGGGCTTGAGCGCGTCGGTGCTGGGCTTGCCGCGGGTGACGAAGGTTTCCACCCGGCTGCTGTTCTGGCTCACGCGCAGGTCCGTCGCGTCGGCGGGGATCTCCTTGGCCAGCGACTCGGCGCTGCCGCGCAGGCGCTTGGTCTCGTTGCCGACCTTGAAGCTGGCGATCATGCCGTCGTTGACGAGCGCGATGCGGTAGGTGCCCTGCTGTTCCAGCTTCACGTCGAACATGCTGCGGTAGCGGCCCTTGGCCTGGTTCTCGGCCTGCAGGGGCTGGCCGTTGGGGCCGATGACGACCAGGTTGTCCAGGCCGGCGGCGTTGTGCTCGTAATAGAAGATGTCGTTGGAGATGGCGGCGTCCACGCTCACCCAGGGCTGCTGGCCCGAGTAGATGGTGCCCGAGGGCAGCAGCCAGGCGCGGTGCGCGTGCGCGGCGAACGGCAGGGCCAGGGTGGCGGCGGCGGCCAGGGCCAGCGCGCGGGCGCGAAGGGACACGTGCTTCATGTTGGGTCTCCGGTCGGGTCTGGGGTTTGGTGGATCGGGGGTTCAGGGTTTGACGGTGACGCTGACGGCGCCGAGTTCGTGCTGGCCGCTGGCCTGCGTGGTGGTGGCGCCCTTGGGCGGCCACACGAAGGGGACCTTCACGAGCTCACGTCCGCCCACCTCGCGCGCGGCCTCCAGCACCACGGCGTACTCACCGGGGGCCAGTTGGCCCAGGGCGGCGCCGTTGAACTGAACGCTGTGCTCGCCGGGCGCGCGCGTGGCGCCGCTCAGGCCGTCCACGGGCATCGTGAGTTCACGCCCGCTCTTGCGCCACCAGGCCCGCATGTCCTTGAGCCACTTGGTGCCTTCGTTGTTGCGCAGCTTGATGTCGTACCAGACCGCGAGGTTGCTCACGAAGGACTGGTCGGGCTTCTCGATCCAGATGGCCACGTAGGGGCGGTGGTACTCCGCGACGGTGAGCCGCGGGATCTCGACCTTGAGCGCCATGTCGGCGGCCACGGCGGGCCAGGCG
>NZ_DATIGV010000162.1:0-29173 GCF_035481345.1 Hydrogenophaga sp. | reverse complement strand
GGCTCGTCGTCCACCGGCAGCAGCCAGCCGTTGTGGCCGCTGCGCACCCAGTCGCCCGCGGCCGCGGTGTCGAAGGCCAGCACCGGCAGGCCGCTGGCCAGGGCCTCGATGGTGACGTTGCCGAAGGTTTCGGTGAGGCTGGCGAAGGCGAACAGGTCGGCGCTGGCGTAGTGCGCGGCCAGGTCCTCGTCGCGGCGCATGCCGGCGAAGATCGCCTCGGGGCAACGCTGCTGCAAGGCACCGCGCTGCGGCCCGTCGCCCACGAAAACCAGCTTCACATCCGGGTTCTGCGCGCGCATGGCTTCAAAGGCCTGCAGCACGACGCCCAGGTTCTTCTCCAGCGCCAGGCGGCCCACGGCCACCATCACCAGCGTGCTGTCGCTCGCGCCCCAACTCTGGCGCAGTTCGGCGCTGCGCCGCGCGGGGTTGAAGCGCTGCGTGTCCACGCCGCGCGCCACCACGCTCACGTTGCGGAAACCGATGGCCTGCAGTTCCGCGCGCAGGGTCTGCGTGGGCACCATGGTGCAGCGCGTGAGGTTGTGGAACTTGCGCAGGTAGGCCACGATGGGCGTCTTGAGCCAGCCCACGCCGTAGTGCTGGCTGTAGGCGTGGAAGTTGGTGCGGAAGTCGGACGTGACGGGCAGGCGCAGGCGGCGCGCGGCCTGCAGGGCCGACCAGCCCAGCGGACCCTCGGTGGCGATGTGCACCAGATCCGGCCGGCGCAGCGTCCATGAGCGCACCAGCGCGCCCTTGCTGGGCAGGCCGAGCTTGAGCTCGGGGTAGCGCGGGATGGGCATGCCGCGCATGAGCAGTTCATGAAAGCCCGGGTCCTGTCGAGCCGCGTCCTCGCGCGTCTGGCGCGGGCGGATGAGCTGCACTTCGTGGTTGCGCGCGCGCAGGCCCTGCACCAGGCGCGAGAGCGTGAGCGACACGCCGTTGATCTCGGGCGGCCAGGTTTCCGTCACCACGGCGAGCCGCAGGGATGGGCGGGCGGCCGGAAAGGCCTCCACCAGGATCGTTTCGGCGCTCGTGTCGGACATGGGGGCATGGTGGGACGGCTTCGCGGCAGATTGATGACAAAGCGACAGGCGCGTGACGGACGTGTGCCCGCGCGGTGACGCCGCCGCGGTGTCACCGCGATGTCACGCGATCGCAGGACCATGCGAGCCGCTTCCATCCATCTTTCCTCACTCTGTCGACGGAGACCGCCTTGAACGATTTCTTCAAGACCCTGGAGATCCAGCGCTGGGACGACCACCGCTACTACCACCACAGCCGCATCAACCAGACGCTGCACCTGATCAGCGCGATCAGTTTCGTGATCGCCTACGTGATGCTGTGGTTCGATCCGATCATTTCGGCGCTGATCGCGTGGCTGGTGTCGATGACCTCGCGTCAGGCGGGGCACTTCTTCTTCGAGCCGAAGGGTTACGACCACGTGAACCAGGCGACGCATGAGTACAAGGAAGAGATCAAGGTAGGCTACAACCTGCGCCGCAAGGTGGTGCTGATGAGCCTGTGGGCGCTGGCGCCGGTGCTGGTGTGGATCGATCCCGCGGTGCTGGGGCTGTTCGAGCCGCACCACGACAACTGGGGCTATATCCGCCACGTGGGCACGCTGTGGCTGGGGCTGGGCATCGGCGGGCTGCTGTTCCGCACCATCCACCTGTTCTTCCTGCAGGACATCCAGACAGGGCTGGTGTGGGCGACGAAGATCCTGACCGACCCGTTCCACGACATCAAGCTGTACCACAAGGCGCCGCTGTTCCTGCTGCGCGGTCAGCTCATCGATCCTGGGGTGGGTCACCGCTGATTGGATTGGGTGTTCGGTGCGTTTCGTGCCGACACCTCGCGAAGCTCGGAGCCACTGGGTGCCCTGCTCCGCGAATGTCCCCCGGACCGGGCTGCGCCCGGTCCTCCTCCTTTATTTCGCTGCGCAGGGCACCCAGCGTCTCCGAGCTGAAGAAGCGGTGGCGCACCAACCGACCGAGTGCCAACGAGGTCGGCGGTGATCGGGTGTCCGGCGCAGCGACATAAAGGAGGAGGAGCGGAGCGCGCCAGCGATCCGCTCCGGGGGACAGTCGCGGAGCCGGACACCCGAGCGCCGCCGACCGGGCCACCCGGAGAAAGCCGCTGGAATATCAAGCCAGCAGCCGGAGAACCACTCAGTGCCTCCCGAAGAACGCCGACAAGGTCTCCTTGCGCAACTGCTTGCCGATGAACTTGGCGTCCACGCCTTCGGGAAGCGTCCACCAGCCAGCCGCCTGCATGTCCTTACCGGCCGCCACGCAGCGCTGCACCACCTCATCGAACGCGGCATCGTCGAAATTCAGCGCGAAGATGAAACGACCCGTGCCCACCCAGCTCAAGGCCAGGCCATGCCAGCGCAGGTAGTACTGGAACATCCAGTGATACCGCCCCGGTTGCGTGTAGCCCAGCGTCCACACGCTGTGCAGGTTCTCCGCGCGCACCGGCAGGCCGGCCTCGGCCATGGCGGCGTTGAAGCGCTCGCGGCGCGCGTTCCAGCGCTCGTCGCTGCCCGCGTACAGGGCCTGCACCTCGGGCGTGTCCAGGCGCTTGAAGAAGACGTGCATGCCGCCCATCACGTGCGGGTGCGAGTTGAAGGTGCCACGCGCGAAGCACAGGTCGGCGGGGCGGTCGACGCGGAAGCGCTTCATCAGATCGGCGCGCCCACACACCACGCCCACCGGGTAGCCACCGGCCACCGACTTGCCGTAGGTCACCATGTCGGCCTTCACGCCGAAGTATTCCTGCGCGCCACCAGGCGCGAGGCGAAAGCCCAGGAAGACCTCGTCGAAGATCAGCACGATGCCGCGTTCGGTGCAGACCTCACGCAAGCGCTTGAGCCACTGCGTGTAGGCCGCGCGGTCGTAACCGGCGCTGCGCAGGCCGTTCATGAGCGTGGAGTCGCCCGGCGCGTTGCGGTTGGGGTGCAGGGCCTGCAGGGGGTTGATGAGCACGCAGGCGATGTCGCGGCGCGTGCGCAGCACCTGCAGGCTCCGGTCGTCCATGTCCTTGAGCGTGTAGGTCTCGCGCGGCGGCATGGGATTGCCGGGGCCGGGCTGCACGTCCTCCCACCAGCCGTGGTACGCGCCGCAGAAACGCACCAGGTTCTTCTTGCGCGTGTGGTAGCGCGCCAGGCGCACGGCCTGCATCACGGCCTCGGTGCCGCTCATGTGGAACGACACCTGGTCCTGGCCGGAGATGGCCTTCAGGCGCGCGATGTTGCTGGCCACCACCGGGTGGTAGGCGCCCAGCACGGGGCCGAGTTCGAGGCCGATGGCCGCGCCCTCTTCCATGCAGGCCTTGTAGAAGTCCACGCCGAAGACGTTGACGCCGTAGGAGCCGGTGAGGTCGAGGAAGCGGTTGCCGTCGAGGTCCTCCACTTCCACGCCGCCGGCCGAGCGCACGAAGGCGCCGACCTTCAGCCGCTCGCGCAGGTAGGGGCTGAAGGGAAAGGGCACGCGGTAGGCGCCGGTGAGCTGCAGGTCGGCCAGGCCCTCACGCGCCTCGGCGGTCAGCGCGAGGGACTTCGCGTAGCGCTCGGCATAACCCGCGCACAGCGCCTCAAAGGCCGCGCGGCGCTGCGCGGCCAGCGCTTCGTCGGCGCCGTCGGCTTTGAAGAAGTTCGATTCGTCGAAGGCGTAGCCCGGCAGCCAGCCCGCCAGGCGCTTGGCCATGCGCGAGTGCCCCGCGAGCGAGCGGTGCTTGGCGCGCGACAGTTCCAGGCGCTGCTTAAGGTAAGGCAAGGCCAGCAGGAGCGAACCGGCCGGCAGGGCGTAAGGCAGAAGGGACATGGCGTTCGGGGCGTCGTGGTGTTCCCGCACTTGTATGGCCCCCGGATGACCCAACGATGAAAACATTGCGACAGAACGATCACGGCTTCGTGCAACGCCAGTTGCGCCGCCTGGCGCTCAGCGAGGACCTGAACTTCTTGCTCACCAACCGCGTGCCGCGCCTGGCACTCACGCGCTTCATGGGCTGGTTCAGCGGCATCCGCCAGCCGCTGGTGCGCGACGCCTCCATGGCCGTATGGAAGGCCTTCACCGACCTGGACCTGAGCGACGCGAAGCAGCAGCGCTTCGACAGCCTGCACGACTGCTTCACGCGCGAGCTGCGCGAGGGCGCGCGGCCGATCGACGCCAACCCCGCGGTGCTGGTGAGCCCCTGCGACGCCATCGTCGGCGCGAGCGGGCGCATCGGCGACGACCCGCAGGCCCAGGTGTTCCAGGCCAAGGGCTTTCCGTACGCGCTCACCGAGCTGCTCGGCACCTCGCCCCGCAGCCAGGCCGCCATCGACACCCTGCGCGGCGGCCAGTTCGTGACACTGCGCCTGACCTCGGCCATGTACCACCGCTTCCACGCACCCGAGGCGCTGCGGCTCGAGCACGTGACGCACTTCAGCGGCGACACCTGGAACGTGAACCCCATCGCCTTGAAGCGCGTGGAACGCCTGTTCTGCCGCAACGAACGCGCCGCGCTGTTCACGCGGCTGGACGACGGCACGCCGCTGGTGCTGGTGCCGGTGGCCGCCATCCTGGTGGCCAGCCTGCGCCTGCGCGCGCTGCCCCTGGCGCTGAACACGCGCTACCGCGGCCCCGACGAACTGCCCTGCGACGCGGCCTACGCGCGCGGGCAGGAAATGGGCCACTTCGAACACGGCTCCACCGTCATCGTGCTGGCGCCGCCGGGCTTCGCACTGGCGCCGGGCGCCGTGCCCGGCGAGCCGATCCGCATGGGCCTGCCCTTGCTGCAACGGACCTTGGCCCAGTCCAGCCTGAAATAGTTACGCAATAGCGGAACTATATTGCCCAATCGGAGCTTTTCCTCAATAATTTCGCTATCACCGGAAAAATCGTGCACTTACCCCTTGAGTGCGATTAATTCCGGTATGGCGGAACTATGGCAAGAAAGCTGCCCTCTGTTGACCCCGATGTGTCGCCCCTGGCCCAAAGCCTGCCCGAGCTGGGCCTCATCGTGCGCAACGCTCGCGCCCAGGGTGGCTTTCGCATCGACGACGCCGCCCAACTGGCGGGTGTGTCCAGCGACCTCGTCTCACGGCTCGAAAACGGCAAGCCGGTGACGACCGACAAGCTGCTCAAGCTGCTCGACACCATGGGCCTGGCCCTGCTCGTGATGCCGCACGCACAGGCGTCCCGGGCGCTGCGCGCGGTGCCAGCGGACGCCCCGCACCCCACGGAGACGCCCCATGACCACCGGGACGAGTGAAGCGCTCGCCTACCGCCAGGCCGACTACACACTGCATGTTTTCGCGGGCAACACCCCCGTGGGCGAACTCGTTCAGAACCCGCTGGAAGGCAGCTTCAGCCTGAACTACGCGCCCGACTGGGCAGCCTCCGGCCTCGGCTTCCCCCTGGCGCCCCATCTGCCCTTGCACACGCCACCGAGCTCGGCCGCCATCCGCCGCTTCCTGGAAAACCTGCTGCCCGAGGGCGATGCGCTCGATGACCTCTCGCGCGTGGAGGCCATCTCCAAAGGCAACGTCTTCGGCCTGATCCGCCACCTGGGCCGCGAAACCACTGGCGCCCTGAGCTTCCTGCCGCCGGGACAGACACCCGACAACATTCCCCCCAGCGCGCGTGAAATCACGGCGGAAGAACTGCACGAGCGCATCGCCAACCGCGACAGCGTTCCCTTCACCGTCTGGGACGGCAAGGTGCGCCTGTCGGTGGCGGGCCAGCAGGACAAGCTGCTGGTGCAGAAAGCCGGCGAGCGCCTCTTCCTGGTGGATGGCTCGCTGTCGTCGACGCACATCCTCAAGCCCGAGCCCCGCCGCGCCTATCTCAAGCACATGGTGGCCAACGAGCACTACTGCATGCGATTGGCTGCCCGCTTGGGACATCTCGCGTATCGGCAGACCCTGGTGGCCCAAGTGGACATTCTTCGCGTGCCCGATCCGGTGCTCTGTGTCCGCCGCTTCGATCGCACCGAACTGACCGGGACGGCCGTGCCCGGCGTGGCCGATGGCGCACTGCCGCGCGTGCGCCGCCTGCACGTCATCGACGGCTGCCAGGCGCTGGACCTGCCCGTGTCCATGAAGTACGAACGCAACATCGGCAGCGGCCGGGACGTGGCCCATATCCGCGACGGGGCGAGCTTTGCCCGCCTGCACACCCTGCGGCCCCGGCTCGAACACCCGGCGGTCGGGCTGCGGCACATGGGCTTCTGGTCCATCCTCACGCTGCTGTTGGGCAACAGCGACGCGCATGGCAAGAACCTCTCGTTCCAAGCCGGGCCCGGTGGCTTGAGCGTGTGTCCGCTGTACGACCTGGTCAGCGTCCTGCACTTCGACGCAGGCCAGATCGACCACGAATTCGCGATGGCCTTCGGCGATGCGTTCCATTTCCAGGACGTGGCGCCGTTCCCCCTGGCGGACCACTGCGTGCGGTGCGGTATCGACAGGCGCTTCTTCGCGCGGGAACTCCGGCAGCTGTGCCGACTGGCGCAGAAGGAAGCCTTGGGGGTGGCGCAGGACCCGACCTACACCGACGCCGAGCGCGGCACCGTGACCGCCATCGCGCACGCCGTCATCGCGCGCGCACAGCGGCTCGATGCGATGGTCGATGCGATTCCGCGATTCGACAGGGGCCTGTTCTAGGTCCAGGGCCCAGCGGCAAGCCTGAGTTCGCCACATGACTGTCACGCGATCGTCACGCCAGGTGTGAACGATCGGGGGTGCAACACACAACACCCCACGAGGACAGGAATGAGCGAACAGAACGCGCGCCGACCCGGCGAGCTTTTCAATGACGAAGACTCCAACCGCAGCGACAACGCCAGCTTCGACAGCGTGCTGGCCACGCGCCTGAGCCGGCGCCACGTGCTGCGCGGCGGCGCGGGCGCAGCCGTGGTGGGCAGCGCGGCGCTGGCCGGTTGCGCCACGCCGGCTTCGCCCGCGGGCCCCCAGCCCGTCAACCAGCTCGGCTTCACGCCCGTCGCGCGCAGCACGGCCGACGCCTTGGCGGTGCCCCCGGGCTACACCGCGCAAGTGCTCTACGCCGGTGGCGACCCGCTGGGCGCCGACGTGCCCGCCTTCAAGAACGACGGCACCGACGAGCAGTGGGGCAAACGCGCCGGTGACCACCACGACGGCATCGAGTGGTTCGGCCTGGACGCGCAGAACCAGCCCTCGGGCAGCTTCACCTCGCGCGGCCTGCTGGCCATGAACCACGAGGCCACCACCGACGAGAAGCTCTCCTCCTTCTTCATCCACGCCAACGGCGGCACGGCCACGCTGCCGCGCCCCGCGGCCGAGATCGACAAGGAACTGATGATCCACGGCATCTCCGTGGTGGAGGTGCGCCGCGACGGCCGCCGCTGGGCCACGCAGCCGGCCTCGCCCTACAACCGCCGCATCACCACGCTGAGCGAAGCCATCTTCACCGGCCCCGCCGCCGGCAGCGCGCACCTGGCCACGAAGTACAGCCCCAATGGCACCAAGGCGCGCGGCACGGTCAACAACTGCGGCACCGGCAAGACGCCCTGGGGCACGCTGGTCTCCGGCGAAGAGAACTGGTTCGGCTACTTCTTCCGCGACGCGCAGGACGACGCGCGCCGCAACGACCCGAAGATCACCGCCGCCTTCAAGCGCTACGGCCGCAACGCGGGCGCGGCCAGCCGCCACGGCTGGGAATCGGGCGGCAGCGACGACCGCTTCCTGCGCTGGAACACCGGTGCCACCGGCGCAAGCGCGCGCGAGGACTACCGCAACGAGTTCCACACCTTCGGCTACGTGGTCGAGCTCGACCCCTACAACCCCAACACCCTGCTGACCAAGCGCACCGCGCTGGGCCGCTTCGCGCACGAGAACGTGAGCTTCGCCAAGCCGGTGCAAGGCCAGCCGGTGGTGGCCTACATGGGCTGCGACGCGCGCGGCGAGTACATCTACAAGTTCGTCTCCGCCGAGAAGTGGGACCCGGCCGACGCCCACCCGCGCAACCGCCTGGCCGCGGGCGACAAGTACCTGGACGCCGGCGCGCTGTACGTGGCGCGCTTCAATGCCGACGGCAGCGGCGAGTGGCTGGAGCTCTCGCCCAAGAACCCCGCCATCAGCGGCTTCAAGGGCTTCGACTTCAAGACCCAGGCCGACGTCTGCGTGTTCACCCGCCTGGCCGCCGACGCGGCGGGCGCCACCAAGATGGACCGCCCCGAGTGGACCGGCGTGAACCCGAAGAACGGCGAGGTCTACATCACGCTCACCAACAACAGCGCGCGCACCGAGGCCACGGTGGACGCCGCCAACCCGCGCGCCTACAGCGACATGAAGGCCGGCAAGGAGCAGAAGGGCAACGTGCACGGCCACATCGTGCGCCTGGCCGAGGCCACGCCCGCCGAGGCGAAGTTCCGCTGGGACATCTACCTCTTCGCGTCCGAAGCCGACGCCGACAAGGCCAGCATCAACCTCTCCAACCTGAGCGACGAAAACGACCTGTCCTCGCCCGACGGCCTGGTGTTCAGCCCCGCCACCGGCATCTGCTGGATCCAGACCGACGACGGCGCCTACACCGACAAGACCAACTGCATGCTGCTGGCCGCCCTGCCCGGCCAGGTGGGCGATGGCGGCGCGCGCACGGTGAAATCCGGCACCCGGGAAGTGACCACGCACGCCGGCAAGCCGCAGACACCGGCCACGCTGCGCCGCTTCCTGGTCGGCCCCCGAGGCGCCGAGATCACCGGCATCACCGAGACGCCCGATGGCCGCGCGATCTTCGTGAACATCCAGCATGCGGGCGAAAACACGAAGATGGCCGACCTCGGCGACCCGGCGAAATACGAGAGCCGCTGGCCCGGCAACGCGGGCTACGGCGCGGGCCAACGCCCCCGCTCGGCCACGGTCGTGATCACCAAGAACGATGGCGGGGTGATCGGCACCTGAAGCCGCTCGCCATCGCACCCTGCAGGCCCCGCGGCGCGCGCCGCGGGGCCTTTTTCTTTTCACTCGATGGGGGTGAGCTTGGCCACGCTGAGTGCGAGCCATTTGGTGCCGTGGCGCGAGAAGCTCACCTGCGCGCGCGCGTCGTCGCCCGCGCCCTCCACGGCCAGCACCTTGCCCTCGCCGAACTTGTTGTGGAACACGGCCATGCCGCTCTTGATGGGCGTACCACGGTCGGGCTCGGGTGCCGGCGCGCTGGCGGCCTTCCAGGCCGGCGACCACGCGGGTTGCGGCACCGGCGCGCCCATCGCGCGGTGCCCGCCCCAGCCGGCGCTGCCCATGCCACCCCAGCCCGAGGCCTGCGGCGGCGTGAGCCACTTCAGGCAGTGCTCGGGCAGCTCGTCGAAGAAGCGGCTCTTGAGGTTGTAGCGCGTCTGGCCGTGCAGCAGGCGCGTCTGCGAATGGCTCAGGTACAGGCGCTTGCGGGCGCGCGTGATCGCCACGTACATCAGGCGGCGCTCTTCCTCCAGGCCGTCGCGGTCGCTCATGGCGTTCTCGTGCGGGAACAGGCCCTCCTCCAGGCCGCCAATGAACACGCAGTCGAACTCCAGGCCCTTGGCCGCGTGCACGGTCATGAGCTGCACCGCGTCCTGCCCGGCCTGGGCCTGGTTGTCGCCCGACTCGAGCGCCGCGTGCGAGAGAAAGGCCGCGAGCGGGCTCAGGGTCTCGCCGGTGTCGGCGTCGGGCGCGAGCGGCTCGTCGAGCACCGGCGCGTTCAGGTCCAGCCCCTGGCTGGCCGGGCTCTGCGTCAGCGCCACCGCCTCGCGGCCGAAGCCTTCCTGCATGACGAAGCTCTCGGCCGCGTTGACCAGTTCCTCCAGGTTCTCCACCCGCTCCTGGCCCTCTCGTTCCTGGCGGTAGTGCTCCACCAGGCCGCTGTGCTCCAGCACCAGTTCGACGATGTCCTTGAGGTTGCTGCCCTCGCTGCGCTCGCGCATCACGTCGACCTTGGCGACGAAGCCGGCGATGGCCGTGCCCGCGCGGCCCGTGACCGCGCTCACCGCGTCGTGCAGCGAACAGCCGGCCGCACGCGCCACGTCCTGCAACTGCTCCACGCTGCGCGCGCCGATGCCACGCGGCGGGAAGTTCAGCACGCGCAGAAAGCTGGTGTCGTCGCGCGGGTTCTCGATCAGGCGCAGATAGGCCAGGGCGTGCTTGACCTCGGCGCGTTCGAAGAAGCGTAGGCCACCGTACACGCGGTAAGGCAGGCCGGCGTTGAACAGTGCGGTCTCCACCACGCGGCTTTGCGCGTTGCTGCGGTAGAGGATGGCGATCTCGCTGCGGGGAACCTCTTCCCGCACCAGCGCCTTGATCTCGTCCACGATCCACTGCGCCTCGGCGAAGTCGCTCACCGACTCGTTGATGCGCACCAGCTCGCCCGCGCCCGCCTCGGTGCGCAGGTTCTTGCCCAGGCGGCGCTGGTTGTGGCCGATGAGGTGGTTCGCCGCGTCGAGGATGTTGCTCACGCTGCGGTAGTTCTGCTCCAGCTTGATCTGGTGCTGCACGCGAAACTCGCGCACGAAGTCCGCCATATTGCCCACACGCGCGCCGCGAAAGGCGTAGATGCTCTGGTCGTCGTCGCCCACCGCGAACACCGCATTGCCCACCGCCGCGTCCAGGCCTTCCATGGGCGGCGGCGAGAACAGCTTGATCCAGGCGTACTGCAGCTTGTTGGTGTCCTGGAACTCGTCGATCAGGATGTGGCGAAAGCGCCGCTGGTAGTGCGCGCGGATGGCGTCCTGGTCGCGCAGCAGCTCGTAGCTGCGCAGCATCAGCTCGCCGAAATCGACCACGCCCTCGCGCTGGCACTGCTCTTCGTACAGCGCGTACAGCTCGATCTTCTTTCGCGTGTCCTCGTCGCGCGCAGGCACGTCGCGCGGGCGCATGCCGTCTTCCTTGCAGCCGGCGATGAAGTACTGCAACTGCTTGGGCGGAAAGCGCTCGTCGTCCACGTTGAACTGCTTGCACAGGCGCTTGATGGCCGAGAGCTGGTCCTGCGTGTCCAGGATCTGGAAGGTGGCGGGCAGGCCCGCGAGCTGGTGGTGCGCGCGCAGCAGGCGGTTGCACAGGCCGTGGAAGGTGCCGATCCACATGCCGCGCACGTTCACGGGCAGCAGCGCCGACAGGCGCGTCACCATCTCCTTGGCGGCCTTGTTGGTGAAGGTCACGGCCAGCACGCCGCCCGGGCCGATCTGGCCGGTCTGCAGCAGCCAGGCGATGCGCGTGGTGAGCACGCGCGTCTTGCCCGAACCGGCGCCCGCGAGGATGAGCGCGTGTTCGGCGGGCAGGGTGACGGCGGCGGCCTGCTCGGGGTTGAGGCCGGCGACCAGCGGCGAGGCGTTCGGTGGGGTGTCCAGGGGCATCACGGGATTGTAGGAAGCGCCCGCGCACCGACCGCGCCATACGTGGGGGCATATGGGTGCCATATGCATCGGCCACCGGACCATCGGTCTAGAATCGCGCACCGGGCCCAAGATTCTTGCGCCCGGTTTTCTTTTTGCCCCTCGCACGGCAAAGGAACCGGCCAGGCCAAGCGCTCATCTGTTCAACAACAGCTTTCTGGAGCCGGGTTCATGGAGATCTTCGACTACGACAACATCCTGCTGCTGCCGCGCAAGTGCCGCGTGGACAGCCGCTCGGAATGCGACGCCGGCGTGGAGCTGGGCGGGCGGCGTTTCCGCCTGCCCGTGGTGCCCGCCAACATGAAGACGGTGGTGGACGAGACCATCTGCACCTGGCTGGCGCAGAACGGCTACTTCTACGTCATGCACCGCTTCGACCTGGACAACGTGCAGTTCGTCCGCGACATGCACGCCAAGGGCTGCTTCGCCTCGATCTCGCTGGGCGTGAAGGCGCCCGACTACGCCACGGTGGACACGCTGGCGGCCGAGGGCCTGAGCCCCGAGTACATCACCATCGACATCGCGCACGGCCACGCCGACAGCGTGAAGAACATGATCGGCTACCTCAAGCAGAAGCTGCCCAAGGCCTTCGTGATCGCGGGCAACGTGGCCACGCCCGAGGCTGTCATCGACCTGGAGAACTGGGGCGCCGACGCCACCAAGGTGGGCGTGGGTCCGGGCAAGGTCTGCATCACCAAGCTCAAGACCGGTTTCGGCACCGGCGGCTGGCAACTCAGCGCGCTCAAGTGGTGTGCGCGCGTGGCCACCAAGCCCATCATCGCGGACGGCGGCATCCGCTGCCACGGCGACATCGCCAAGAGCGTGCGCTTCGGCGCCAGCATGGTGATGATCGGCTCGCTGTTCGCGGGCCACGAGGAATCGCCCGGCCAGACGGTGGAAGAGAACGGCGTGCTCTACAAGGAGTACTACGGCTCGGCCAGCGACTTCAACAAGGGCGAGTACAAGCACGTCGAGGGCAAGCGCATCCTGGAGCCGATCAAGGGCCCGCTGGCGAACACGCTGACCGAGATGGAGCAGGACGTGCAGAGCTCCATCAGCTACGCCGGCGGCACCAAGCTGCTGGACATCCGCAAGGTGAACTACGTGATCCTGGGCGGCGACAACGCGGGCGAACACCTCCTGATGTGAAGCGCCGCCAGGCGCTTCACATCACACGCCGAGCAGGCCGCGCGCGAGCGTGTGCAGCCGGTGCCCCGGCTTCACCAGCGCGTCCAGCACGCTGAAGTGGTTCAGGCCGGGCAGGTCTTCGCACACCGGCACCACCTCGGGGCCCCAGGCCTCGCGGATCAGCCGGTTCTGGCGGCGGAACTCGCCGCTCTCGTCGCCACCGGCCACGGCCACCAGTTCCCCGCGCCCCTGGCGCAGGCCCGGCGAGGGCAGCCGCGCGGGGCTGGCCTGACGCACCTGCTCGGGCGTGAGCTGCAGCGAGGGCTGCACGAACGGGGCCTGGCGCACCGGCGCCAGATCGAACACGCCGGAAATCGACAGCGCGTTGCGCACCAGCGAGGCGGGCAGGTCGGCGCCCACCTCGGGCCAGCGACAGGCCAGCATCATGGCCGCCAAGTGCCCGCCCGCCGAATGGCCCGCCACGGTGATGCGGCTCGGGTCGCCGCCGTGCGCGGCGATGTGGCGGTGCGTCCAGGCCAGGGCCTGCACCATCTGCAAGGTGATGCCCGGGATGGTGATGGCCGGGGCCAGCGCGTAGTTCGCCACCACCACACACACCCCCAGGCGCTGGAACAGCGGGGCGATGAACGAGTGTTCGGACTTGTCGAGCGCGCGCCAGTAGCCGCCGTGGATGAAGAACAGCACCGGCGCGGCGCCCGCCCCGCCCCGGGCCGGGAAGATGTCGAGCTGCTCCAGCGGCCCGTGCCCGTAGCGCACGTCAAGCAACGCGCCGCCCTGTTCGCGGGCCTGCCGCGAGGCCTCGGCCCAGCGCTCGAAGTACGCCGGGTGGTCGGGCACCAGGGCGCGGTTGTTGTACTCGCGGTCGAGCCAGGCGGGGTCTTGGTTGAAGCTCAGGTCCATGGCGGGCGATTGTGTCATCGACGGACCCTGGGGCTTACCCGCTGGGGCCACCGGCGCCGGGGTATCTGGGGTATGCTGCGCGAATTCCGTATACAGAATTCGCACTCCCGGCATGACCGCCCAGTTGCTCCGCCTCGAATCGACGCCCGACCTGGCCGACCAGGTCTATCGGGCGCTGCTCGACGCCATCAGCTCGGGGGCGCTGCGGCCGGGCCAGCGCATCCGCCAGGAAGAGCTGGCCGAGCGTTTCGCGGTGTCGCGTCAGCCGGTGATGCAGGCGCTGCGCCTGCTGCGCAAGGACGGCTTCGTGCAGGACG
Organism: Hydrogenophaga sp.; assembly: GCF_035481345.1. GTDB lineage: Bacteria > Pseudomonadota > Gammaproteobacteria > Burkholderiales > Burkholderiaceae_C > Hydrogenophaga. The sequence continues at coordinate 15,431 of NZ_DATIGV010000162.1, read as the reverse complement.
CCCCGCAGAACAACGGCGATCCCGCCCGGGTGCGCGGCCTGCAGGTGGCGCCGCTGAACGGCCAGTGGATCGCCCAGGTCTACCAGGTGCGCGTGGCGCTGGACCGGCTGGCCGTGCGCCTGGCCGCGCAGCGGCGCGTGCGCATCGACCCGGCCGTGCTGGCGGCCGGGCGCGCCGCCGAGCGCGAGGGCGATGTGAAGACCCTGATCGACTGCGACCTGGCCTTTCACACCGCCATCTACCGCGCCGCGGGCAACCCCTTGATCGAGCAGAGTGCGCTGCTGCACTGGCACCACATCCGCCGCGCCATGGGCCTGGCGCTGCAGCTCGAACACCTGCGTGAGCCCGTGTGGGACGAACACGAGGCGATCGCGAAGGCCATCGCGCAGGGCAACGCCGCCCTGGCCGAGGCGCTCATCACCGACCACTCCGAAAAGGCCAGCGGCACCTTGGCCGAGCAGATCGCTTTCGCGTCGGCGGAGCCCGCCACTGACGCCACCGTTCAACTCCGTGGTCCCCAGCTATCTCGATAGCCGGTCCACTTGCGCGGTCCCTGGCGAAAGCCGGGGACCGCGATTTTTTTTCCCCGAACACCCGCCCCCGCGCCCCGCCTTGAAGGGATCCGCACCGTGACCGACACCCCCTCCCCCCTCCCATCCCACGCCGCCGTCGCCGTGCTCGGCATTGGCCTGATGGGTTTTCCCATGGGCCGGCGCCTGTGCGAAGCCGGCTGCGCGGTGAGCGCCTGGAACCGCTCGCGCACCAAGGCCGATCGGCTCGCACCCTTCGGCGCGCGCGTGACCGACACGGCCGCCGAGGCCGTGCGCGGCGCCGACATCGTGATCACCATGCTGGAGAACGGCGAGGTGGTGGAGGACGTGCTGTTCCGCCAGGGCGTGGCCGACGCCTTGCCGCGTGGCGCCCTGGTCATCGACATGTCCTCGATCCGGCCGCGCCAGGCGCGCGACCACGCGGCCCGGCTCGCGGCCCTGGGCGTGCACCACCTGGACGCCCCCGTCTCGGGCGGCACCGTGGGCGCCGAGGCCGGCACCCTGGCCATCATGGCCGGCGGCAAGCCCGCCGACGCCGAGCGCGCCCGCGCCGTGCTGGAGGTGCTGGGCCGCGTGACACACGTGGGCCCGCACGGCTCGGGACAGCTCGCCAAGCTGGCCAACCAGATGATCGTGGGCATCACCATCGGCGCCGTGGCCGAGGCCCTGCTGCTGTGCGAGAAAGGCGGTGCCGACATGGCCAAGGTCCGCCAGGCCATCTCGGGGGGCTTTGCCGACAGCCGCATCCTGCAGGTGCACGGCCAGCGCATGGTGGAGCGCGACTTCGCCAAGCGCGCCGCCATGACGGTGCAGTTGAAGGACATGCGCAACGCGCTCAACACCGCCGAAGAGATCGGCTTCGAGGCGCCGATCACCGCGCTGTTCGAGCGCCTGTTCGCCGAGGCGGCGGACCATGGCCTGTCCGACCTCGACCACTCCGCCCTGTTCGTGGAGCTGGCCAGCCGCAACGGCATGGCCTGAGCAAAGATTCGTTAGAATCCGCGCTTCGTGGGGACGTAGCTCAGCTGGGAGAGCGTCGCGTTCGCAATGCGAAGGTCGGGAGTTCGATCCTCCTCGTCTCCACCACCCCCACAGAAGGCCCTGGTCAACCGCCAGGGCCTTTTTCTTTGCCGGGAATTTTCAAGGTTTGCTCCGGGGAGGCTTCGGCGGCGTCGCTTCCTCGTCCTCATCCGGGTCGAGTTCATCCTCGATTGCCGCATCATCCGCCTGGGCGTCGTCGATGAATGCCAGGTCAGGGTCCTCGTCGGCGTCGACATCGCCGCCGCCCGGGGTGAACACCCGATCCGTGCCGACGTCCCAACCATCGCCTTTGCCGCCATCGTCGCTCGCGCTGCGGCTCTCGCCGGTGCCGGCGGCGTCCGTCGAGGACGCCAGGGCGTCGGGCGGCAGCAGCGTGGGGTTCTGCGAGTCGGGGGACGAGGCGACGTCGGCCGGCACGCCGGGGTCGCCGCCGCTGTCGTCGGCAATGCCCATCATGTCGCTGCCACTGTCGGAGGAGTCCCCCGGGCCGAGGGAGGCGGTGTCGCGTCCGGCGGGTTGAGAAGGTGCTGGGCTACCGCCCTGAATGCTGCTGCGTGCCATGGTGTGTCCTTTCTGCATGCGGTGTCCTGGCGGCGAGCGAGCTGGTGTCCGCCACCGCCTGCCAGGGGCAGACGGCGTGCCCGCCATCAGCGCCGCCGCTCGCGGTCAGGGCTTGCGGGTACGCCGCTTGCTGCCGCTGCCATGCGCGTTCACACCTCGACGGCGCGCAAGCAACAGCGCCCGCGGCACACCCGCCTCCCACGCGCCTACGGGCGGAAAGGAATCCCGATGAATGACGACCTCATCTCCGCCAACGAGCCTGTCCACGCCGTGCAGGACAGCCTTCGCATGGCGATTTCACGCGACGACGCGCGTGCGGGCCTGCCGTTCGAGCACACCGGCACCCTGCTGGCCAGCCTGGGCTTTGCCGTTTGCGGCCTTCGCTCGCGCGGCCGATCGTGGACGCTGCTGCACGGCGTGATCGCCGGCGCGCTGCTGTGGAGGTCCTTGTCGGGCCGCGACGGCGTGCGCCAGTGGGCGGACGCGCCCGGCGCGCGGCCCGCCGAGCAGCCGCTGAGCGAGGACGCCTCACCGCCAGGTCCGGTAGCCGGCGGTCCGTACTGAGCGACGGAACACCGCCGGGGCCGGCCTCACTTGGGCCGTGGCCGCCTCAGCGTGGCCGTGGCGCGCCGCAAGGTGCCCGCGCGCAATGCCCGCACCGCATGCACCACGGCCAGGCCCACGTGGCGGGCCTCCTGCTGCAGGCCTTGGTCCGCGTCCAGGGCCTCGTGGCTGTCCGCGTAGGGCTGGTAGTAGCCGATGTAGCGGTCCAGCCGCGCCTGCATGCCCGCATCGATGAGGCCCATCCAGTCGAGCCAGTCCGACAGCAGGCGCCGGGTGTCCTCGGCACCGCCGACGTCGCCGTGCACCAGCACGCCATAGACCCGGCCGGCCAGGTGCTGAGGGTAGTCCCACCCCGCCAATTCCACCGCCTTGGCCCTGGCCGCGTCCTTGCCGTGCGTGCGGGTCGGGTCGGGATTGCCGCCGTCGGCGCAGACAAGGCGGTCCATCATCAGCTTCAAGGGGCTGGGGCTCTGGTACCAGTACACCGGCGTCACGATCACCACCGCATGCGCCGACACCCAGCGTTCGTAGATCTCGGCCATCCAGTCCCCCGTCTGCCGCATGGCGTGGTTCGGGTAACAACTGCAGGGCCAGTGGCACAGGGGCATGGCGGTGGCCACGCAGCCTTTGCACGGGTGGATGTGGCGGCCGTATCCCGAGGTGAGCTCGCTCAGGTCGAGCAGGTCGGTGTCGATCCCCTCGGACACCAGTGCCTCGCGGACGATGCGCGTGAGGCGGAAGGTCTTCGACATCTCCCCCGGGCAGGTGCCGTCGTTGCGCGCGGAGCCGCACACCACCAGCGCGCGGGACAGCGTGGCCGGGTCGCGCCAGCGCGCCTGGGCGGCCTCCAGCCGCTCTTTGGTCTCGCGCCACTCGTCCGACAGCTCGTAGGACGGATCGGCGTAGCCCGGGCCGGCCGGGTGGGTGCGGGGCGCCTTGCGGCCTTCGTCGTAGGCCTGCCAGGCGATTGCCTCCAGGCGCGCCAGCGCCGGCGCTTCGGCCTCGAAGGCCGGGTCGTAGAAGTCGGCGCGGAAGCGGCGGCCGAAGGTCTCGCGGTCGAGCGGGGGCGCGGCCTGGCCCTTGCGGACGGTGGTCATGGCGTCACGGGCGTTGCGGGGAAAGGTGTTACCGCCGGCAACCGCCATGCCCGGTGGCCGGCCGTGCGGCGCCGGTGATGGAAAATGCCGGGTTTGCCGCCGCCGTCCCGAGCTTTTTCTTGCGCCGCCCTCTCCACCGCTCCGCCCTCGTGCGCCAGCTCGCCGGCTACCTGCCCGCGCCGCCCGACGCCGCGCGCCAGGACCTCGCCGAGCGCCTGGGCGGGTGGTTGGACGTGCGCGACGCCATCGCCCTGCACGCGGCGCACCAGGCGCTGCCGGCCCTGGCCTCGCGTCCTGCGGCCCCCCGGGCCGGCGTGGCCGATCTGCAAGCGGCGCTGCAAGGCCTGCGCGCCACGCTGCGGCAAGGCATCGCAGCGCCCCCCGCGCGGCCGGTCGACCCCGAGGACAGCGCCTTTTCCCCCCACCACCAGCGCTGCCTCGACCAGCAGCGCCGCATGGAAACCGCCATCGAGCCGTTTCGCGCCCATGTGCGCCACACCCTGGCCGCCACCTCGCCGCGGCTGGCGCGGCTCGCCGCGCTGGACGCCACGCTGGAGCGCCTGCTCGGCGGGCGTGAGCAACGGCTTCTCTCCGGCGCGCCGGCCTTCCTCAAGGCGCGCTTCGAACAACTGCGCCAGACCCAACCCGACCACTGGCCCGCGCCCTTCGAGCAGGAGCTGCAGCAGGCCCTGGTGGCCGAACTCGACCTGCGCCTGCAGCCCGTGACCGGCCTCCTCGAAGCGCTTGCCGACGCCAGCGCGTCGCCCTGAACAGACACCCATGAACCGCCCCCTCCTGAACCGCACGTTCTTCGCCGCCGCCTTTGTCCTCGGCCTGTTGTCCGTCCTGTGGATCGGTGCCGGTTTCATCGGCACCAGCGCCACCGCGCTCGTCATGACCGCGCTCATCGGCGGCGTGTTCCTGCTGGGCGCTCTCGAGCTCCACCGCTACCGCCACGACACCGCCGGGCTGGCCACCGCGCTGCAGCAGGCGCCCGAGCCCCAGGCCGCGCTGGGCGACTGGCTGGCCCGCGTGCCCGCCGGCCTGCGCCACGGCGTGCGCCAGCGCATCGAGAGCGAGCGCGGCGCCCTGCCCGGCCTGGCGCTCACGCCCTACCTCATCGGCCTGCTGGTGATGCTGGGCATGCTGGGCACCTTCCTCGGCATGGTGCTCACCTTCAAAGGCGTGGTCTTCACGCTCGAAGGCTCGGCCGATCTGCAGGCCATCCGCGCGGCGCTGGCAGCGCCCATCAAGGGCCTGGGCCTGGCCTTCGGCACCTCGGTGGTGGGCGTGGCCACCTCGGCCATGCTGGGCCTGATGTCGGCCATCGCCCGGCGCGAGCGCGCCGAGGTGTCGCGCCAGCTCGACGCGCGCGTGGCCGACACCTTGCGGCCCTTCTCGCTCGCCCACCAGCGCCAGGCCACCATCGACGCCCTGCAGCAGCAGGCCAAGGCCCTGCCCGCCGTGGTCACGCAATTGCAGGCCCTGGTGGAGCAGGTCGAGCGCCGGGGCCAGCAGCTCGACGAGCAACTGCTCGCACGCCAGGCGCGCTTCCTGGACAGCTCGGGCGAGGCCTACCAGGCGCTCGCCCGCTCGGTCGAGCAATCGCTCAAGGGAAGCCTGGACGCCAGCGCCCGCAGCGCCGCGCAGAACCTGCACAGCGCGGTGGAACAGGCCATGGGTGCCATCGTCGAGCAGACCACGCGCCACCACGAGCGCGTGAACGCCTCGCTGCAGTCCCTTATGCAGGCCGTCGGCAGCGGCTTCGAGCAGCGCAGCGACGCGCTCATGCAGCGCGTGCAGGAAACCCTGGACCGCTCGCAGGCGGACCACCGCGAGCGTCTGGCCGAGCTGCAGAGCGCCATGAGCGATCAGCAGAGCCGGCTGAACGAGCAGCACACACGCCAACTCGCCGACCTGTCCACCGCGTTCGAAGCGCCGATGGCGCGCCTGATCGCCACCGCCGCCGAAGCGCCCCGGGCCGCGAGCGAGCTGGTCGCGCAGCGGCGCGAGGAAATGGCCCAGCTCGCTCAGCGCGATCAGCAGGCGCTGCAGGAACGCGGCGCGCTGCTGCAGCACATCGAATCGCTGCTGCAACGCGTGCAGCAGGGCACGGGCGAGCAGGCGGCCGCCATCGAGTCGCTCGTTGCCTCGGCCGGCGCGGTGCTCGACCAGGTGGGCCGCCAGTTCGCCGACACGGTGGGCGCGCACGCCGTTCGCGCGCAAGACGTGGCCGCACAGGTGAACACCAGCGCGGTCGAACTGGCCAGCCTGGGCCGGGCCTTCGGCCACGGGATGGAACAGTTCAGCGCCACGAATCAAAAGCTCATCGACAGCCTGCGCGGCGTCGAGAGTGCCGTCACGCAGTCCATCGCGCGCAGCGACGAACAACTCGCCTACTACGTCGCGCAAGCCCGGGAGGTCATCGACCTCAGCATCAGCGCGCAGCAGGGCATCGTGGAAGACCTGCGCCGCCTGCGCGCCCAGCCCGTGGGAAGGCAGGCCGCATGATGGCCGGCCTGGACGAGCGCCCCATCGACGGCGACGAGGGCGATGAGCACCACGCCCCGGTGTGGGCCGTGTTCGGCGACCTCATGTCCGGCCTGGTGGGCGCCTTCGTGCTCATCCTGGTGGGCGTGCTGGTGGTGCAGATGGACCTGGTGAACAGCCTGCAGGCCGAGGTGCGCAAGCGCGAGCAGGAGGAGCAGCGCCGCATGGCCCTGGAAAAGGCCCTGGCCATTCCCCTGCAGAACGGCCGCGTGACGCTGGACAACGGCCGCATCGGCATCAGCGGCAGCGTGCTGTTCGCGCTCAACTCCGATGAGCTGCGGCCCGAGGGCCGGCAGATCCTGCGCAGCCTGGTGCCGCCGCTGCAGGTGTACCTGGGCGAACGCGACGAGATGCTCATGGTCAGCGGCTTCACCGACGACCGCCCGGTGCAGGCCGGCAACCAGCGCTTCGCCGACAACCTGGAGCTGTCGGCCCAGCGCGCGCTCACCGTCACGCGGGCCCTCATCGAGGAGGGCATGCCGCGCCAGCGCGTGTTCAGCGCCGCCTTCGGTGCCGAACAACCCGTGGCCTCCAACGACGACGAGAAGGGCCGCGCGCTCAACCGCCGCGTGGAGATGGCTCCCGTCCCCAAGGCCGGCCGCGAGGCCAGGGCAGGCGCGCGTGACTGAGCCGGACGAGGCCCTCCGGCCCCGCCACGGCGCGGGCCCGCGCACGGCCAGCGCCACCCAGGTCAGCGTCCTGGCCCAGCTCAACCGGCACATCGCCACCGTGACCGGGCAGCGCCCGGATGCGCGCACCGAGCTGCGCAGCGCGCAGGCCTTTCGCGAAACCTGGGAGCGCCTGCACGCCGAGGACGAGGTGCAGCAGGCCCTGGAACGCGGCCCCGAGAACCCCGGGCCACTCAACCCGCACCGGCTGGTGCTGCGCACCCTGGGCCTGCTGAGCGAGCTCTCGCCCGACTACCTGCGCCGCTTCATGGCGCACGCCGACGCGCTGCTGTGGCTGGACGAAGCGAGTGCCCGGCTCAAGCCGGCGCCCGCCGCCAAGGCCAGGAAGGCCCGTCCCAAGCCGTGAGGGCCGTCGGGGGCGCCGCTCAACTGCCCAGTTTGAGCAGCGCGTCCACGTCCAGCAGCGTGATGCCGCCGTAGCCGGTGCGGATCCAGCCGCGGGCGCGCATGCGGCTCAGCGCCTGGTTGCAGCGCGGCCGAGACAACGCGGCCATGCTGGCCAGTTCCTCCTGCGACAGGCGCAGCTGCGGCGATTCGCTGGGGTTGTGCAGCGGGTGCAGCAGGCCGCACAGGGCGCGCGCCACCTGGGCATCCGTGTCGAGCAGGCTGTGGTCCACGTGCTTGTCCATGAACCAGTGCAGGCGCTCGTTGATCTGGCGCAGCAGGAATTCGTTGAAGGCGGGCTGCGTGTCGCGCAGCGACTGGAACAGCTCCCGCGGCATCAGCGCCACGCGGCTGTCGCGCAGGGCGATCACGTCCGCGTTGCGGGGCTTCTGGCGGATCAGCGTGCCTTCACCGAACCAGCTCCCGCCGAGCTGCCCGCCCAGCGACACCGTGCGGCCGTCCGCCGACGACACCGACCACTTGAACAGCCCGTCGATGACGCCGTACCAGTGGCCGGGCAATTCGCCCCGTCGGCCCAGCGATTCGCCCAGCGGCACCGCCTGCTCGAGCAGTCCCGCACGCACATCGGCCTGCACGGCCGGCGGCAGGGCGCGAAACCAGGGCGACTGCGCGAGCAGCCCGTCGAGCGTGGGCGTTTTTGGTGCAATTGTCATCGTGCGAACTGTGAGCATACCCAGGGCTGCCCAGAATCGTGCGCACCGTTTTCCTCCTCACGCCCATGCAAGCAGACGCCTCCTCCGACGGCTACGGCCAACTCCTGTGGACCCCCTCGGCCGAACAGGTCGCCGCGAGCCGCCTGGCCGACTACCAGGCCTGGCTGGCCCGCGAGCACGGCGTCCACACCACCAGCTACCACCAGCTCTGGCGCTGGTCGATCGAGAACATCGACAGCTTCTGGCAATCGATCTGGACCTACTTCGACGTGCTGGGCGAGGGCCCGCTCACGCCGGTGCTGGGCCAGCGCGAGATGCCTGGCGCGTCGTGGTTTCCGAACACCCGGCTGAACTACGCGGAGAACATCTTTCGCCAGGCCAGCGCCGAGCGCCCCGCGCTGATCGCGCGCAGCGAGGACGCGCCGCCGCGCGAGGTTTCCTGGGCCGAACTCGAGCGCGACACCGCAGCCTTGGCCGCCTTCCTGCGCGCGCAGGGCATCGGCCCCGGCGACCGCGTGGCCAGCTACATGCCCAACCGCGTCGAGACCGTGGTCGCCTTCCTCGCCTGCGCGAGCATCGGCGCCATCTGGTCCAGTTGCGCGCCCGACATGGGCCCCACCGTGGTGCTCGACCGGCTGCGCCAGATCGAACCCCGACTGCTCTTCGCCACCGACAGCTACAGCTACAACGGCAAGCAGCACGACCGCGCGCCACAAGTGGAGGAACTGCTGGCCGCGCTGCCCAGCGTGCGCCACGTGGTGCAGGTGCCCGGCCCCCTGCAGGCACGGACACAGGCACAGACACAAGCACAGTCGCCGGCACGTCCCGCCCCGCCCGCCTGGCGCGACCGACTCGACTGGGCCGACTGCATCGCCACGCCCGCCGCGCCGCGTTATGAGCGCGTGCCCTTCGACCACCCGCTGTGGATCGTCTATTCCTCCGGCACCACCGGCCTGCCCAAGGCCATGGTGCACAGCCACGGCGGCATCGTGCTCACGCACCTGAAGACCTGCGCGCTGCAGCACGACCTGCGCTCCGGCGACCGCCTGCTCTTCCTCGGCAGCACCGGCTGGATCGTCTGGAACTTCCAGCTCGGCGCGCTGTTCACGGGCGCCAGCGTGGTGCTCTACGACGGCAACCCCAACTGGCCCGACCCCGGCGCGCTGTGGCGCTTCATCGACGAGCAGCGCGTGTCGCATTTCGGCTGTGGCGCGGCCTACCTCATCGCGGCCAAGAAAGACGGTCTGCGCCCGCGCGACATCGGCGCCCTGGCGCAGCTGCGCGCGATCAACGTCACCGGCTCGCCGCTCCCGGTGGACGCCTACCACTGGGCCTACGACGCGATCAAGCCCGAGCTGTGGCTGGCCTCCATCAGCGGCGGCACCGACATCGCCTCGGGCTTCGTGGCCTGCGCGCCTTCGCTGCCCGTGCACGCCGGCGAGATCCAGTGCGCCGAACTGGGCGTGGCGGCCTTCGCCTTCAACGACGCCGGCCAGCCCGTGGTCGACGAGGTGGGCGAGCTGGTGATCACCCAGCCCATGCCCTCCATGCCGGTGCGCTTCTGGAACGACGAGGGCGGGCGCCGCTACCGCGAGAGCTACTTCGACACCTTCCCCGGCGTCTGGCGGCACGGCGACTGGATCCGCTTCACGCCGCGCCACACCTCGGTCATCTACGGCCGCTCCGACAGCACCATCAACCGCTTCGGCATCCGCATGGGCACGGCCGAGATCTACCGCGTGGTGGAGGAACTGCCCGAGGTGCGCGACAGCCTGGTCGTCGACCTGGAGTACCTGGGCCGCCCCTCGTTCATGCCACTGTTCGTCGTGCTGCAGCCCGGCCTCACGCTGGACGATGCGCTGCGCCAGCGCATCACCGACCAGATCCGCCGCAAGGCCTCGTCGCGCCACGTGCCCAACGAGGTGTTGCAGGTCGACGACATCCCGCGCACGCTCAGCGGCAAGAAGATGGAAGTGCCGGTGCGCAAGCTGCTGCTGGGCGCGGCCCCCGACACGGTGGCCAGCCCCGACGCGATGCAGAACCCGGCCAGCCTCGGCTTCTTCGTGGCCTACGCGGCCCGGCGCGCCAGCGCCCCGCCCTCAGGCGCCTGAGCCCGCCGGCCGCTGCAGGAAGGCCTGCAGGCCCGCGAGGAAGATCTCCACGTGGGCGTCGAAGCTGCTGTTGAGCGGCACCTCGCTGCCGTTCTGCCAGCGCAGGATGAAGGCCTTGTTGGCCAGCAGCGGCAGGTAACGCACCAGCGTGGGGTGCGCCAGCGGGTCGACGGAGCGCACGCGCGCTTCCAGCGCGGCGGCCCAGCCCTCGGGGTCGTCGGTGGGCAGGGGCGCCAGCTCCATGGTCATGAAACCCATCATGGCCGAGATGACGCAGTTGTAGGCCTCGCGCAGGTTGGCCTCGGTGGCACCGGCCTCCAGCAGCGCGTCGATCACGCCCTCGATGAGCGCGATGCTCAGGCTCGCGTTGGAGGCGAGCTGCGCGCCGATGAGCTGCGCCACGTTGGGGTGCTTGCGGATCGACTTGCGGTAGCGGTTGAACAGCTTGCGCATCCAGTCGCGCCAGTCGCCCTCGCCGCGCGGCGGCACCACGCCCGCCATCACCAGGTTCGACACGTCGGCCAGCAGCGCGTCCTTGGACGCGGCGTGCCAGTAGATGGTGCTGGGGTAGACGTCCAGCGAGCGCGCCACGTCGCGCAGGCTGAAGGCGTGGATGCCGACGCGGTCGATCTGCTCCAGGGCCACGGCCACGATGCGCTCGTGCGTGATGGTGCTGTTCACTGGCCGCCCCGCGGTCTTGCGGGGCGCCTTGGTGGAGGCGGCAGGTGGCATGTGTGGTGCGCGAAAAGCGGTGGCTGAAGGGGCGGGGCGATCGTACACCCAGGGTTTCCCCTGTCATCCGGCTCCTGTTCCAAGGACAATAATTCAATTGTCGCGTGAACAATAAACTAATTGTTCAACGTGGCATATTGATTGCTTGACACCGTTCAGGCCTGGCCGCGCTCCGGATCACGCACCCGGACAGTGCACCAGATGGATGTCGATGCCGCCGTTGAACGGCGCTACCCCAGGAGTTCCCATGCCCACCACGCGTCGTTTCACGCTCGCCTGCGCCCTTGGCGCCGCCCTCGTCATGGCCGCCGCGCCCGCCACGGCACAGTCCGCCCCCGCGGCCGGCAGCACCTTCCGGCTTGTGCCCTCGTCCGACCTGAAGGTGCTGGACCCGACCTGGACCACCGCCGTGGTCACGCGCAACCACGGCTACATGATTTACGACACGCTCTTCGGCACCGACGCGCAGGGCCGCATCCAGCCGCAGATGGTGGAGTCACACACCGTCAGCGCCGACGGCAAGACCTGGACCTTCAAGCTGCGCCCCGGCCTGGCCTTCCACGACGGCCAGCCCGTGACGGCCGAGGACGTGCTCGCCTCGCTCGCGCGCTGGGCCAAGCGCGACCCCATGGGCCAGCGCATGTACGGCGCGCTCGCCAAGGCCGAGGCCATGTCGGCCAACAGCTTCCGGCTGAACTTCAACGAGCCCTACGGCGCGGTGCTCGAATCGTTGGGCAAGCCTTCGTCGCTGGTGCCCTTCATCCTGCCCAAGCGCCTGGCCGAGACGCCGGCCGACCAGCAGATCGCCGAGCACATCGGCTCGGGCCCCTACGTGTTCAAGGCCGACGAGTTCCGCCCCGGCGAGCGCGCGGTCTACGTGAAGAACGACAAGTACGTGCCGCGCAAGGAAGCGCCCTCGGGCACCACGGGCGGCAAGCAGGTGAAGGTGGACCGCGTGGAATGGGTGGTGCTCAGGGACGCGCAGACCCAGGTCAACGCCCTGGTCAACGGCGAGGTGGACATGCTCGAGTCCGTGCCCTTCGAGCACTACAAGGCCCTCAAGGCGAACCCCAAGCTCACCGTGGCCGCGGCCGCGGGTGGCCAGTACCTGCTGCGCTTCAACCACCTGGTGCCGCCCTTCAACGACGTGCGCGTGCGCCAGGCCGCGATGCTGTCCATGAACCAGGACGCGCTGCTGCGCACCCAGGTCGGCATCCCCGAGCTCTACAAGACCTGCATGTCGGTCTACCCCTGCGGCTCGCCGCTGGCCTCCAGCAAGAGCCTGGGCATGAGCGCCAAGCCGGACTTCGCCAAGGCGCGCGAATTGCTCAAGCAGGCCGGCTACAAGGGCCAGCCCGTGGTGCTGCTGCACGCCACCGACAACAGCTCCCTGGCCAAGCTGCCGCCGGTGGTGGCGCAACTGCTGCGCCAGGGCGGCTTCACCGTGGACATGAAGTCCATGGACTGGGGCTCGGTGGTGGCGCGCCGCGCCAAGAAAGAGCCGGCCGAGCAAGGCGGCTGGAACGCCTTCGTCACCTACTGGGGCTCGGAGGACGCGCTCAACCCGATCAACTACGCGCCGCTGTCGGCCAACGGCGAGGCCGGCTGGTTCGGCTGGGCCAGCGATGAGCGCCTGGAGCAGTTGCGCGCCGCCTTCGCGCGCGCCGGCGACGAGGCCCAGCGCAAGCAACTGGCCGAGGACATCCAGGTGCGCGCCTACGAGATCGGCGCCTTCGCGCCCATGGGCGAGCTGCTGCGCCCCGTGGCTTTCCGCAAGGGCGCGGTCCAGGGCGTGCTCGTGGGCTCGACCAACGTCTACTGGAACATCAGCAAGCCCTGAGGCCACCGCGCCGCTTCACGCCATGGCCTCCTTCATCCTGCGCCGGCTGCTGTCCACGCTGCCGGTCCTTCTCTTCGTCGCGGTCTTCGTCTTCCTCATCCTGCGCCTGGCGCCCGGCGACCCCGCGGCGCTCATCGTGGGCGACATGGGCACCGAGGCCGACATCGCGCGCGTGCGCCAGAGCCTGGGGCTCGAGGGCCCGCTGCCCGCGCAGTTCCTGCACTGGGTGGGCGAGCTGCTGCGCGGCAACCTGGGCGAGTCCTACTACTTCAAGACCGACGTGGCCACGCTGATCGCGCAGCGCCTGGAGCCCACGCTCTCGCTCGCCGCGCTCACCATCGTGCTGGCCGTGCTGATCGCCGTGCCGCTGGGCGTGATCGCCGCCGCGCGCCACGGCGGCTGGCTCGACCGCGCGCTCATGGGCTTCTCGGTGCTGGGCTTCTCGGTGCCGGTGTTCGTCATCGGCTACGCGCTGATCTGGGTCTTCTCGCTGCACCTGGGCTGGCTGCCGGTGCAGGGCTACTCGCGCCTGTCCCACGGCGTGGGGCCCTGGCTGTCGCAGCTCGTGCTGCCCGCGATCACGCTCTCGCTGGTCTACACCGCGCTCATCGCGCGCGTCACGCGCGCCGCCGTGTCCGAGGCATTGACCGAGGACCACGTGCGCACCGCGCGCGCCAAGGGCCTGGCCGAGCGCGCGGTGCTGGTGCGCCACGCCCTGGCCAACGCGGCCGTGCCCATCGTCACCGTCATCGGCATCGGCATCGCGCTGCTGATCGGCGGCGTGGTCGTCACCGAAACCGTGTTCGCCATCCCCGGCCTGGGCCAGCTCACGGTCGACGCCGTGCTCTCGCGCGACTTCCCCGTCATCCAGGGCGTGATCCTGCTGTTCTCGGTGGTCTACGTCCTCATCAACCTGCTGATCGACCTGAGCTACGTGCTGCTCGATCCGCGCATCCGCTACTGAGCGACCCGCATGACCATGACCCTCGATTCCCGCCACCTTCCGCCGGACACGGCGGCGGACGCGCCCTCGCCCTCGGCGCGCCCTTCCACCTGGCGCCTGGTGCGCGCCAATGGCGCCGTGCGCATCGGCGCCACCGCGCTGGGCGTGCTGGCCGTCGTGGCCCTGGCCGCGCCCTGGCTCGGCACGGTGGACCCGGCCGCCATCGACCCCGCCAGCATCAACCTCGCGCCCGGCACGCGCGCGCCCTTCACCGACCTGTCGGGTGAATCGGTCGAGCACTTCTTCCTGATGGGCGCCGACGGCTTCGGCCGCGACACCTGGAGCCGCGTGGCCTATGGCGCGCGCATCTCGCTGTTCGTGGGCTTCGCGGTGGCCGTGCTGGCCGTGCTCGGCGGCGGCCTCATCGGCCTGCTCGCGGGCTACTTCCGCCGCCTAGACGGCGCGCTCATGCGGCTCATGGACGGCTTCATGGCCATCCCCAACATCCTGCTGGCCATCGCGCTGGTGTCCATGTTCCGCGCCAGCCTGTGGACCATCGTGCTGGCCATCACCCTGCCCGAGATCCCGCGCGTGGCGCGGCTGCTGCGCTCCATCGTGCTCTCGGTGCGCGAGGAGCCCTATGTGGAGGCCGCCATCGCGCTCAACACGCCCACCTGGAAGGTGCTGTGGCGCCACGTGCTGCCCAACGCGGTGGCGCCGCTGATCGTGCACGCCACCTACGTCTGCGGCTCGGCCATGCTGGTCGAGGCCATCCTGTCCTTCCTCGGCATCGGCCTGTCGCCGGAGATCCCGACCTGGGGCAACATCATGTCGGAGGGCCGGGTCAACTTCAACGAGCACCCGCAGCACGTCCTGTTCCCGGGCGCTTTCCTCGCGCTCACGGTGCTGGCCGTGAACATCCTGGGCGACGGTCTGCGCGACACGCTCGACCCCAAGCTGCGCCGCCGGGGAGACTGAGCATGAGCCACACCTCCCCTCAGAACATCCAGGGCGTGCAGCCCGTGCTCAGCGTGCAGGACCTCACCGTGCGCCTGCCCGCCAACGCCGACCGCGCGCACGCCGTCGAGCGCATCTCCTTCGAGGTCTTCGCCGGTCGCACCACCTGCCTGCTGGGCGAGTCGGGCTCGGGCAAGTCGGTCATCGCGCAGACCGTGATGCGCCTGCTGCCGCCGTCCGTGAAGCCCGTGCGGGGCCAGGTGCGCCTGCTCGGCGAGGACGTGCTCGCCATGCCCGCGGAGCGCCTGCGCCGCGTGCGCGGCGAGCGCATGGCCATGGTCTTCCAGGAGCCCATGACGGCGCTCAACCCGGTGATGAGCTGCGGCGAGCAGCTCGACGAAATGCTCGCCGTGCACACCACGCTCGGCCGCGCCGAGCGCCGCGCGCGCATCCTCGACATCTTCGAGCGCACGCGCCTGCCCTCGCCCGCGCGCATTTTCGATTCGTACCCGCACCAGCTCTCCGGCGGCCAGCGCCAGCGGGTGATGATCGCCATGGCGCTGATCCTCAAGCCCGCGCTGCTGATCTGCGACGAGCCCACCACCGCGCTGGACGTCACCACGCAGGCGGAGATCCTCAAGCTCATCCGCGAGCTGCAGACCGAGAACGGCACCGCGGTGCTGTTCATCACGCACGACTTCGGCGTGGTCGCCGAGATCGCCGACCACGTGGTGGTG
>NZ_DATIGV010000161.1:0-11694 GCF_035481345.1 Hydrogenophaga sp. | reverse complement strand
CAGCCGCAGGCGCCGGCACTGCGCCAAAAAACGCTTGGCGAGCGGGCTGGGCGGGTCGGGTGACGGACGGCGAGTTTACCCGGGTGAACCCTAGGCAGTCAATTTGTCTTATGTCTTATATAAGATATGATTCAACACCCCATGTTGGCGCCGCAACGCCCTCCCATGGCCACCACGACCCCACCCCACGACCCCAGCCCCGACGCCAGCGCCGACGCCGTCGCGCCTGCGTTCAGCCCGCTGTATCAGCAGATCAAGGGGCTGATCCTGCGCAGCCTGCAGGCCGGCGAATGGAAGCCCGGCGACCTGATCCCGAGCGAATTCGAACTCGCCGCGCGCTTCAAGGTGAGCCAGGGCACGGTGCGCAAGGCCATCGACGAACTCGCCACGGACAACCTGCTGGTGCGCCGCCAGGGCAAGGGCACGTTCGTGGCCACGCACGCCGAGCAGCACATCCAGTTCCGCTTCCTGCGCCTGCTGCCCGACCAGGGCACGCTGGACGACCAAGGCCCGGCCGAGCGCCGCATCATCGACTGCCGCCGCCTGCGCGCGCCCGCCGAAGTGGCGCGCCCGCTGGGCCTGCGCAGCGGCGACCCGGTGCTGCTGGTGCGCCGCGTGCTGGCCTTCGGCGGCACGCCCGCCATCCTGGAAGAGATCTGGCTGCCCGGCGGCCCGTTCAAGGGACTCACGCTCGACGCCCTGGCCAGCGACACCGGCCCCATGTACGCGCTGTTTGAATCGCAGTTCGGCGTGCGCATGGTGCGCGCCGTTGAAAAACTCAAGGCGGTGGCGGCCGACGCCGACACCGCCGAACGCCTGCACATCGCCGAAGGCCACCCGCTGCTCAGCGTGGAGCGCCTTGCCTACACCTACAACGACACACCCATGGAACTGCGGCGCGGCCTGTACCGCACCGATACCCGGCACTACCGCAATGAACTGAGCTGACCCGACGCGCACCACCATGGCGCAGTCGGGCATACCGAGCCCGGTTTAGTCCATCGCTTGGTGCATTGCAATAGAATTTGCCCGCCCCGGTGACCACAGTTACCAACGGGTTACACCCCTCTCCCCGCCCGAGTGCCTTCCCCACGAAAGCCCTTCCCATGCCCGAGTTGACCCGCAAGCGGCCCGAGTTCCGCAACATCAACGCGTTCACGGACCTGACCACCTACCGGCTGCCTGCGGCCGGCTGGGTGTCGATCCTGCACCGCGTCAGCGGCCTGTTGATGTTCCTGCTGCTGCCACTGATCGTGTGGCTGTTCGACACCTCCGTGTCTTCCGAAATTTCCTACGAGCGCTTCGCCAGCGCCTTCGCCGGCGGCATCGGCTTCGTGCCGGCCTGGTTCCTCAAGCTCGTGGTGCTGGCCCTCATCTGGGCCTACCTGCACCACCTCATCGCGGGCGTGCGCCACCTCTGGATGGACGTGAGCCACGACGCCGTGAGCAAGCAGTTCGGCAAGACCTCCGCCGTGGTCACCCTGGTGCTGAGCATCGGCCTGACCGTGGTGCTGGGCGCCAAGCTGTTCGGCCTGTACTGATCGCTGCGAGGTTCACCACATGTCCGTCAACTACGGTTCCAAGCGCGTCGTCACCGGCGCCCACTACGGCGCGCGCGACTGGCTCGCGCAGCGCATCACCGCCGCCCTCATGGCGCTGTTCACCCTCGTGCTGCTGGTGAAGGTGCTGCTCGTGAGCGGCCCGCTCGGCTACGACGGCTGGGCCGGCATCTTTGCCGCCCAATGGATGAAGGCCCTGACCTTCGCCGTCTTCGTCGCCCTGGCCTACCACGTGTGGGTCGGCGTTCGCGACATCTGGATGGACTACGTCAAGCCCGCCGGCCTGCGCCTGGTGCTGCACGTGTTCACCCTGGTCTGGCTCCTGGCATGCCTGGGCTGGGCCGTTCAAGTTCTCTGGAGACTCTGAGGCCATGACCGCCACCGCTTCCCTTCTCAAGCGTCAGTTCGACGTCGTCATCGTCGGCGCCGGCGGCTCCGGCATGCGCGCCTCGCTGCAGCTCGCGCGCGCCGGCCTCAAGGTCGCCGTGCTGTCCAAGGTCTTCCCCACCCGCTCGCACACCGTGGCCGCGCAAGGCGGCATCGGCGCCTCGCTGGGCAACATGAGCGAAGACAACTGGCACTACCACTTCTACGACACGATCAAGGGCTCCGACTGGCTCGGTGACCAGGACGCGATCGAGTTCATGTGCCGTGAAGCGCCCAAGGTGGTGTACGAGCTCGAACACATGGGCATGCCGTTCGACCGCAACCCCGACGGCACCATCTACCAGCGCCCTTTCGGCGGCCACACCGCCAACTACGGCGAGAAGGCCGTGCCGCGCGCCTGCGCCGCGGCCGACCGCACCGGCCACGCCATGCTGCACACGCTGTACCAGCAGAACGTCGCCGCGCGCACCACCTTCTTCGTCGAGTGGATGGCGCTCGACTTGGTGCGCGACGCCGAGGGCGACGTGGTCGGCGTGACCGCGCTCGAGATGGAGACCGGTGACGTCTACCTGCTCGAAGCCAAGACCACGCTGCTGGCCACCGGCGGCGCGGGCCGCATCTTCGCGGCCTCCACCAACGCCTTCATCAACACCGGTGACGGCTTGGGCATGGCGGCGCGCGCCGGCATTCCGCTGCAGGACATGGAGTTCTGGCAGTTCCACCCCACCGGCGTGGCCGGCGCGGGCGTGCTGCTCACCGAAGGCTGCCGCGGCGAAGGCGCCTTCCTCGTCAATTCCGAGGGCGAGCGCTTCATGGAGCGCTACGCGCCCACGCTGAAAGACCTGGCGCCGCGCGACTTCGTCTCGCGCTGCATGGACCAGGAAATCAAGGAAGGCCGTGGCTGTGGTCCCAACAAGGACTACGTGATGCTGAACTTCAGCTACCTCAGCGCGGACACCATCCACAAGCGCCTGCCCTCGGTGTACGAGATCGGCGTGAACTTCGCCAACGTCGACATCACGCGCGAGCCCATCCCGGTCGTGCCCACCATCCACTACCAGATGGGTGGCATTCCCACCAACGTCAATGGCCAGGTCGTCACGCCCGACGGCAACGGCGGCCAGAAAGTGGTCAACGGCCTGTACGCGGTGGGCGAATGCTCCTGCGTGAGCGTGCACGGCGCCAACCGCCTGGGCACCAATTCGCTGCTCGACCTGCTGGTGTTCGGCCGCGCGGCCGGCAACCACATCGTCCAATACAACGACAAGAACAAGAGCTTCAAGCCCGTGCCCAAGGACGGTGCCGACCTCACCCTGTCGCGCCTGGCCCGCCTGGACGCCACCACCAGCGGCGAATACGCCCAGGACGTGGCCAACGACATGCGCGCCGCCATGCAGCAGCACGCGGGCGTGTTCCGCACCCAGGCCGGCATGGACGAAGGCGTGCAGAAGATCAACGCCATGCGCGAGCGTGTGGGCAAGATCGAACTGAAGGACAAGTCCAAGGTCTTCAACACCGCGCGCATCGAGGCGCTCGAGGTGGAGAACCTCATCGAGTGCGCCCAGGCCACCATGACCTCGGCCGCCGCCCGCCGCGAGTGCCGCGGCGCACACACCGTGTACGACTACGAGCGCCCCGCCGACGACGCGCAGTTCCCGCTGGGCCGCAACGACGCCGAGTGGATGAAGCACACCCTGTGGCACAGCGCCGACAACTCGCTGAGCTACAAGCCGGTGAACCTCAAGCCGCTGACCGTCGAATCCGTGCCGCCCAAGGTCCGCACGTTCTGAGCACGCCCCCCGGAGAGCCCCACATGCTTCGCACATTCAAGATCTACCGCTACGACCCCGAGAAGGACGCCAAGCCCTACATGCAGACCATCCAGGTCGAGCTGGACGGCCACGAGCGCATGCTGCTCGACGCGCTGATGAAGCTCAAGGCCGTGGACCCGTCCATCTCGTTCCGCCGTTCCTGCCGCGAAGGCGTCTGCGGTTCGGACGCAATGAACATCAACGGCAAGAACGGCCTGGCCTGCCTGACCAACATGAACACGCTCAAGGGCGACATCGTGTTGAAGCCCCTGCCCGGCCTGCCGGTGGTGCGCGACCTGATCGTCGACATGACGCTGTTCTTCAAGCAGTACCACAGCATCAAGCCCTACCTCGTCAACGACAGCATCCCACCCGAGAAAGAGCGCCTGCAGTCGCCCGAGGAGCGTGAAGAGCTCAACGGCCTGTACGAGTGCATCCTCTGCGCGAGCTGCTCCACGAGCTGCCCGAGCTTCTGGTGGAACCCGGACAAGTTCGTCGGCCCCGCCGGCCTGCTGCAGGCCTACCGCTTCATCGCCGACAGCCGCGACCAGGCCACCAGCGAGCGCCTCGACAACCTCGAGGACCCGTACCGCCTGTTCCGCTGCCACACGATCATGAACTGCGTCGATGTCTGCCCCAAGGGTCTGAACCCCACCAAGGCCATCGGCAAGATCAAGGAAATGATGGTGCTGCGCGCCGTCTGAGCGCCCCCAACGTTTCACCCGCCCATGCACGCCACCGCCTCCGTTGACGACCTGCTCGACGAGCGCAGCTTGAGCAAGCTGCGCTGGCGGTGCCGCCGTGGACTGCTCGAGAACGATCTGTTCATCGAGCGTTTCTTCGCCCGTCACGCCAGCCGGCTGACGGTGCGGCAGGCCGATGCCTTGGGCCAGTTGATGGAGCTGTCGGACAACGACCTGCTCGATCTGCTGCTCGGCCGCAAGCCCCCCGAGGGCGCTCTCGACCGCGACGACGTGACGCAAGTGCTTGCCTTGCTGCGCGCCGCCCGCTTCACTCCATCACCCGAGGAATCCGCATGAAACCCGTCGACAACAAAGCCACCCTGACGTTCTCCAACGGCAGCCCCAGCGTCGAACTGCCCGTGTACGGCGGCAGCATCGGCCCGGATGTCATCGACATCCGCAAGCTGTACGCGCAGACGGGCATGTTCACGTATGACCCGGGCTTCCTGTCCACCGCCTCGTGCCAGTCGGCGATCACCTACATCGACGGCGACAAGGGCGAATTGCTGTACCGCGGCTACCCCATCGAGCAACTCGCCACGCACTGCGACTACCTCGACGTCTGCTACCTGCTGCTCAACGGCGAACTGCCGGACGACAAGCAGCGCACCGACTTCCACAAGCTCGTGACCAACCACACCATGGTCAACGAGCAGATGCAGTTCTTCCTGCGCGGCTTCCGC
The DNA here is from genome assembly GCF_035481345.1 of Hydrogenophaga sp. GTDB lineage: Bacteria > Pseudomonadota > Gammaproteobacteria > Burkholderiales > Burkholderiaceae_C > Hydrogenophaga. The sequence goes on along the minus strand of NZ_DATIGV010000161.1, from coordinate 6,511 downwards.
CGCGACGCGCACCCCATGGCTGTGCTCACGGGCCTGGTGGGCGGTCTCTCGGCCTTCTATCACGACAGCACGGACATCAACAACCCGCAGCACCGCGAGATCGCCGCCATCCGCCTGATCGCCAAGATGCCCACGCTGGTGTCCATGGCCTACAAGTACGGCATCGGCCAGCCCTACATGTACCCGCGCAACGAGCTGTCCTACGCCGGCAACTTCCTGCGCATGATGTTCGGCGTGCCCTGCGAGGACTACCAGGTCAACCCGGTGCTCGAGCGAGCGCTCGACCGCATCTTCATCCTGCACGCCGACCACGAGCAGAACGCCTCCACCTCCACCGTGCGCCTGTGCGGTTCCTCCGGCACCAACCCGTTCGCCGCCATCGCGGCCGGCGTGGCCTGCCTGTGGGGCCCCGCCCACGGCGGCGCCAACGAAGCCTGCCTGAACATGCTGGAAGACATCCAGCGCAACGGCGGCGTGGCCAAGGTCGGTGAGTTCATGGAGAAGGTCAAGGACAAGAACTCCGGCGTCAAGCTGATGGGCTTTGGCCACCGCGTGTACAAGAACTACGACCCGCGCGCCAAGCTCATGCAGGAAACCTGCAACGAGGTGCTGGAAGAACTGGGCCTGGGCAACGACCCGCTGTTCAAGCTGGCCAAGGAGCTCGAGAAGATCGCTCTGGAAGACGACTACTTCGTGCAGCGCAAGCTCTACCCGAACGTCGACTTCTACTCGGGCATCGTGCAGCGCGCGATCGGCATCCCGGTCAACCTGTTCACCGGCATCTTCGCGCTGGCCCGCACCGTGGGCTGGATCGCGCAGCTCAACGAGATGATCAGCGACCCCGAGTACAAGATCGGCCGCCCGCGCCAGCTCTTCACCGGTTCGCCGCGCCGCGACGTGCCCGGCACCAAGAAGTGAAGCGGCGTCACCGCACGCCCACCTGACCCTGCGCCCGCCGCGGCATCTGCCGCGGCGGGCGTTCTTTTTCGCTCCGCCGCCTAAAATGTTTGCCCGGCCCGCACAGGCCCTGTGAGACAAGCCATGGGACGCACGCTCTACGACAAGATCTGGGACGAACACGTCGTCCACACCGAAGAAGACGGCACCGCCGTCCTCTACATCGACCGCCACCTCGTGCATGAGGTGACGAGCCCGCAGGCCTACGAAGGCCTGCGCCAGGCTGGCCGCAAGGTCTGGCGCGTGAGCTCGGTGGTTGCCACGGCCGACCACAACACGCCCACCACCGGCTGGGAGCGCGGCTACGCCGGCATCGCCGACCCGATCAGCAAGGAACAGATCACCACGCTGGACTCGAACATCGCCGAGTTCGGCGCCGCGGCTTTCTTCCCCTTCCTGTCGCAGCGACAGGGCATCGTCCACGTGATCGGGCCGGAGAGCGGCGCCACGCTGCCGGGCATGACGGTGGTTTGCGGCGACTCGCACACCAGCACGCATGGCGCCTTCGGCGCGCTCGCGCATGGCATCGGCACCAGCGAGGTCGAACACGTGCTGGCCACGCAGACGCTGCTGGCGAAGAAGGCGAAGAACATGCTCATCAAGGTGGACGGCGTGCTGGCCAAGGGCGTCACCGCCAAGGACATCGTGCTGGCCATCATCGGCCGCATCGGCACCGCCGGCGGCACGGGCTACACCATCGAATTCGCTGGCAGCGCCATCCGCGCGCTGTCCATGGAAGGCCGCATGACGGTGTGCAACATGGCGATCGAGGCCGGCGCGCGCGCCGGCCTGGTGGCCGTGGACGACAAGACCATCGAGTACGTGAAGGGCCGTCCGCTCTCGCCCAACGGCGTGGAATGGGAGCAGGCCGTCGCCTACTGGCGCACCCTGCACTCCGACGCCGACGCCAGCTTCGACACCGTGGTCGAACTCGACGCCGCGGCGATCGTGCCTCAGGTCACCTGGGGCACCTCGCCCGAGATGGTGCTGGGCATCGACGCCCGCGTACCCGATCCCGACAAGGAAAAGGACGCCAGCAAGCGCGGCGCCATCGAACGCGCGCTGCAGTACATGGGCCTGGAGCCCGGCAAACCCCTGAACGACATCTTCGTCGACAAGGTCTTCATCGGCTCCTGCACCAACAGCCGCATCGAGGACATGCGCGAGGCCGCGGCCATGGTGAAGAAGCTGGGCCAGAAGGTGGCCAAGAATGTGCGCCTGGCGATGGTGGTGCCGGGCTCGGGCCTGGTGAAGGCCCAGGCCGAACGCGAAGGCCTGCACGAGATCTTCAAGGCCGCCGGCTTCGAATGGCGCGAGCCCGGCTGCAGCATGTGCCTGGCCATGAACGCCGACCGCCTGGAGCCGGGTGAGCGCTGCGCCTCCACCAGCAACCGCAACTTCGAAGGCCGCCAGGGCGCCGGCGGCCGCACGCACCTGGTGTCGCCCGCCATGGCGGCGGCGGCGGCGGTGCACGGCCACTTCGTGGACGTGCGCACCCTGGCCTGACCCTTCAACCCAAGGAGACTCGCATGAAAACCTCCGTCTGGACGATCACGGCGCTGACGTTGTCGCTCTCACTGGCGGCGTGCAACACCTGGCAGGGCGTCAAGGAAGATGCCAAGGACGTCGGCCACGCTGCCGGCCGCGGCATCGAGAAGGCGGGCCAGGCCACGGGCCGCGGCATCGAAAAGGCCGGCGAGAAGATCCAGGAAATCTCCAAGTAACCGATCCATCGACATGCAGAAGTTCACTCTCCACAAAGGGCTGGTCGCCCCGATGGACCGCGAGAACGTCGACACCGACGCGATCATCCCCAAGCAGTTCCTCAAGTCGATCCGCAAGACGGGCTTCGGCCCCAACCTGTTCGACGAGTGGCGCTACCTCGACAAGGGCGAGCCCGGCCAGGACCCTGCCTCGCGCAAGCCCAACCCCGACTTCGTGCTCAACCAGCCGCGCTACGCGGGTGCCTCGGTGCTGCTGGCGCGCAAGAACTTCGGCTGCGGCTCCAGCCGCGAGCACGCGCCCTGGGCCATCGACCAGTACGGCTTCCGCTCGGTGATCGCGCCCAGCTTCGCCGACATCTTCTTCAACAACTGCTTCAAGAACGGCCTGCTGCCCATCGTATTGCCCGAAGCCACGGTGGCGCGTCTGTTCGACGAAGTGGCGGCCTTCCCCGGCTACGAGCTCACCATCGACCTGGAGCGCCAGGTGATCGTGGAGCCGAACGGCCAGGAAATCCCCTTCGACGTGCAGCCCTTCCGCAAGTACTGCCTGCTCAATGGCCTGGACGACATCGGCTTGACGCTGCGCCACAAGGACAAGATCGCCCAGTACGAAGCGCAACGCCTGGCCACCAAGCCCTGGCTCGCCCACACCCTCAACGGCTGACCTCCCCAGTTCATGAAAATCGCAGTTCTCCCCGGTGACGGCATCGGCACCGAAATCGTCGCTGAGGCGGTGAAGGTTCTTCAGGCACTCGACCTCCGGTTCGAGATGGAAACCGCCCTGGTGGGCGGCGCGGCCTACGAGGCCCATGGGCACCCGCTGCCCGAGTCCACGCTCAAGCTGGCCCAGCAGGCCGACGCCGTGCTGTTCGGTGCCGTGGGCGACTGGAAGTACGACAAGCTCGACCGCCCGCTTCGGCCCGAGCAGGCCATCCTGGGCCTGCGCAAGCACCTCGGCCTGTTCGCCAACTTCCGTCCGGCCATCTGCTACCCTGAACTGGTGGGCGCCTCCACGCTCAAGCCCGAGGTGATCTCGGGGCTCGACATCCTCATCATCCGCGAGCTCACGGGCGACATCTACTTCGGCCAGCCCCGGGGCCGGCGCACCGCCGTCGATGGCCACTTCCCCGGCGCCGACGAAGCCTTCGACACCATGCGCTACAGCAAGCCCGAGGTCGAGCGCATCGCCCACGTGGCCTTCCAGGCCGCGCGCAAGCGCAACAAGAAGGTCACCAGCGTCGACAAGGCCAACGTGCTCGAGACCTTCCAGTTCTGGAAGGACGTGGTGACCGAGGTGCACGCCCAGTACCCCGACGTGGAGCTGGAGCATATGTACGTGGACAACGCCGCCATGCAACTGGTGCGCGCGCCGAAGAAGTTCGACGTGGTCGTCACCGGCAACATGTTCGGCGACATCCTGTCCGACGAGGCGTCCATGCTCACCGGCTCCATCGGCATGCTGCCTTCGGCCAGCCTGAACGCGAAGAACCAGGGCCTGTACGAGCCCAGCCACGGCAGCGCGCCCGACATCGCGGGCAAGGGCGTGGCCAACCCGCTCGCCACCATTCTCAGCGCGGCCATGATGCTGCGCTTCAGCCTGAACCAGCCCGAGGCGGCCGAGCGCATCGAAGCCGCCGTGAAGGCGGTGCTGGCCCAGGGGCTGCGCACGCCCGACATCCACAGCGAAGGCACCACCAGGGTCGGCACCGCCGAGATGGGTGCGGCCGTTGTGAAGGCGCTGCGCTGACCAAGGCCAGGGCCTTGCGCGCCCCGGCGATCCACTACAATCCGCTCCATGTTTGCCGCCCGCCCGTTCGCCTTGAACATCGCATCCGCCGCCACGGCGGGTGTGGCCGTGCGCGCAATCTCCACCAAAACCACGACCATTAAGGGCTGACTCAGCCTGGTTCGTCGTGCGCCCTCCCCGGCCAGACGAGCCGGGCAAGTCGGTCCGGTCTGGACCCGATGACTTCAACGAAAGGGCGTTTCTCAATGAGCAAGTTGGTTGGACTGGTTGGCTGGCGCGGCATGGTCGGGTCGGTCTTGATGGATCGCATGGCCGAAGAGAAAGACTTCGACCTCATCGAGCCGCTGTTCTTCTCCACCTCCAACGCGGGCGGCCAGGCCCCCGCGATGGCGAAGAACGAAACCAAGCTGCAGGACGCGAACGACATCGAGGCGCTCAAGCGCTGCGACGTCATCATCACCTGCCAGGGCGGCGACTACACGAACGACGTGTACCCCAAGCTGCGAGCCGCCGGCTGGAAGGGCCACTGGATCGACGCCGCCTCCAGCCTGCGCATGAAGGACGACGCGGTCATCATCCTCGACCCCGTGAACCTGCCCGTCATCCAGAACGCGCTGGCCAAGGGCGGGCGCGACTGGATCGGCGGCAACTGCACCGTGAGCTGCATGCTCATGGGCGTGGGCGCCCTGTACAAGGCCGGGCTGGTGGAGTGGATGAGCACCCAGACCTACCAGGCCGCCAGCGGCGGCGGCGCGCAGCACATGCGTGAACTGCTCACGCAGTACGGCACGCTCAACGCCGAGGTGAAATCCCTGCTCGACGACCCGAAGAGCGCCATCCTCGAGATCGACCGCAAGGTCATCGCCAAACAGCGCGCGCTGTCGGGCGCCGAGGTCGCCAACTTCGGCGTGCCCCTGGGCGGCTCGCTCATCCCCTGGATCGACAAGGACCTGGGCAATGGCATGTCCAAGGAAGAGTGGAAGGGCATGGCCGAGACCAACAAGATCCTTGGCCAGGGCGAAGGCTTCGGCAATGCCGCCGTACCGGTGGACGGCTTCTGCGTGCGCGTGGGCGCCATGCGCTGCCACTCGCAGGCCCTCACCTTCAAGCTGAAGAAGGACGTGCCGCTGGCCGACATCGAGGCCATGATCGCCGCCGACAATCAGTGGGTGAAGGTGGTGCCCAACACCAAGGAAGACACGCTGCGCGACCTCACGCCTGTGTCGGTGACCGGCACCATGACCATTCCCGTGGGCCGCCTGCGCAAGATGGCCATGGGCCCCGAGTACCTGGGCGCCTTCACCATCGGCGACCAGTTGCTCTGGGGGGCCGCGGAGCCGCTGCGCCGCATGCTCCGGATTCTGTTGCAGGCCTGACCAGCCCCCGACCGGGCAACGGCCGCCCGGTCTCGTTGCGGGTGTGCAACGAGACCGGGTGGTCTCGGCGGGACGAACGGTAGGCTCTCAAACTCAAGCGGATTCTCAGCTTGTAACCGTAATCCGTTGATGCTATGGTCATTTCTCGGTTTTTCCCATCGAGGTTCCAGTGCCATCCCACACCCGACACACCCCTTCGCCGTCGACCTCGTCCGTGTCGGAACACACAAATCGGCGGGGGCTGAGCGGCCTGCATGCCATCGCGGCCGCCGCACTGGTGTCCACCCTGGCTCTCAACCCGCACGATGCGCTGGCCCTGGCCCTCGGACGGGTCACCGTGCAGTCGGCCTTGGGCGAGCCCCTGCGGGCCGAAATCGACGTTCCCGACATCAACGCCGCCGAGGCCTCCAGCCTGCGCGTGACGCTCGCCCCCGGTGACACCTACCGCGCCGCGGGCGTGGACGTGAACGCCGCCCTCAACGGGCTCGAGATCACGCTGCAGCGCCGTGCCGATGGCCGTTCCTACCTGCGCCTGCGCGGTCCGAACGCCGTCAACGAGCCCTTCGTTGATCTGATCGTCGAAGCCAACTGGGCCACCGGCCGCCTGGTGCGCGACTACACCCTGCTGTTCGATCCGCCCAACCTGCGGGCGTCCACGCCGCAGCCGGCGCCCGTCGCGCCGCGCGCCACCGCCCCCACACCCGCGC
>NZ_DATIGV010000160.1:0-16340 GCF_035481345.1 Hydrogenophaga sp. | reverse complement strand
CGCCTGGCGGTGCTGGCCTTCAACAGCGACAACTACATCGAGCTCTTCTTCGCCGCCGCCTGGGCGAACCTGGTCATCGTGCCGCTGAACACGCGCTGGGCCATCCCCGAGAACGTCTACAGCCTGAAGGACGCCGGCTGCGCTGGCCTGGTGGTGGACGACGGCTTCGCTGCGCAGGTGCCCGAGCTGCTCAAGGGTCACCCCATGTCGCACGTGGTGCACATGGGCGATCGGCCCGCGCCGGCCGGCATGCACGGCCATGAGGCGCTGATCGCGCAATCGGCGCCCATGGCCGACGAGTGCGGCCGCGACGACGATCTCTGCGGCATCTACTACACGGGTGGCACCACTGGCCACCCCAAGGGCGTGATGCTCTCGCACAAGAACTTCATCGCCGCGTCGATCAACTGGATCGCGACCTTGCATTTTTCCGATCAGACCCGCTACATGCACTCGGCGGGCCTGTTCCACCTGGCCGGCGCGTCGCCGGCCTTCGCGCTCACGCTGGCCGGTGGCACGCACGTGTGCCTGCCCAAGTTCGACGCCGTGCTGGCCTTCGAGGCGATCCAGACCCACCGGGTCAATTACGTGCTGTTCGTGCCGACCATGATCAACATGATGTTGAACCACCCGGACTTCGACCGCTACGACCTCTCGAGCGTGCGCTACTGCGAGTACGGCGCTTCGCCCATCCCCGACGCCGTGCTGGCCGCCGCCATCGACAAGCTGCCGAGCTGGGAGTTCATCCAGGGCTACGGCATGACCGAGACCGCCGCGTTGACGGTGAGCCTGCCCTGGCGCTACCACTTCGATGGCGAGCACGGCCCGCACAAGCGGCACGCCGCCGGTCGCGCGGCCTATGGCGTGGACGTGAAGATCGTGGACCCCGATGGGAACGAGGTGCCGCGCGGTACGCCGGGCGAGATCGCGGTGCGTGGCGCGCAGGTGATGCTGGGCTACTGGAACAAGCCCGAGGCCACGGCCGCGGCCATCCGCAACGGCTGGATGCACACCGGCGACGGCGCCTGGATGGACGAGGACGGCTTCATCACCATCGTCGACCGCGTAAAGGACATGATCATCAGCGGCGGCGAGAACATCTACTCGCGCGAGGTGGAGAACGCGGTGCACGCGCACCCGGCGGTGCGCGAGTGCGCGGTGATCGGCGTGCCGGACGAGAAGTGGGGCGAGGCGGTGATGGCCGTCGTCGCTTTGAAGGACGGTCAGCGCGTGAGCGAGCAGGAGATCATCGATCACTGCCACACGCTGATCGCCAACTACAAATGCCCGCGCCGGGTGGAGTTCCGCGAGGCGCTGCCGCTGTCGGGGGCGGGGAAGATCATGAAGAACGTGCTGCGGGAGCCTTACTGGAAGGGGAAGGGGCGGGCGGTGAACTGAGCGCGGCCAGCGCGTCCCCGGCCTTGAACCCATGCACGAACAGGTGCGAGATGCGAGCCGCCAACTCCTTCGGCCCGATGTCCCCCGAGGGCCGGTACCAGCTGAAGGTCCAGATCATCATGCCGAAGAGCAACAGCGCGTAGGGCTTGCGCACCCGCGCCGTTTCCATCAGGCCCGGGTTGATTTCCTCCAGCAAGCCGTTGAGCAGCTCCGTCATGCTGCTCTCCAGCGAACGGATCGTCTTCAGCTCCGCGCGCGGCAGGTACTTCAGGTCGTTCATCAGGATGATGTGCTCGTCGCGCTCGCGCGCCGCGCCCTGCATGAAGCTCTCCACGAACTGCTGGAAACGCGCCTCCGCCGGCAAAGGCTGCTCCACGATGCGCACCAGCTCCTCCGCCTGCCGCGTGATGTGGTCGTGCACGATGGCGTAGAGCAAGTCCTCCTTGCTCGGGAAGTAGTGGTAGATGTGCGACTTGGACGTGCCGCAGGCCTTGGCCACGTCCTGCATGGTGGCCTGGTCGAAGCCCTTGCGCGCGATCAACGCGGCGGCCTTGTCCAGGATCGTGGCCTTCTTGTCCTCGTAGTCGTCCGCCCTGGTCCTCGTCATCGTTTTCTCCTTGCGTTCAAGTTCGAAGCTGTTTATATTTAGACCGACGTGACGGACTATATATTGACCTGGATCAAACTTTCTCAGGGTAAGCATGGAGACTTCGAACCCCCACCTGCTGATCGTCGGCGCGGGCCACGCGGGCAGCGAGCTCGCGGTCTCGGCGCGCCAGAACGGCTGGGCCGGGCGCATCACGCTGCTGGGTGACGAGCCGGCGCTGCCCTACCACCGCCCGCCCTTGTCCAAGGCCTGGCTGGCGGGCCAGGTCGATGAAGACGGCCTGTTGCTGCGCCCGCGCAGTGCCTACGAAACGGCCCGCGTGGAACTGGTGAGCGGCGCACGCATGGCGTCCATCGACCGCGCGAACCGGCGCATCGCGCTGGCCGATGGCACATCGATGGCCTACGACAAGCTCGCGCTGTGCACGGGTGGGCGCCCCCGGCCTTTGTCCTGCGCCGGTCTGGCACCGGGTGCGCGCCCGCGCAACCTGCACCACCTGCGCACCATCGCCGACGCCGAGGGCATCCGCGCGCAACTGACCCCCGGTGCGCGCGTGCTCATCATCGGTGGCGGCTACGTGGGCCTGGAGGTCGCGGCCTCCGCGCGTGCCCTGGGCGCCGAGGTCACGCTGCTGGAGCTGCAAGACCGCGTGCTCGCGCGCGTCGCGGGTCCCGAGGTCTCGGCCTTCTACGAACGCGTGCACCGCGCGGCCGGGGTGGACCTGCGCACCGGCGCCGAAGTGTCCTCGGTCGAGGTGGACGGCGACGCGATCCGCGCCGTGGTCTGCCGCGACGGCACGCGCCTGCCGGTGGATCTGGTGGTCGCGGGCCTGGGCATGCTGGTCAACGTGGAGGCCGCGCGCGCCGCGGGCATCGCGCAAGAGGGTGGCATCCCCGTCGACGAACTCTCGCGCACGCGCGATCCGCACATCGTGGCCGCCGGCGACTGCACCTTGCAGTTCAACAGCCTCTACGGCCGCGAGCTGCGCATCGAATCGGTGCCGAACGCGCTGGAGCAGGCGCGCGCGGCCGGCTCGTGGCTGGGCGGCAAGCCCAAACCCAACCGCGCGGTGCCCTGGTTCTGGTCGGACCAGTACGGGCTCAAGCTGCAGATGGCAGGCCTGTCGCAAGGGCACGACCGCTGCGTGCTGCGCGGCGATCCGGTCACACAGTCCTTCAGCGCCTTCTACCTGGCCGGCGATCGCCTGCTGGCCATGGACGCCATCAACCGGCCCGCCGATTTCATGCTGGCCAAGCGCGCGCTGGCGCAGGTTTGCGCCGTGGACGTGGAGCGCCTGGCCGACGAAGCCGTGCCCTTGAAAGAGCTGCTGCAAAGCGCACCGGTGGCGCCCGCCATCTAGGGAAATCCCCAGGGAATCGATGGGAACGAAGCACCATAATCCGCCTCAATTAAAGACCGACGCGACGGACTAATTATTAAGAAGTGGCCACCAACGCGCAGCGATGCGCGGCGGCGGAGCAGAGACATCCATGACACCCACCATCGCCACCAGCGCGGCGCCACCGCCCGCGCTGGCCATCCACAACATCCAGGTCGTCTACGGCGGCGCCATCGAGGCCGTGCGCGACGTGTCGCTCGAGGTGCGCCCGGGCCAGATCGTGGCCCTGCTGGGCTCCAACGGCGCGGGCAAGTCCACCGTGCTCAAGGCCGTCTCGGGCGTGCTCGACGCCGAAGACGGCGTCATCGAGAAGGGCAGCATCCTGCTCAACGGCCGCGCCGTGGAGAAAGATCCCGCGCCGGCCATCGTGCGCCAGGGCATGGTGCAAGTGCCGGAGGGCCGGCGCCTGTTCCAGACGCTCACGGTCGAGGAGAACCTGATCACCGGCGCGCACCTGCAGAGCGCTGCGAAGCTGGCGCAGGCGCGCGACTTCGTCTTCAGCCTGTTTCCGCGCCTGGCCACGATGCGCCAGACCATCGCCGGCTACCTCTCGGGCGGCGAGCAGCAGATGGTGGCCATCGGCCGCGCGCTGATGAGCCAGCCAAAGATCCTCGCGCTCGATGAGCCCTCGCTGGGCCTGGCGCCGCTGGTGGTGAGCGAGATCTTCCGCTGCATCCAGACCCTGCGCGAGACCACGGGCCTGACCATCCTGCTGGTCGAGCAGAACGCCAGCCGCGCGCTGGCCATCGCCGACTACGCCTACATCATGGAAAACGGCCGCGTGGTGATGGACGGCACCAGCGAGCAGCTGCGCCGCAACGCCGACGTGCGCGAGTTCTACCTGGGCCTGAGCTCGCAGCCCGGGCGCACCAGCATGAAAGACGTGAAGCACTACAAGCGCCGCAAGAGGTGGCTGTCATGAGCGCCGCGCAACAGACCCCTGTGCTCGAAGCCACGCGCCTCTCCAAGCGCTTCGGCGGCGTCAAGGCCGTCAATGACGTGAGCTTGAAGGTCATGCCGGGAGAGATCGTGAGCCTCATCGGTCCCAACGGCGCCGGCAAGACCACCACCTTCAACCTGGTGAGCGGCGTGCTGCCGCCCAGCGACGGCGCGATCCGCTTCCAGGGCCGCGACACCGCCGGCCTCAAGTCGCACCAGTTCGCGCGTCTGGGCATCGGCCGCACCTTCCAGAACCTGGCGCTGTTCCGCCACGGCACGGTGGTGGAGAACCTGCTGGTGGGCCGGCACATCCACTTCCGCTACCCGGTGTGGGAATCGCTGCTGCACTGGGGTCGCTCGCGCCGCGAGGAAATCGCCGCGCGCGAGCAGGTCGAGCGGGTCATCGAGTTCCTGGAGATCGAGGAACTGCGCGACAAGCCGGTGAGCCAGCTCGCCTACGGCCAGCAAAAGCGCGTGGAACTGGGCCGTGCCCTGGCCTGCGAGCCCAGCCTGCTGCTGCTCGACGAGATCGTGGCGGGCATGAACCGGGAAGAGAAGGAAGACATCGCGCGCTTCACGCTAGACATCCGCGACGAGTTCGGCATCGCGGTGCTCATGATCGAACACGACATGCAGGTGGTGATGGACTTGTCCGACCGCGTCTACGTGCTGGACTTCGGCTGCCTGATCGCCGAAGGCACGCCGGCCGAGGTGGCCGCCAACCCCGCCGTGCTGGCGGCCTACCTGGGCGAGGAGGGTGCCCATGCTTGAGCACGACACCCTGCTGCGCGGCGAAGGCACGCTGCCCGGCCTGCTGCGCCACCGCGCGAGCGAGCGCGGCAACCAGGTGGCCCTGCGCGAAAAGGTGCAAGGCATCTGGCGTGGCCGCACCTGGGCCGACTACTACCGCGACGCGCGCCGCACCGCGCTGGGTCTGATGAAGCTCGGCCTGCAGCGCGGCGACCGCATCGTCATCGCGGCCGAGGACATTCCCGAGTGGTTCTACGCCGACCTGGGCGCCCAGATGCTGGGCGTGCAGGTGGTGGGCATCTACCCGACCAACCCCTGGGCCGAGGTGCTCTACATCGCGGGCCACTGCCAGGCCAAGGTGGCCATCACCGGCGACCAGGAGCAGACCGACAAGGTGCTCGACGCGATGAAGGAGGGCGCGGGCCTGCCGCACCTGCGGCACATCTTCTGCGTCGACATGAAGGGCCTGCGCCGCTACGCCCCGGGACTGCCGCACAGCTTCGAGCACCTGATGGCGCTGGGCGACCAGCTCGCGCAGGAAGACCCGCTGGCCGAGCAGCGCCTGGACCACAGCATCGATTCGCTCGTGCCCGACGACGTGAACATCCTCGTCTACACCTCGGGCACCACCGGCCCGCCCAAGGGCGCGATGCTCACGCACCGCAACTTCATCTTCGCCGCCTATTCCTATGCCGCCGCGCGCGACATGGTGGGCAAGCGCTTCGAGTCGGTCTGCTACCTGCCGCTGTGCCACGTGGCCGAGCGCGGCTATTCCACGGTGTTGCACCTGCTCACCGGTGGCACGGTGAATTTCGCCGAGTCCATCGACACCGTGTCGGCCAACATCCGCGAGATCGCGCCCACCTTCTTCCTGGGGGTGCCGCGCATCTGGGAGAAGCTGCAGCAGCACTTCGAGTTCCGCATGAAAGACAGCGGGCGCGTGCAGCGCTGGCTGTACCGCGTGGGCATGAGGCGCGGGCGCGCGCTGTCGGACCGGCGCGCCGAACACGGGCGCCTGGTGAATCTCGGTGATCGGATCGAGTTCGGCCTCTGGTACGCCCTGCTGTTTCGCAACATGCAGCGCCACATGGGCCTGAACCGCACGCACACCCGCATGTGCGGCGGCGCCTCGGTCTCGCCCGAGACGCTGAAGTTCTTCGACATCATCGGCCTGCCCGTGGGCCAGGGCTACGGCCTCACCGAGGCCGGCGGCCTGGCCTTCGTGCAGGTGCCGGGCCGGCCCTTCGTCTCCGGCAGTTGCGGGCCCGCGATGCCGGGCGTGGAGTGGAAGCTGGGCGAGGACGGCGAGGTCTTCGTGCGCTCGCCCGGTGTGTTCCAGGGCTACCTGTTCGACGACAAGGGCACCAAGGACATCCTGGCCGCCGACGGCTGGCTGGCCAGCGGCGACATCGTCGAGGTGCGCGCGCAAGACGAGATCGCCGTGGTCGACCGCAAGAAGGCCATCATCATCACCAGCGGCGGCAAGAACATCGCGCCTTCGGAGATCGAGAACGCGCTCAAGGACAGCCCCTTCGTGCGCGAGGCCATCGTCGTCGGCGAGGGCCGCAAGTTCCTCGGCGGCCTGATCCAGATCGACTTCGACAGCGTGGGCCGCTGGGCCGCCGAGCGCGACCTGCAATACACCACCTTCAAGTCGCTCACGCAGATGGACGAGGTGAACCAACTCATCCAGCAGGTGGTGGACGAGGTGAACTCGAAGTTCGCCCGTGTCGAGAACATCCGCAGGTTCGTGCTCCTGGAAAAGGAGCTGGACCACGACGACGGCGAGCTCACGGCCACGCAGAAGGTGCGCCGCGGCCTCATCAACAAGAAGTTCGCGCGCGAGCTCGAACAGATCTACGGCGGCGGTGCTGCATGAACTACTTCATCGAACTGGTCGTCTCCGGGCTGGCCATCGGCGCGATCTATGGCCTGGTGGCCATGAGCTTCGCCGTCATCTTCAAGGCCACCGGCATCGTCAACTTCGCCCAGGGCGAGATGGGCATGCTCACCGCGTACGCGTCCTGGTCCATCGCCACCGCGCTGGGCACCGACGCGGTCTCCACCATCCTGGTCTCGGTGGCCGTGGGCGCGGCGCTGGGCCTGGTCTGCGAGCGCCTGATCATGCGACCCATGCTCGGCGAGCCCGTGCTCTCCGTGGTGCTGGTGACCGTGGGCCTGGCCGTGGTGCTGCGCGCCCTGGTCACGCTGATCTGGGGCGCCGCGCCGCACAAGTTCGCGGTCGAAGGCGCCGACACCATCGTGGACCTGGGCGGCATCGGCCTGCGCGCGGGGCAGATCACGGTGATCGTGGTGCTGCTCATCGCCATCGCGGGCTTCTGGTTCTTCCTGCGCCACAGCCGCTTCGGCGTGGCCATGCGCGCCGTGGCGTCCGACGAGAAGACCGCGCGGCTCATGGGTGTGTCCACCGCGCGCGTGCAGGCCGTGGCCTGGGCCTCGGCCTCGGGCCTGGCGGGCCTGGCCGGCGCCTTCTTCGCGGTCATCTACGGCCTGGCGCCCACCATCCACGAGATCGGCCTCAAGGCCTTCCCCGCCACCGTGCTGGGCGGCTTCGACTCGGTGCTGGGCTCGGCCTTCAGCGGTCTGTTCATCGGCGTGCTGGAAAACCTGGTGGGCGGCTACCTGCCCAGCACGCTCAAGGAGATCGCGGGCTTCCTGCTGATCCTGGTGGTGCTCATGGTGCGGCCCTTCGGGCTGTTCGGCGAAAAGCGGATCGAGAGGGTTTGAGATGCGCAGCGGTTTCTTCAAGCAAGGCTATGGCGAGCTGGTGGTCCTGACGGACTCGCCCGCGGTGAAGGGGTGGACGGCGGCGCTGCTGATCGTGATGGCGCTCGCGCCCTTCGTGCTCGGCAACTTCCTGCTCTCGCACCTCACCATCATCCTGTTCACCACCGTGGGCGCGCTGGGTCTGATGGTGCTGACCGGCTTCACCGGCCTCATCTCTCTGGGCCACGTGGGCTTCCTCATGCTGGGCGGCTACGCCTACGCCATCGCGGTCACGCGCTGGGGCCTGCCGCCGGAGATCGCGCTGCTGCTGTCGGCCGTGCTGCCGGCGCTGTTCGGGCTCATCGTGGGCATTCCCTCACTGCGCCTGCACGGCCTGTACCTGGCCATCACCACGCTGGCCTTCGCGCACATCGTCAGCGCGGGCATCCTGGCCGGTGGCGAGCTCACCGGCGGCGGCAGCGGCATCATGGTCGAGCGGCCCGTGGTGCTGGGCATGGACCTCTCCAGCGACCGCGCCTTCTACTGGTTCTGCCTGGGCGTGTGCGCGCTGGCCGTGCTGCTGGTGCTCAACCTGCGCCGCTCCTACGTGGGCCGCGCCCTGGTGGCCGTGCGCGACAACGACATCGCCGCGCGCACCATGGGCATCAGCCTGGTGCACTACAAGCTGCTGGCCTTCCTCATCAGCGCCGCGCTCACCGGCCTGGCCGGCGGGCTCATGGCCATCTACATGAGCTTCGTCTCGGTTGAGGGTTACCCCTTCCTGCTCAGCATCGAGGCCCTGGCCATCGTCATCGTGGGCGGCATCGGCTCGGTGCTGGGCGCGGTGCTCGGCACGGTCTTCATCGTCACACTGCCCGAGGTCTTCGCCAGCCTCATGTCCTTCCTCGGCGGGCGCCTGGCCGAGACCATGACCACCAGCGCGCACGAGGTCAAGACCATCCTCTATGGCGTCGCGATCATCGCCTTCCTGCGCTTCGACCCGCGCGGCCTGCGCGGCATCTGGCACGACCTGCGCCACACCTGGGTGCACTGGCCTTTGCGCTACTGATTCCCCCCGACGGCTTCGGCCACCGATCCACCCACAGGAGACAGACAGCATGAACAAGAGACTCACCGCCCTTGCCCTCGGCCTGCTGGCCGCCGGCGTCACCTTCCAGGCCGCTGCGCAGCAGGGCGTCAGCGACACCGAGATCGTGATCGGCGACATCCTGCCGCTCACCGGCCCGCCCGCGCTGCTGGGCGTGGCGCACAACCTCGGCGTGAAGGCCGCCGTGGCCGAGGCCAACGCGGCCGGCGGCATCAATGGCCGCAAACTGCGCCTGATCTCGGAAGACGATGGTTACGTGCCCTCGCGCACCATCCAGGGCGTTCGCAAGCTCATCAACAGCGACAAGATCTTCGCTTTCACCTCCATCTCGGGCACCGCGCAGGCGCAGGCCGCCATGCCGCTGATCAAGCAGACCGGCATCCCGGCGATGGCGCCGATCACCACCTACGAAGGCCTGTACCAGCCCACCATCAAGAACGTGTTCGCGGTGGGTTACGACATGCGCGAAGCGGTCTACGAGCTGGTGTCGAAGATGGCCGAGCGCTACCCGAACAAGAAGTGGGCCGTGATCTCGCAGGACGACGACTACGGCCAGAACGTGCGCGACGGTTTCGAGCGCGCGGCCAAGGAGAAGAAGCTGCAGGTCGTCTCCAGCCAGATCTTCAAGAAGGGCCAGTCGGACTTCTCCTCGGAGATCCTGAAGGTCAAGCAGGCGGGCGCCGAGGCGCTGATGGCCGGTGGCGTGCTGGGCGAGAACGTGACCATGACGAAGGAGCTGGAGCGCATCGGCCACAAGATCCCCGTGGGCGTGACCTATGTGTCGCGCGTGCCGGCCAGCGCCAAGATGATGGGCACGGCGGGCGAGAACGTGTACACGGTGGACTACGTGTACCTGGAGAGCTCGCCCGAGGCGAAGGGCTTCATGGGCAAGCTGGAGCAGCACCTCTCGGCCGAGGAGCGCGCGCGGGTGAACCGCTACACCTTCACGGGTTATTCGGCGGCGCGGGCGCTGTTCGCGGCGATGGACAAGTGCGGCAAGGCGCTGACCTGGGACTGCACGAACGCGGAGCTGGCCAAGCTGAAGAACCTGGAGACGGGGGCGATGACGCCGATCAGCTTCGCGGCGGATGACCACCTGGCGGCGCCGAAGCTCTTTTTGCTGAAGGCGGATCCGGCGGCGACCACCTACAAACTGGTGCAGTGAGGGCCTGGGTCTTTTCTGCAAAGGGGCTTATGGGTCCCTTTTCTTTTTCGTCGCCGGCTGAAGCGGTTGGCGGCGACCGGTGTCCGGCTCCGCGACTGTCCCCCGGATCAGAGCGCTGGCGCGCTCCGATCCTCCTCCTTTATGTCGCTGCGCCGGACACCGGTCACCACCAACCTGTAGGCGCGCGAACGGGAGGCTGCTGAACCGTCACTTCAGCTCGCGGGTGATGGGTGCTTCACGCAGGGACATAAAGGAGGAGGACCGGCGGCAGCCGGTCCGGGGGACAGTCCCGGAGTGGAGCGCCCATCGGCCGCGAGCGTGCGCGAGGTGCAACGAGAGAAATCCCCAGTCAAGCCTTCTCAGCCAGAAACCCCTTGAGGAACAACCGAGAGAGCCGATCGCAAAGCTCCTGGGGCTTCACCTCCCCCGAGGGCTTGTACCAGAAGTCCGTCCAGTTCAGCATGCCCAGCAGCATCATGGTGTAGGGCTTGTACACCGGCTCCGGCAGGTCCGGGTTGAGTTCGTGCAGCAGCCGCGCCACCAGTTCGGTCAATTGGCGCTGCAGGTTGATCAGCGGCGTCTGCTTCGCCTTGGGCAGGAACTTCACGTCGTTCATGGCCACCATGTGCCGCCGCCGCGACTGCGCCGACTTCTGCGTGTAGGCCTCCACCACCATCTGCAGCCGCTCGCGCCCGCTGGCCTTGCTCGCCAGCGCCTCTTCCATCGCGCCGATCAGCCGCTGCAGGTGCTCCTGCAGCATCGCGAACAGCAGGTCGTCCTTGGTCGGGAAGTAGTGGTACAGCATCGACTTCGTCGCGCCGCAGGCTTTGGCCACGTCCTGCATCTTGGCCGCCGGGTAGCCCTCCTTGGCGAAGATGGCCGCCGCCGCGTCCATGATGGCCTGGGCCTTGGTTTCGTAGTCGTCGGAACGGATGCGCGGCATGTGTTCTCTCCTCGAGGCGGGGCTTCTCAGGGCGGCGGAAGTGTAGCAAGCCACCTTGCAGGCCTTGCCCTTCGCTCATAAAATAAACCGACACGCCGGACTATGAATGACAACCGCCCGGCCTTCCTTGATCCGCATCAACGCCGCTGCACATGACCGAATTCGAATTCCTCGAGCCCGACTTCCTCGATGAGGACCTGCGCATGGTGCGCGACCAGGTGCGCCGCTTTTCGAAGGAGCGCATCGTGCCCTTCGCCGACGCCTGGGAGGCCTCCGGCGAGATCCCGCGCTCGCTGTTCCAGGAACTGGGTGAACTCGGCTTCCTGGGCATGCGCCACCCGGTGGACTATGGCGGCGGCGGCCTGGGCGCGCTGGCCTCGGTGGTGCTGGGCGAAGAGCTCGCGCGTTCGGGCTACGGCGGCGTGGCCTCGGCGCTCACGGTGCACAGCGACATGTCGATCAGCCACATCGCGCACCGCGGCTCGCACGAGCAGAAGCAGAAGTACCTGCCCGAGGCCTGTGCGGGCCGCAAGGTGGGCGCGGTCTGCGTGACCGAGCCCGGCGCCGGCTCCGACGTGGCCGGCCTGCGCACACGCGCCGAGCGCACGGCCGATGGCGGCTGGCTCATCAACGGTTCCAAGACCTTCATCACCAACGGCGTGCACGGTGACATCTACATCGTGGCCGCGCGCACCGACCCCGAGGCCAAGGGCAGCCGCGGCATCTCGCTGTTCATCGTGGAGAAGGACAACCCGGGCCTGAAAATCACGCGCCAGTTCGAGAAGCACGGCTGGCGCTCGTCCGACACGGCCGAGCTGTTCTTCGACGACCTGAAGTTGCCCGCCGATGGCCTGCTGGGCGAGGAGGGCAAGGGCTTCTACTACATCGTCAGCACCTTCCAGAACGAGCGCCTGGTGGTGGGCGCGCTGGTCTCGGGCACTTGCGCGCGCGCCATCGAACTCACGGTGGACTACGTGCGCCAGCGCCAGGCCTTCGGCAAGTCGCTGTGGGACCAGCAGGTGGTGCGCAACAAGCTGGCGTGGATGGCGTCCAAGGCCGCGGCCGTGCGCGCGCTCACCTACCAGTGCGCGCAGATGATCGACGAGGGCAAGGACACCGTGCGCGAGGTCTCCATGCTCAAGGCCTTCGGCGCCGAGACCCTGCAGGAGGTGGTGCACACCTGCCTGCAACTGCACGGGGGCACGGGCTTCATCATCGGCACGCCGGTGGAGCGCATGGCGCGCGACGCACGCATCCTCACCATCGGCGGCGGCGCCACCGAGGTGATGCTCGAAGAAGTCGCCAAGCGCATGTGACCGTCATGCCCGGACCGCTTGCCCACCTCACCGTCATCGAACTCGCGGGCATCGGCCCGGGGCCCTTCGCCTGCATGCTGCTGGCCGACCTGGGGGCTACCGTCATCCGGGTGGACCGCCTGCCCGGCCCGCCCTCGCGCGGCGGCCTGGAGGACCTCATGCGCAACGACAGCGTCGTGGACCGGGGCCGACGTTCCATCGCGGTGAACATGAAGGACCCGCGCGGCGTCGAGGCGGTGCTCAAGCTGGTCGACGGCGCCGACGTGCTGATCGAAGGCTTTCGCCCCGGCGTGGCCGAGAAGCTGGGCCTGGGGCCCGAAGCCTGCCACGCGCGCAACCCGCGCCTGGTTTACGGCCGCATGACGGGATGGGGCCAGAGCGGGCCGCTCGCGCAGGCGGCTGGCCACGACCTCAACTACATCGCGCTCAGCGGCGCGCTGCACGCCATGGGTCCGGCCGACCGCCCGCCCGCGCCGCCGCTCAACCTGGTGGGCGACTACGGCGGCGGCGGCATGCTGCTGGTGGTGGGTGTGCTGGCCGCGCACGCCGAAGCGCAGCGGTCCGGCCAGGGCCAGGTGGTGGATGCCGCCATGACCGATGGCGCGGCGCTGCTGATGGCGGCGCAGTACGGGCTGATGGCCAAGGGCTTCTGGCAGGACCGGCGCGAGAGCAACTTCCTCGACGGTGCGGCCCACTTCTATGGCACCTACGAATGCGCCGACGGCCGCTTCGTCTCCATCGGCGCCATCGAGCCGCAGTTCTACCGGCAACTGCTGGCGCTGTGTGGCATCGACGACCCGGGCTTCCAGAAGCAGTGGGACGCGGGCGAATGGCCGATGCTGCGCAGCCAGCTCGAGGCCCTGTTCCGCACCCGCACGCGCGACGGCTGGTGCGCGCTGCTCGAAGGCACCGATGTGTGCTTCGCGCCCGTGCTGTCGATGAAAGAGGCGCCGGCCCATCCGCACAACCTGGCGCGCGGCACCTTCGCGCCGGCCGACGGCGGCGTGCAGCCCGCGCCCGCGCCGCGCTTCGACCGAACGCCGACGCAACTGCCGCCGCGCGCGCCCGTCGTGGGCGCCGACACGCGCGCGCTGCTGGCGCAGGCGGGTTACGCCGCCACCGACATCGACGCCCTGTGCGCGGCCGGCGTGGTGCACGCGGTGGAGGTTCAATGAACGACCGCCGCCCGCTGCACCTGCGCCGCATCCACTGCGAGGCCTTCGAGCGCCCGGACGGCCTGATCGATCTCGACGGCCTGCTCATTGACACCAAACCCGTGCCGTTGCAGCTCGTCAACCGCGAGGTGCCGGCGGGTGAGGCCATCCATCAGATGCGCGTGCGCCTGACCATCGACCGCGAGCGTTTCATCGTCGATGCTCGCGCGTCCAGCGACCACACGCCCTACCCGGAATGTCGCGAGGTCGAGGCCGCCTACCGCCAGCTCGTGGGCCTGCGCATCGAACCGGGCTTCACCATGGTGGTGAAGCGCCTGTTTCGCGGCACGGCCGGCTGCACCCACATGACCGAGCTGCTGCCCACCCTGGCCAGCGCCGCCTTCCAGGTGCTGTGGGCCGACGGCAACTTCGGCGGTGCCGACGAGGCCGGCAACCCCGCCCGCACCACGCCGCTGGGCGGCTGCCACGCGCTGCGCCTGGACGGCGCAGTGGTGCGCACCTACTTCAGCGAACACGCGCGGGAGCCGAACGCATGAGCGCCACCCGGCCGCCCGAAGGCGCTCGCGCCGCTGCCGCAGACGCAGGCACCCCTTTGCATCCTGCCGTCCTGTTCGAGCAGCGCGAGGGCATCGCCACGCTCACGCTCAACGAAGGCGATCGCCTCAACCCCTTGACGCCCGCGCTGCAGCAGGGCGTGCTGGACGCGCTGCGCCGCGTGCGCGACGACAAGTCCATTCGCGCGCTCATCCTCACCGCCACCGGTCGCGCCTTCTGCGTCGGCGCCGACCTGGCCGATTTCAGCGAGCGCGCCAAGGACCCCTCGCGCGGCTCGCTGGGCACGCAGGTGGGGCATATGCTGGACGAGACCGGCAACCCCATGGTCGCGGAGCTGCGCTCGCTGCCGGTGCCCGTGGTGTGCGCGGTCAATGGCGTGGCCGCGGGCGGCGGCGTGGGCCTGGCCCTGGCGGCCGACGTGGTGGTCGCCGCGCGCTCGGCCTACTTCTACCTGCCCTTCGTGCCCGCCCTGGGCGCCGTGCCCGACATGGGCGCGAGCTGGGCCGTGCCGCGCGCCGTGGGCCGGGCGCGCGCGCTGGGCCTGGCCCTGCTGGGCGAGAAGCTGGGCGCGTCGCGCGCCGCCGACTGGGGCCTGGTCTGGGCCTGCGTGGACGACGCGGTGCTGGCCGAAGAAGCGCTGGCCCTGGCCACGCGCCTGGCCGCCATGCCCACCCACGCCGTTGCCGAAGCACGCGCACTCTTCGCGGCGAGCGAGCGCAACAACCTGGCGCAGCAACTCGCGCTGGAGCGCGAGCGCCAGGCCGAACTGATCGACGGCGAGGCTTTCGCCGAGGGCATGCGGGCCTTCATCGAGCGGCGGCCACCGGTGTTCCGCGGGCGGGGTTGAGCGCCGGTCAGCGCGCGCCAATGCGCCCTCAGAGCGCGCCGGCCATCCAGGTGTAGAGCGGGATGCCGAGCAGGATGTTGAACGGAAAGGTCAGGCCCAGCGACAGGCCCAGGTAGAGCGAGGGGCTGGCCTCGGGCACGGCGTGCCGCAGCACCGCTGGCACCACGATGTAGGAAGCGCTCGCGCTCAGGACCATCAGCAGGGCCGTGTCGGCGGGGGACATGCCCAGCAGCCGGGCCAGACCCAGGGCGATCAGGGCGTGCGCCAGCGGTGCCAGCACCGCATAGGCCAAGAGCACCGGCGAGGCGCGCCGCGCGTCGCCGACGTTGCGCGCCACCAGCAGGCCCATGTCCAGCAGGAAGAAGGCCAGCAGGCCCCTGAACAGGTCGCCCGCAAAGGGCTGCATCACGGCCTTGCCGGCTTCGCCGCTGAGGCAGCCCACCACGAGCGAGCCCAGCAGCAGGAACTGCGCACCGCCGGTGAAGGACTCCCGCAGGATGCCACCCAGCGACGCACCACCGCCCACCGGCATGCCCGACAGCGCGGCCTGCCCGGCGCCCACCACCCGCACAGGTCGCGCGGCCTGGCGCGCCGCATTGGCCAGCAGCACGGCCATCAGGATGGCCGGCGTCTCCATCAGCACCATGGCCACCGTCATGTGGGCGCCGGGCATCAGGCCCAGGTTCTCCAGGTACTGCGTGGCCGCGACGAAGCTCACCGCGCTGACCGAGCCATAGGCCGCGGCGACGGCCGCGGCATCGAAGCGCGAGACGTGCCGCCGCAGGAAGGCATAGCCCAGCGCGGGCACCAGGAAGGCCATGAACAGGGCGGCGCCCAGGCCGCTGAGCATCGCGGGCGACAGACCGGACTCGGCGAGCGCGAAGCCCCCCTTGAGGCCCAGCGCCATCAGCAGATACAGCGACAGAAACTTGCCGATGGCGGGCGGGATCTCCAGGTCGGAGCGCAGGGCGCCGGCGAACACACCGAAGACGAAGAAAAGGATGGCAGGGTCAAGCAGGCTGGTCATGGACGCTCCAGATTCGAGCCGATGCTAGGCAAATCGGGGCGTTCCGTAAAATCGATTTGTTCATCGGAACATATAGAGAAAAACCTATGAATGTGAGCTTCCGGCAGTTGCGCCTGTTTCTTGCGCTGCAGGAGACCGGCAGCGTGAGCGGGGCCGCGCGGGCCCTGCACGTGACCCAGCCCACCGCTTCCATGCAGCTGCGCGAGATCGCCGACAGCGTGGGGCTGCCGCTGTACGAAGTGATCGGCCGCAAGGTACACCTCACGCCCGCCGGACTCGAGCTGGCGCAGACCGCGCGCGCGATGCTGCGCGAATGGGAGAGCTTCGAGCAGCAGGCGGCGGCCGCCAAGGGCCTGGCGCGCGGCCACCTGAAGGTCTCGGTGG
>NZ_DATIGV010000159.1:0-30023 GCF_035481345.1 Hydrogenophaga sp. | reverse complement strand
CACCGCCTTCGACATGATCTTCGGCCCGGCCTACAAGGGCATTCCGCTGGGCGCCGCCGTGGCGATCGAACTCGCCCGTCTGGGCCGCAACGTGCCCTTCGCCTACAACCGCAAGGAAGCCAAGGACCACGGTGAAGGCGGAACCCTGGTGGGTGCGCCGCTCAGGGGCCGGGTGCTGATCGTCGACGACGTGATGAGCGCGGGCACCGCCGCGCGCGAGTCCATCGCGCTGATCCGCGCGGCCGGCGCCACGCCGAGCGCCGTGGCAATCGCGCTGGACCGGCAGGAGAAAGCCACCGAGGTGGCGCCCGATGGCGTGGTCCGCGACGTGGATCACAGTGCCGTGCAATACGTGCAGCAGCAGCTTGGGCTGCAGGTCTGTGCGATTGCGAGGCTCGATGATTTGCTGCAGTATCTGTCCGCTCAGGCCGGCAACGATGTCGCGGCGCACCGCGAGCGGGTGCTGGCCTACCGAGCACGCTACGGCGTGCGCTGAGCCGCACGTCACCCGCCAGACCGCACATGAACCACCCACTGTCGCCGCCCTCCCTGTCCTGCCGCCTCGGGCCGGCCATCGCGGCGGCCGTGTGGTTGGTGGCAGCGGGCGCTCAGGCGCAGAACAGCCAGTCCATCTACACCTGCACCGACAGCAAGGGCCGCCGCATCACCTCCGACCGCCCCATCGTCGACTGCCTCGACCGCGAGCAGCAGCGCCTGGGCCGCACCGGCACCGTGCGCGAGGTGATCCCGCCCAGCTACACGCGGGAGGAGCGCGAGAAGGTGGAGGCCAGGCGCCGGGTCGAGCAGGAAGAGCAGGCCCGCATTCAGGAGGAGCGCCGACGCGAGCGGGCGCTGCTGATCCGCTACCCCAACCAGGCGGTGCACGACAAGGAGCGCCAGGACGCGCTCGCACAGATCGACGACGTGATTGCGGCGGTGCACAAGCGCGAGGCCGCGCTGGTCGAGCAGCGCAAGGGCATCGCGCTGGAGCTGGAGTTCTACCAGGGCGACCTGGCCAAGGCCCCCTTGTGGCTGCGCCGCAAGGTCGAGGACAACGACAAGCAGATGGACGTGCAGAAGCGCTTCCTGGCCGACCAGGTCCAGGAAAAGCAACGCGTGAACGCGCGCTTCGACGAAGAACTGGCCAAGCTCAAGCAGCTCTGGGCCAACACGGCCGCCCAGAGCCGCTGACCCACCCCCGCATCAGCCCAGTTTCTTGCGCAGCAGGTCGTTCACCTGCTGGGGGTTGGCCTTGCCCTTGCTGGCCTTCATGGCCTGGCCCACCAGGGCGTTGAAGGCCTTGTCCTTGCCGGCACGGAACTGCGCCACCATGTCGGCGTTGGCGGCCATCACCTCGTCGATGATTTTCTCGATCGCGCCCACGTCGCTGACCTGCTTGAGGCCCTTGGCCTCGATGACGGCGTCGATCTGTGCGCGCGCATCCATCACCTGGGCATCGGCGCCCGCGCCGGTCCACAGCGCGTCCATCACCTGCTTGGCGGCGTTGTTGGACACCGTGCCGTCGGCGATGCGCGTGAGCAGCGCGGCCAGTTGCCCCGCGTTCACCGGCACCTCGGCGATGTCGCGCTCCTCGTTGTTGAGCCGGCGCGAGACCTCGCCCATCACCCAGTTGCTGGCCAACTTGGCCTGGCCACTGGCCTGGGCCGCGGCCTCGAAGTAGGCCGCCATGGCCGGACTCTGCGTGAGCGTGGTGGCGTCGTACTCGGGCAGGCCGTACTGCTGCACGAAGCGCTCGGCCATGGCGCGCGGCAGCTCGGGCATGGCCGCCTTCACTTCGTCCACCCAGTCGCGCGCCACCACCAGCGGCGGCAGGTCCGGGTCGGGGAAGTAGCGGTAGTCGGCCGCGTCTTCCTTGGTGCGCATGGCGCGCGTCTCGCCCGTGTCGGGGTCGAACAGCACCGTGGCCTGCTCGATGGCGTGGCCGTCCTCGATCTGTTCGATCTGCCAGCGCACCTCGAAGTCGATGGCCTGCTGCATGAACTTGAAGGAGTTCAGGTTCTTGATCTCGCGCCGCGTGCCGAGCGGCGCGCCCGGCTTGCGCACGGAGACGTTGGCGTCGCAGCGGAAGGAGCCCTCCTGCATGTTGCCGTCGCAGATGCCGATCCAGGTGACGATCTTGTGCAGCTCCTTGGCATAGGCCACGGCCTCGGCGCTGGATCGGATGTCGGGCTCGGTCACGATCTCCAGCAGCGGCGTGCCGGCGCGGTTGAGGTCGATGCCGCTCTGGCCGATGAAGTCCTCGTGCAGGCTCTTGCCCGCGTCCTCTTCCAGGTGGGCGCGCACGAGCCGCACGGTCTTCTTCTCGTCGCCCAGAAAGAAGCTCACCGAGCCACCCTGCACCACCGGGATCTCGTACTGGCTGATCTGGTAGCCCTTGGGCAGGTCGGGGTAGAAGTAGTTCTTGCGCGCGAAGACGCTCTTCTCGGCGATGTGCGCGCCCACGGCCAGACCCAGGCGGATGGCGCAGGCCACGGCCTCGCGGTTCATCACGGGCAGGGTGCCGGGCAGCGCGAGGTCGACCGCGCAGGCCTGCGTGTTGGGCTCCGCGCCGAAGGCGGTGGCCGCGCGGCTGAAGATCTTGGATTGGGTGGCGAGCTGGGTGTGCGTCTCGAAGCCGATCACGACTTCGTAGCCTTGCACCAGCAGGGAGGCGGTTGGCTTGCTCATGGTCAGAACCCTGCGGGCGTCTTGGTGTGCCAGTCGGTGGCCTGCTGGAAGGCGTGCGCGGCCTGCAGCAGCTCGGCCTCTTTCAGGTAGTTGCCCATCAGTTGCAGCCCGACCGGAAGATTGCCGGCGCCGAACCCCGCCGGCACGCTCATGCCCGGCAGGCCGGCCAGGCTGCCGGGCAGCGTGAAGACGTCGGCCAGGTAGTTGGCAACCGGGTCGTCGGCCTTCTCTCCGATGGCCCAGGCCACGGTGGGCGCCGCCGGGCCGGCGATCAGGTCGCACTGCGTGAAGGCCTGCTGGAAGTCCTGCGCGATCAGGCGACGGATCTGCTGGGCCTTGAGGTAGTAGGCGTCGTAGTAGCCATGTGAGAGGACGTAGGTGCCGATCATGATGCGCCGCTGCACCTCGGGGCCGAAGGCCTCGCTGCGCGACTTCTTGTACATATCCAGCAAATCGCCGTATTTGGCCGCACGATGGCCGAACTTGACCCCATCGAAGCGGCTGAGGTTCGAGCTCGCCTCGGCCGGGGCAATGATGTAGTAGACGGGAATGGCCAGCTCCGTGCGCGGCAGCGACACGTCCACCAGCGTGGCGCCAAGCTTCTCGACCTCCGCCAGCGCGGCGCGCACCGGCGCCTGCACGTCGGCGGCCACGCCCTCGCCAAAGAACTCCCTGGGCAGACCGATGCGCAGGCCCTTGAGCGGCTGCGCGGCCGTGGCGCCTTGCCGGGGCTGGCCGAGCAGGCGGCCGTAGTCCTCGGCCGGGTGGTCCAGGCTGGTGGAGTCGCGGTCGATGTCGGGCCCGGCCATGGCGGTGAGCAAGGTGGCGCAGTCGGCCGCGCTGCGCGCCATGGCGCCGGCCTGGTCCAGGCTGGAGGCGAAGGCCACCATGCCGTAGCGCGAGCAGCGGCCGTAGGTGGGCTTGATGCCGGTCACGCCGCAGAAGCTGGCGGGCTGGCGGATGGAGCCGCCGGTATCCGTGCCGGTGGCGGCAGGCAGCAGGCGCGCGGCCACGGCCACGGCCGTGCCGCCCGAGGAGCCGCCGGGCACGCGGGTGGTGTCCCAGGGGTTGTGGGCCGGTCCGTAGGCCGAGTTCTGGTTGCTGCCGCCCATGGCGAACTCGTCGCAGTTGAGCTTGCCCAGGCTCACGGCGCCGGCCTTCGCCAGCTTCGTGACCACGGTGGCGTCGAAGGGACTCTGGTAGCCGTCGAGCATCTTCGAGCCCGCGGTGCTGGGGAAATCGCGTGTGACGAAGATGTCCTTGTGCGCGATGGGCACGCCCAGCAGCGGCGTGCGCTCGCCAGCGGCGACGCGGTCGTCGGCCGCGCGGGCCTGGGCCAGCGAGGCCTCCTCGTTGAACGACAGGTAGGCCCCCAGCGCCTGGTGCTGCTTCGCGCGCGCCAGCAGGTGCTGCGTGGCCTCGGTGCTGCTGGTTTTCCTGTCGGCGATGGCCTGCGCGAGCTCGGCCACGCCCATGTGGTGCAGATCCGGCGCGCTCATTCGATCACCTTCGGCACCAGGAACAGGCCGTTCTCCACGGCCGGGGCGCTCTTCTGGTTGGCCTCGCGCGCGTTCGGCTCGCTCACCACGTCGGGGCGCAGGCGCAGGGCCACGTCCTCCATCACGGCCGTGGGGTGGGCCAGCGGCTCCACGCCGGTGGTGTCGACCGCGTTCATCTGTTCAACGATGTCGAAGAAGCCATTGAGCTGCGCGAGCATGCGCTCGCTGTGCTCGGGGTCGAGTTCGAGGCGCGCCAGGTTGGCGATGCGCCCGATGTCTTGAAGGGTCAGGGACATGGTGCTGGGGGTGAAGGAGCCCGCGCCACGGGTGTGGCGAAGGCCTGCAACCGGTTGCAAAACGGCGCTTTTGCGGGGCAAACCGCCCTGTTTTCGTGCGGTTGTACACAGGCGTTCGGGTATTATCCAGCGTTCGGCGGAGTCGGCCTTTTGGCCCGGTTTTCGTCACCGAATCAATCACTTAGCCCCCGATGTCCGGCCCGATCTTCGGCCCCACCCCCGGCTGCACGCGCTCGCGTGAGCGCACGCATTCCACAGGATTCACCCACCATGTTTGAAGCGTTCCGTCGGAGTTTCTCGACCGACCTGGCCATCGACCTCGGCACCGCCAACACCCTCATCTACGTGCGCAACAAGGGCATCGTGCTCGACGAGCCCTCGGTCGTGTCCATCCGCCACGAAGGCGGTCCCCAGGGCAAGAAGACCATCCAGGCCGTGGGGCGCGAGGCCAAGGCCATGCTCGGCAAGGTGCCCGGCAACATCGAGGCCATCCGCCCGATGAAGGACGGCGTGATCGCCGACTTCACCGTCACCGAGCAGATGCTCAAGCAGTTCATCAAGATGGTGCACCCGCGCTCGATGTTCAAGCCGAGCCCGCGCATCATCATCTGCGTGCCCTGCGGCTCCACCCAGGTCGAGCGCCGCGCCATCCGCGAATCGGCCCTGGGCGCCGGCGCCAGCGAGGTCTACCTGATCGAGGAACCCATGGCCGCGGCCATCGGCGCCGGCCTGCCGGTGTCCGACGCCTCGGGCTCCATGGTGGTCGACATCGGCGGCGGCACCACCGAGGTGGGCGTCATCAGCCTGGGCGGCATGGTCTACAAGGGCAGCGTGCGCGTGGGCGGCGACAAGTTCGACGACGCCATCATTGCCTACATCCGCCGCAACTACGGCATGCTGATCGGCGAGCCCACGGCAGAGGCCATCAAGAAGGAAATCGGCTCCGCCTTCCCGGGTTCGGAAGTGCGCGAGATGGAGGTCAAGGGCCGCAACCTCTCCGAGGGCGTGCCGCGCAGCTTCACCATCAGCTCCAACGAGGTCCTGGAAGCCCTCACCGAACCCCTCAACCAGATCGTCAGCGCCGTCAAGAACGCGCTGGAGCAGACCCCGCCCGAACTGGGCGCCGACATCGCCGAGCGCGGCATGATGCTCACCGGCGGCGGCGCCCTGTTGCGCGACCTGGACCGCCTGCTGGCCGAAGAAACCGGCCTGCCCGTGCTGGTGGCCGAAGAGCCGCTGACCTGCGTGGTGCGCGGCTGCGGCATGGCCCTGGAGCGCATGGAGCGCCTGGGCACGATCTTCACCAGCGAATAAGGGCCGCGGTACCCCGCGGCGAGCCACCATGCCACTGGGCACGCTGGACCGCACCCCACCGCCGTTCTTCAAGCAGGGCCCCTCGGCCCTGTCCAAGCTCGTGGTGTTCAGCGCCATTGCGCTGTTCCTGATGGTGGCCGACCTGCGCTTTCGCGTGGCGCAACCCGTGCGGGCGGTGCTGGCCACGGTGCTCTACCCCGTGCAATGGGCCGTGCTGCAACCCGTGCAACTGGTGGGCGCGGCCGGCGGATACGTCACCAGCCTGCACGCCGCGCAGCAGAACGAGGCCGGCGCCGTGCGACGGCTGGCCGACCAGGCCGCGAACAGCCTGCAAGTGGAGCAGCTGCGCAACGAGAACCAGCGCCTGCGCGAGCTGCTGTCCATGCGCGAGCGGGTGATGCCGCGGGCCATCGGCGCCCAGGTGGTCTACGACGCGGCCGATCCCTATTCCCGCCGCGTGGTCATCGACCGCGGCCAGACGCACGGCGTGCAGGCCGGCTCGCCGGTGATCGACGAATCGGGCGTGCTGGGCCAGGTCACCCGCGTGTACCCGCTGATCGCCGAAGTAAGCCTGCTGGTGGACCGCGACCAGGCCATTCCCGTGCTCGACGTGCGCTCCGGCGTGCGCAGCGTGGCCTACGGTGAGCCCGCCGGCGACGGCGACGGCCTGGCCTTGCGCTACACCCTGGCCGAGACCGACATCCGCGAGGGCGACCTGCTCACCACCAGCGGCGTGGACGCCGTCTACCCGCCCGGCCTGCCGGTGGCGCGCGTGACGACGGTGGAACGCCAGAGCGGCTCCTCCTTCATGCGCATCCGCGCCGAGCCGCTGGCCCGCATGGACGGCACGCTGCACGTGCTGGTGCTGGAGCCCGCCGGCGCGCAGGTGCCCCCGCCACCCGCCGCGGCACCCGCCAGCGATGTCGCCAAGCCCGGCGGCGTGCCGGGCGCCAAGGGCGCTGCGCGACCGGGCAACCGGGGAGCCACTCCATGATCATGCGCCCCGGCCAGCAGCTGCTGCTGCCCGCCAACACCGTCTTCATCTGGTTCAGCCTGCTCGTCACCCTGGCGCTGAACATGCTGATGAACATGGGCCTGTTCGGCCGCGCCGCCTGGGTGCCCGACCTACTGGCCCTCACCCTGGTGTTCTGGTGCGTGCACCAGCCGCTGCGCATTGGCGTGGGCACGGCCTTCTTCTTCGGCCTGGCCATGGACGTGCACCAGGGCTCGCTGCTGGGCCAGCACGCGCTGGCCTACACCGTGATGGCCTTCGGTGCCGTGGCCATGCACCGGCGCCTGCTGTGGTTCCCGGTGTTGCAGCAGTCGCTGCAGGTGCTGCCGCTGTTCGCGGTGGCCCACCTGCTGGGCATGGTGGTGCGCCTGCTCGGCGGCGGCAGCTTCCCGGGCTGGCCCTACTTCCTTTCACCGCTGATCGAGGCCATGCTGTGGCCCTTCGTCACCGTGATGCTGCTGGCGCCCCAACGCCGCGCGCCTGACCCCGACGACAACCGCCCCCTCTGACCCGGCAAGGCAGGCCATGACCGAGATCAGGAACGTCGACGCGGACATCTGGCAATTCCGCAAGCGCGTCATCGTGATGGCGCTGGCGGTGCTGTTCGCTTTCGGGCTCATCGTCGCGCGCATGGTCTGGCTGCAGGTGCACAAGCACGAGGAGTTCATGGCCCAGGCCGAGAGCAACCGCACGGCGGTGATCCCGGTGGTGCCCAACCGGGGCCAGATCGTCGACCGCGAAGGCCGCGTGCTGGCCAGCAACTACTCAGCCTACACACTGGAGCTCACGCCTTCGCTGATCGAGGACCTGGACGAGACCATCACCGGCCTGCGCGAGCTGGTCGACATCGGCCCGCGCGACGAGCGCCGTTTCCGCAAGCTGCTCGAAGAATCCCACCGCTTCGACTCCCTGCCCATCCGCACCCGCCTGAGCGACGAAGAGGTGGCGCGCTTCACCGCCCAGCGCTTCCGCTTCCCCGGCGTCGAGGTGCGCGCGCGCCTGCTGCGCCACTACCCCAACGGTGAGACGGCCAGCCACGTGATCGGCTACATCGGCCGCATCAACCAGCGCGAGAAGGAGCAGATCGCCGACTGGCCCGAGGAGGATCAGGCCAACTACCGCGGCACCGAGTACATCGGCAAGCTCGGGGCCGAACAGCAGCACGAGCAGTTGCTGCACGGCGCCACCGGCTTCGAGCGCGTGGAGACCTCGGCTGGCGGGCGCGCGGTGCGCTCGCTCGCGGCCACGCCGCCCACGCCGGGCGACACCATCGTGCTCACCATCGACGCCAAGCTGCAGCACCTGGTGGAGACCCTGTACGGCGATCGCCGCGGCGCGCTGGTGGCCATCGACCCGCGCAACGGCGAAGTGCTCGCCTTCGTGTCCAAGCCCACCTTCGACCCCAACCTCTTCGTCGAGGGCATCGACGTGGAGAACTGGCGCGCGCTCAACGAGTCGCTCGACAAGCCGCTGCTCAACCGCGCCCTGCGCGGCACCTACCCGCCGGGTTCCACCTACAAGCCCTTCATGGCCATGGCCGCCCTGGAAACCGGCGCGCGCAAGGCCGAAACGGTCATCAACGACCCCGGCTACTGGATGCTGGGCAACCACCGCTTCCGCAGCCACGGCGACGGCGGCCTCGGCGCGGTGGACCTGCGGCGCAGCATCGTCAAGTCGAGCAACGTCTACTACTACTCGCTGGCCAACGAGATGGGCGTGGACGCCATCCACGACTTCATGAAGCCACTGGGCATCGGACAGATCACGGGCATCGACCTCAAGGGCGAGGTACGCGGCGTGCTGCCCAGCCAGGAATGGAAGCGCAACACCTACAAGCGCGCCGACCAGCAGCGCTGGTACGCGGGTGAGACGATCTCGCTGGGCATCGGCCAGGGCTACAACAACTTCACCATGCTGCAGATGGCCAACGCCATGGCCACGCTGGCCAATGGGGGCGTCAAGCACGCGCCGCACCTCTCGCTGGCGCGGCGCAACCCGCTCACGGGGCAGGTCGACCCCCTGCCCGCGCCGCCCACCGAGAACCTGAACTACAAACCCGAGCACGTGCGTGCGGTGCTCAGCGCCATGCAGGCCGTCACCACCGAAGGCACCTCGGCGCGCGTGTTCTCGGGCGCCGGCTACACCAGCGGCGGCAAGACGGGCACGGCGCAGGCCGTCACCATCGGCCAGCGCGAGCGCTACGACGCGCGCAAGCTGGAAGAACACCAGCGCGACCACTCGCTCTACCTGGCCTTCGCGCCGGTCGATGCGCCGCGCGTGGCGCTGGCCGTGATCGTGGAGAACGCGGGTTTTGGCGCCGCCGCGGCCGCGCCCATCGCGCGCCGCGTGTTCGACTACCTGCTGCTGGGCCAGTACCCGAGCGAACAGGACATCGCGTCCTTGCAATCCGGTGGCGGCGGCCCGCCGCAGGGCACGCCGCGCCAGCTCAGCGAGGTGCCCTGGCCGCCCGCCGAGCCGGCGGCGGTGCAGTAGGCCGGCATCGGATGCGCCGCCGGGCCGCCCCAAGGCGGATCAGCGCCCTCCGGCGGCAGCGATCCGCGCAGTGGCGGAGCGCGCGGGCACTATTTCAGCCAGGCGTCGTACGTGGTCTTCAATATCAGCGCCCCCACCACCACGATGAACACCCAGCGCACGAAACCACTGCCGTGCTTGAGCGCCAGGCGCGTGCCGGCCAAGCTGCCCACCACATTGGCCAGCGCCATCACCAGCGCGTAGTGCCACCACACGTGGCCCTTGAGCGCGAACAGCAGCAGCGCCGCCAGGTTGGAGGCCGTGTTCAGCAGCTTGGCGCTGGCGCTGGCGTGAAGAAAGTCAAACCCCAGCCAGCGCACGAACAGGAAAACGAAGAAGCTGCCCGTGCCCGGACCGAAGAAGCCGTCGTAGAAGCCGATGACCGCGCCCATCAGGCAGGCCGCGGCCGTCAACCGTCGACCGGCGAAGGCCGGATCGTGCGCGTGGCCCAGGTCCTTGCGCATCAGGGTGTAGACCAGCACCGCGCCCAGCACGAAGGGCAATGCGCGGCGCAGGAAATCGGGCGAAATCACCGTGACCGTCCAGGCCCCCGCCATCGCCCCGATGAAGGCCGCGGCCGCCGCCGGCAGCAAGGAGCGCCAGGGCATGTCCACGCGCCGCGCGTACTGCACCGTGGCCGCCGCCGTGCCCAGCACCGCCGCCCCCTTGTTGATGCCGAACAGCGTGGCCGGATGGGTGTTGGGGAAGACCGCGAACATCGCGGGCACGAGGATCAACCCGCCCCCACCCACGATCGAGTCCACGAAACCAGCGAGCAGTGAGGCGAAGGAGACGAGCAGCAAATCCATAGCGCAGCGATTCTCGCCGCGCCGTTGGCCCACCCAAAAAGAAAGAGCCGACCTTTTGGGTCGGCTCTGTCGGGGTGCCTGTGCGGCGTGTCCGGCGGTGCCGGTACGGGTGTCTCCTCGGTCTCCAACGTCCTGAATACCCTACCGAGCACCAGGCAATGCAGGGAATGTAGCGGCTTGCACCGCCCGGGTGCATCCGGGCTTTCCCTTGCACCGGTACGGTCCTGGCACAGGAAATGCACCACGCGGCCCACAACCACGTTGGGGGATTCGTATGCCAGACATCAGCGGCCCCGCCCTGGCGGCGCTGGACAGCCTGTCCTCGGCCGACACCGCCTGGGTCATGGTGAGCACCGCCCTGGTGCTGCTCATGACCCTGCCCGGTATCGGCCTGTTCTACGGCGGCATGGTGCGCCGCTTCAATGTCATCAACACCATGGCCAGCGTGATGGGCATCGCCGCCCTGGTCAGCGTGCTCTGGTTTGCGATCGCTTACTCACTGGCTTTCACGCCTGGGGGCACGGTGGGTGGGTTCATCGGGGGCCTGTCCCGCGCGGGCTTCACGGGGCTGGACTTCCTCGGTCAGGCGGGCCAGGTGGCCGTGAGCCACGTGGCACCGCACCTGCCCGAATCCGTGTTCGCCATGTTCCAGCTCAGCTTCGCGGTCATCACCTGCGCGCTGGTGGTGGGCGCCTTGGTCGAGCGCATGCGGTTTGGCGCCCTGCTCGGCTTCGCCGGCCTGTGGCTGCTGCTGGTCTACGCGCCCATCGCGCACTGGGTGTGGGAGCCGGGCGGCTGGTTGGCGCAACTCGGTGCGCTCGATTTCGCGGGCGGTGCGGTGGTGCACATCAACGCCGGCGCGGCGGCCCTGGTCTGCGCCTACGCGCTGGGGCCGCGCCAAGGCTACGGGCGCGAGCCCTTCCTCCCCTTCAACCTGGGCCTCACCATGGCCGGCACCGGCCTGCTGTGGGTGGGCTGGTTCGGCTTCAACGGCGGCTCGGCCCTGGCGGCCGACGGCCGTGCGGGCCTGGCCATCGCGGTCACCCACATCGCCGCCGCCGCTGGCGCCCTGGCCTGGATGGCCGCCGAGTGGTGGGCCCGCAAGCGCGCCACGCTGCTGGGCCTGTGCTCGGGCGTGGTGGCGGGCCTCGTGGCCATCACCCCGGCCGCCGGCTTCGTGGGCCCCCGCTCGGCCCTGCTCATCGGCGTGGGGGCGGGCTTTGCCTGCTACTGGGGTGCCACCGGTCTCAAGCGCCTGCTGCGAGCCGACGACTCGCTCGACGTCTTCGGCGTGCACGGCGTGGGCGGCCTGGTGGGCGCGCTGCTCACCGGCGTGCTGGCCGATCCGGCGATCTCCGGTCTGGAGGGCAGCTTGTTCACCCAATTCATCGCCTGCGCGGCGGTGCTGGCCTACAGCCTGGTGATGACCACGGTGGTGCTGTTCATCGTCTCGCGCTTCGCCGGCTTGCGCGTGCGCGCGGACGACGAGCGCCAGGGGCTGGACGCTTCGCTGCACAACGAAAAACTCAACTGACCCCTCGCGCGCGGCCGAACTGCCATGGGCAATACCAGCGAGCTGTTCGCCATCGCGGCGCACCTGCACGTGCTGCTGCGGCGCAGGACCGGGCGCGTCACCGACACCGAGTGGCTCGCCACCAACGCGGAGTACGCGCGGGCCATCGTGCGCTTCGCGCGCGAGAAGGCCGCCGCCGATGGCCACGCGGACCTGCTGCCCTGGGCCGACAAGCTGGAGGCGGCCATCGTGAACATGAGCGCCACGCCACGCAAGACCTTGCTGGACGTGGCGGCCGAGGCACTGCGCACCGCGGCAGCGCCAGCGCCCGGGGCACCGCCCGCAGCCGACGACCACAAGTACGTGGGCGGCCTGCGCTGAGTCTTCTCAGGCCCCGTCGCGAATCCAGCGCGCCGCCTTCTCCGCGATCATCAGCGTGGGGCTGTTGGTGTTGCCGCTGGTGATGGTGGGCATCACGCCGGCGTCCACCACGCGCAGGCCAGCGATGCCGCGCACGCGCAGGTGGCTGTCCACCACAGCCATGTCGTCGTCCGCGCGGCCCATCTTCGTGGTGCCCACGGGGTGAAAGATGGTGCTCGCGATGTCGCCGGCCAGGCGCGCGAGCTCCTCGTCACTCTGGTACATCGCCCCCGGCTTGAACTCCTCGGGCTTGAAGCGCGCCAGCGCCGGCTGCGCCACGATGCGCCGCGTCACGCGCAGGCTGTCGGCGGCCACGCGGCGGTCCTCTTCCGTGGCCAGGTAGAGCGGCGCGATGGCGGGCGCGGCCTCGGGGTCGGCACCGGTGATGCGCACGTGGCCCCGGCTGGTGGGGTTGAGGTTGCACACGCTCGCGGTGAAGGCGGGGAAGGCGTGCAAGGGCTCGCCGAAGGCGTCCAGGCTCAGCGGCTGCACGTGGTACTCGAGGTTCGCGTGCGGCTGCGAGGGATCGCTGCGCGTGAAGGCGCCGAGCTGACTGGGCGACATGCTCATGGGCCCGCTGCGCGAGAGCGCGTATTGCAGGCCGATGCGGGCCTTGCCCCACAGCGAACCGGCCAGCACGTTGAGCGTGGGCGCGCCCTGCACCTTGTAGACGGCGCGGATCTGCAGGTGGTCCTGCAGGTTCTCGCCCACGCCCTTCAGTTCGTGCTGCACCTCGATGCCGTGCTGGCGCAGCAGCGCCGCCGGGCCGACGCCCGAGCGCTGCAGGATCGCGGGCGAGCCGATGCTGCCCGCGCTGAGCACCACCTCCTGAGCGGCACGCACGCTGACGCGCTCGCCACCGCGCCGCAGTTCGGCGCCGGTGCAACGCAGCGCGCCGCTGGCGTCACGCTCGAACCGCAGGCGCTCGGTCAGCGTCTCGGTCCACACCGTGAGGTTGGGCCGCCGCAGCACCGGGCGCAGAAAGGCCTTGGACGCGTTCCAGCGCCAGCCGGCCTTCTGGTTCACCTCGAAGTAGCCCACGCCCTCGTTGTCGCCACTGTTGAAGTCGGGCGTGGCCGGCACGCCAGCCTGCTGCGCGGCCGCCGCGAAGGCGTCGAGGATGTCCCAGCGCAGGCGCTGCTTCTCCACGCGCCACTCGCCGGTGCTGCCGCGGCGGCCATTGCCGTGCAGGGCGGCGAAGGCCGGGTCCTGTGCGGCGTCCAGGCGGTAGTGGTCCTCGTGCGCGGTGAAGTCGGGCAGGCAGGCGTCCCAGCGCCAGGCGGCGTCGCCGGTGGCCTCGGCCCAGTGCTCGTAGTCGCGCCGCTGGCCGCGCATGTAGATCATGCCGTTGATGCTGGAGCAGCCGCCCAGGGTCTTGCCACGCGGGTAGCGCAGGCGCCGGCCATTGAGGCCGGGGTCGGGCTCGGTCTGGTAGCACCAGTCGGTGCGCGGGTTGCCGATGCAGTAGAGGTAGCCCACCGGGATGTGGATCCAGTGGTAGTCGTCCTTGCGGCCGGCCTCCACCAGCAGCACGCGCTTCGACGGGTCGGCGCTCAGGCGGTTGGCGAGCAGGCAACCGGCGGTGCCGGCACCGATGACGATGAAGTCGAAGGTGGTGTCGTTCACTTGGCGGTGGGCATGACGAATTCGGCGCCTTTGGAAATCGATTCCGGCCAGCGCTGCATGATGCTCTTCTGCTTCGTATAGAAGCGCACGCCCTCTTCGCCATAGGCGTGCGTGTCGCCGAACAGGCTCTTCTTCCAGCCGCCGAAGCCCTGCCAGGCCATGGGCACGGGAATCGGCACGTTGATGCCCACCATGCCCACCTGGATGCGCCGCGCGAACTCGCGCGCCACGTTGCCGTCGCGCGTGAAGCAGGAGACGCCGTTGCCGAACTCGTGCTCGTTGATGATCTGCACCGCCTGCGCGAAATCGGGCACGCGCACGCAGCTCAGCACGGGGCCGAAGATCTCCTCCCTGTAGATCTTCATGTCCGTGGTGACGTGATCGAACAGGGTGCCGCCCATCCAGAAGCCTTTGTCGCAGCCCTTGCCGGCCGTGGCGCCGCTGAAGCCCCGGCCATCCACCAGCAGCGTCGCGCCTTCCTTGGCGCCCGCATCGATGTAGCCGCTGATGCGCTGGTGCGCGGCGGCCGTGACGATGGGGCCCATCTCGGCCGCGAGGTTCATGCCGTCCAGCACCTTCAGCGTCTTCGTGCGCTCGACCAGCTTGGGCATGATCTTTTCGGCCACGTCGCCCACCAGAACCGCCACGCTGATGGCCATGCAACGCTCGCCGGCGCTGCCGTAGGCGCTGCCGATCAACGCGTCCACCGCCTGGTCCAGGTCGGCGTCGGGCATCACCACCATGTGGTTCTTCGCGCCGCCCAGTGCCTGCACGCGCTTGCCGTGGTGCGCGCCGGTTTCGTAGATGTAGTTGGCGATGGGCGTGGAGCCGACGAAGCTGATGGCTTTCACGTCGGGGTGCACCAGCAGCGCGTCCACCGCCTCCTTGTCGCCCTGCACCACGTTGAACACGCCATCGGGCAGGCCCGCCTGCTTGAGCAGCTCGCCCATGAACAGCGAGGCCGAGGGGTCGATGGGGCTGGGTTTGAGCACGAAGCAGTTGCCCGCGGCGATGGCCACCGGGAACATCCACATGGGCACCATCACCGGGAAGTTGAAGGGCGTGATGCCCGCGACCACGCCCAGCGGCTGGCGCAGGGTCCAGTTGTCCATGCCGGTGGAGACCTGGTCGGTGAAGTCGCCCTTGAGCAGTTGGGGAATGCCGCAGGCGAATTCGATGATGTCGATGCCGCGCGCAACCTCGCCCTGCGCGTCGGTGAACACCTTGCCGTGTTCGCTGGTGATCAGCTTCGCCAGATCGTCCTTGTGCTGATTCACCAGTTCAAGGAACTTGAACATCACGCGCGCGCGGCGGATCGGCGGCGTGTCGGCCCAGGCCGGGAAGGCGGCCTGCGCGGCGGCCACGGCGGTGTCGACGTCGGCGGCATTGGCCAGGGCCACGCGGCCGGTGACGGCGCCGGTGGCGGGGTTGGTCACGTCCTGCACGCGCGCGGAGGTGCCGGCGGCGACGCGGCCGCCAATGAAGTGGGCGATGGAGGTGGGGTTCGTGGTCATGGCGGCGGTCCCTGCGGTGAAGAAGCGGTCCGCCACTCTAGGCAGCCGGCCTGCTCCTGCCTAGGCCAAGGGCTTGAACGCATTGTTTGCCTTGGTGAACAATGTGCCCATGAGTCTGGAAAAAGCCGAACACCTCTGGTCCCACCTGCACTGGCTCACCGTGCTGGCGCAGCACGGCAGCTACACCGCGGCGGCGCAGCGCCTGGGCGTGAGCAAGGCCGCCATGAGCCAGCACATCAGCGAGCTCGAACGCGCGGCCGGCGTGCCCTTGGTGCAGCGCACCACGCGCAGCGTGCGCCTCACCGAGGCCGGCCAGCGCCTGGTCGACGGCCTGCGCGAGCCCTTCGAGCGCATCGCGCAAGGCTTCGCCAGCGTGCGCGACCTGGCCGAGGTGCCCGTGGGCCGTGTGCGGGTGACGGCGCCGGTGGCCTTCGCGCGCCAGCAGCTGGTGCCGCGCATCGCCGACTTCCTGCGCGAGCACCCGGGCATCCGCATCGAGCTCGATCTGTCGGACCGGCTGAGCTCGCTCGCCACCGAGGGCTTCGACCTCGCCATCCGCCACACCGCCGCGCCGCCCGACACGCACGTGGCCTGGACCCTGTGCCGCACGCGCTCGGTGCTGGTGGCTAGCCGCGCCTACCTGCGCCGCCGCGGCACGCCCGCCGCGCCGCATGACCTGGCCGGCCACGACTGCCTGCACTACCCACGCGCGCAGGACACGCCGGCCTGGCACTTCCAGCCCGCCGAAGGCCGCCGCAAGACCAACGCCCCGCGTTTCACGGTGGCGGTGAGCGGGCCGTTCGGCGCCAACAACAGCGAGGCGCTGCGCGAGGCGGCCATCGCCGGCCTGGGCATCGCCCTGCTGCCGGACTTCAGCGCCCAGGCCGCGCTGCGCGCGGGCAAGCTGGTCGAGGTGCTGCCGGACTGGCAGGCCGTGGGCACCTTCAGCGACCACCTCTACGCCATCCGGCCCTACGCCAGCCACGTGCCGCGCGCGGTGTCGGTCTTCGTGGCCTGGCTGCGCGAGGCGCTGGCGGAGGGCTTCCCGCTGCGGCCCTGAGCGTCATATGGCGCCCGACGCGAGGCCCATAGATGTTTTCGTCATAAACAACCAAAAACGTATTCGTTCCTTGTTCGACCACAAGTCGGGAACATCGCGGCCTTGTCGCTGACTTCAGCACCGCCGAACGACCCGATCGAACAAGGAACGAACCATGAGCACCCGCCGCCACCTGCTGACCACCCTGGGCGCCGCCGCCCTCACCCTCACGCTGGGCGCCGCCCAGGCCCAGGCGCCCGCGCCCGTCACCCTGCTCAACGTGAGCTACGACCCCACGCGCGAGCTCTACGTCGAATACAACGCGGCCTTCGCCAAGCACTGGAAGGCCAAGACCGGCCAGGACGTGACCATCAAGCAATCGCACGGCGGCTCGGGGCGCCAGGCCCGCGCCATCATCGACGGCCTGGACGCCGACGTGGCCACCCTGGCCCTGGCCGGCGACACCGACGCCCTGCACGCCAACGGCCAGTGGGTGCCCAAGGACTGGCAGAAGCGCCTGCCGCAGAACAGCTCGCCTTACACCTCCACCATCGTGCTGGTCACGCGCGCGGGCAACCCCAAGAACATCAAGGACTGGGACGACCTGATCCGCCCCGACGTCAAGGTCATCACGCCCAACCCCAAGACCTCGGGCGGCGCGCGCTGGAACTACCTGGCCGCCTGGGAGTTCGCCAAGCGCAAGTACGGCGGCGACGACAAGGCCAAGGAATTCGTGGCCAAGCTCTACGCCAACGTGCCCGTGCTGGACACCGGCGCGCGCGGCGCCTCCGTCACCTTCGCGCAGCGCAACCAGGGCGACGTCTTCATCAGCTGGGAGAACGAGGCCTACCTGCTGGAGAAGGAGTTCGGCAACAAGGTGGACTTCGTCTACCCCTCGCTGTCCATCCTGGCCGAGCCGGCCGTGACCGTGGTCGACAAGAACGTGGACAAGAAGGGCACGCGCGCCGTGGCCCAGGCCTA
This sequence comes from Hydrogenophaga sp., assembly GCF_035481345.1. GTDB lineage: Bacteria > Pseudomonadota > Gammaproteobacteria > Burkholderiales > Burkholderiaceae_C > Hydrogenophaga. The sequence continues at coordinate 12,780 of NZ_DATIGV010000159.1, read as the reverse complement.
CCTCGAGTACCTGTACACCGAAGAGGCGCAGGACATCATCGGCAAGCACTTCTACCGCCCACGCTCGGAGAAGGCCCAGGCCAAGTACGCCAAGCAACTGCCCAAGCTCAACCTGTTCACCATCGACGCCGCCTTCGGCGGCTGGGACCAGGCGGCCAAGCTGCACTTTGCCGACGGCGGCAGCTTCGACCAGATCTACACCCGCAAGTAGGGCTTCGCATGGGAGCGACAATCCTCGGGCCGTTGAAGGCCCCCATCAACCCACGAGGAGATCCCCCCCATGCCCAAGGCTTACTGGATGGCCACCTACCGATCGATCAGCGACCCCGCCGCGCTGGCGGCCTACGCCCAACTGGCGGGGCCGGCCCTGCAAGCGTTTGGCGCGCGCTTTCTGGCGCGCGGCATGCCCGCGCAGGTGTATGAGGCCGCCGTGCAGCAACGCGCCGTGCTGATCGAGTTCGACAGCGTGGACCAGGCCATCGCGGCGCACGACAGCTCCGCCTATCAGGAGGCGCTGCAGGCCTTGGGCGACGGCGCCGAGCGGGACATCCGCATCATCGAAGCCATCGCCTGAGCGTCATCCGGCGGCCGGTGGCCGCCGTTTCTTATGCCACCGCGGCATGAAGAAACAAGAAAACTGTCGTTTGCTTTTGTGAAGGGCACTCCCAGAATGCCCGTCCTGACCCCGGACTCCATGAGCAAACGACCATGAACACCGCCCTGCGCACCACCGTCGCCGCCCTCGGGCTGGCCCTCAGCACCCTGGCCTCGGCCCAGAGCACCACGCTGCTCAACGTCTCGTACGACGTGGCGCGCGAGTTCTACAAGGACATCAACGCCGCCTTCGTCGAGCAGCAGAAGAAGGCCGGCAAGACCGTGGTGGTGAACCAGTCGCACGCCGGCTCCAGCGCCCAGGCGCGCGCCGTCGCCGACGGCCTGGAGGCCGACGTGGTCACCATGAACACCACCACCGACGTGGACTTCCTCGCCGACAAGGGCGTGGTCGCCAAGGACTGGCGCCAGAAATTCCCCCACAACGCCGCGCCCACCACCTCCACCATGCTGTTCCTGGTGCGCAACGGCAATCCCAAGAACGTCAAGGACTGGGACGACCTGATCAAGCCCGGCGTGCAGGTCGTGGTGGTCAACCCCAAGACCGGCGGCAACGGCCGCTACGCCTACCTGGCGGCCTGGGGCCAGGTGCGCGCCAAGGGCGGCACCGACGAGCAGGCCGCCGCATTCGTGAAGAAGCTCTACGCCAACGTGCCCGTGCTGGCGCGCGGCGGGCGCGACGCCACCGGCACCTTCCTGCAGCGCAACGTCGGCGACGTGCTGATCACCTTCGAATCCGAGGTGGTGTCGGTGAACAACGAGTTCGGCGCCGGCAAGGTCGACGCCATCCACCCGAGCGCGAGCATCGTGGCCGAGAACCCGGTCGCCATCGTCGAGCGCACGGTGAACAAGAAAGGCACGGCCGTCGAGGCCAAGGCCTACCTCGACTTCCTCTACTCCGAGCAGGGCCAGGAGATCGCGGCGAAGCACAACATCCGCCCGCGCTCGGAAGCGGTGCTGAAAAAACACGCCGATGTCTTCAAGCCCGTCAAGCTGTTCACCGTCGAGCAGTACTTCGGCTCCTTCGCCGACGCACAGAAGACCCACTTCAACGACGGCGGCAAGTTCGACCAGCTGTACACCGTTCGCTGAGCCATGACCGCCACCACGCTGCCCCTGCCGGCAGCGCCCGGCGCGCGGCGCACCGCGCGCCGCGTGCTGCCGGGCTTCAACATCACCCTGGGCTACACGCTGCTCTACCTGGGCCTGATCGTGCTGATCCCGCTCTCGGCCCTGGTCCTCAAGACCTTCTCGATGACCTGGCCGCAGTTCTGGGACGCCGTGGCCTCGCCGCGCGTGCTGGCCTCCTACCGCCTCACCTTCGGCGCCTCGCTGATCGCCGCGCTGGTGAACGTCGTGTTCGGCCTGCTGGTGGCCTGGGTGCTGGTGCGCTACAGCTTCCCCGGCAAGAAGATCGTCGACGCCCTGGTGGACCTGCCCTTCGCGCTGCCCACCGCCGTGGCCGGTATCTCGCTCACCGCGCTGCTGGCCGACAACGGCTGGATCGGCCAGTACTTCGTGCCGCTGGGCATCCAGCTCGCCTTCAACCCCAATGGCGTGGTCATCGCGCTCATCTTCATCGGCCTGCCCTTCGTGGTGCGCACGGTGCAGCCCGTGCTGGAAGACACCGAGAAAGAGCTGGAAGAAGCCGCCAGCAGCCTGGGCGCCACGCGCTGGCAGATCTTCTGGCGCGTGATCTTCCCCAGCATCGCACCCGCGCTGCTCACGGGCTTCGCCATGGCCTTCGCGCGCGCGGTGGGTGAGTACGGCTCGGTGATCTTCATCGCCGGCAACATGCCCATGGTGTCGGAGATCACGCCGCTGATCATCATCTCCAAGCTCGAGCAGTACGACTACGCGGGCGCCACCGCCGTGGCCTCCGTGATGCTGGGCATCTCCTTCGTGCTGCTGCTGGTCATCAACGGCCTGCAGGCCTGGCAGCGCAAGCGTTCCGGTGGAGCGATGGCATGAGCCTTGTACGAACCGAGGCGCCCTGGGTGCGCCGCACGCTGATCGGCATCGCCCTGGTCTTCATGGCGCTGTTCCTGGTGCTGCCGCTGGCCGCCGTGTTCGCCGAGGCGCTGCGCAAAGGTTGGGAAGCCTACTGGGAAGCGCTGAAGGAGCCAGATGCCTGGGCTGCGATTCGCCTTACCCTGATCACCGCCGCCGTGGCCGTGCCGCTGAACCTGGTGTTCGGCGTGGCCGCGGCCTGGGCCGTGGCCAAGTTCGAGTTCCGCGGCAAGGCCTTCCTCACCACGCTGATCGATCTGCCCTTCTCCGTCTCGCCCGTGGTGGCTGGCCTGATCTACGTGCTGGTGTTCGGCGCGCAGGGCTGGCTGGGCCCCTGGCTGGCCGAGCACGACATCAAGATCGTCTTCGCCGTGCCCGGCATCATCCTGGCCACCATCTTCGTCACCTTCCCCTTCATCGCACGCGAGCTCATTCCGCTGATGCAGGCGCAGGGCAACGACGAGGAACAGGCCGCGCAGGTGCTGGGCGCCACCGGCTGGCAGACCTTCTGGCACGTCACGCTGCCCAACATCAAGTGGGGCCTGATCTACGGCGTGATCCTGTGCAACGCGCGCGCCATGGGCGAGTTCGGGGCGGTCTCGGTGGTCTCGGGCCACATCCGCGGCCAGACCAACACCATGCCGCTGCACGTCGAGGTGCTCTACAACGAGTACCAGTCGGTCGCGGCCTTCGCGGTGGCCTCGCTGCTGGCGCTGCTGGCACTCGTCACCCTCGTCATCAAGACCGCGGCCGAGTGGCGCATGGAGCGCGAGCTCAAGGCCCTGGCCGAGCTGCCGCCCGAGCGGCCGCGCCACGACGCCACCGTCGCAGGAGTTACCCCATGAGCGCCGCACGGCCGCCCGAAGGCACTCGCACCGCAGCGCGCTGCGCGAAGGTTTCACCATGAGCATCAACGTCCAGAACATCTCCAAGCACTTCGGCACGTTCCACGCGCTGGACAACATCCAGCTCGACATCGAGAGCGGCGAACTCCTGGCCCTGCTGGGCCCCTCGGGCTGCGGCAAGACCACGCTGCTGCGCATCATCGCGGGGCTGGAAACGGCCGACGCCGGCCAGATCGTGATCAGCGGCGAAGACAGCACGCACGTGCACGTGCGCGAGCGCAACGTGGGCTTCGTGTTCCAGCACTACGCGCTGTTTCGCCACATGACGGTGGCCGACAACGTGGCCTTCGGCCTGCGCGTGAAGCCGCGCGGCGAGCGCCCGAGCGAGAAGCAGATCCAGGCCAAGGTGCACGATCTGCTCAAGCTGGTGCAGCTCGACTGGCTGGCCGAGCGCTACCCGGCCCAACTCTCCGGCGGCCAGCGCCAGCGCATTGCCCTGGCGCGTGCGCTGGCGGTGGAGCCCAAGGTGCTGCTGCTCGACGAGCCCTTCGGCGCGCTCGACGCCCAGGTGCGCAAGGAACTGCGCCGCTGGCTGCGTCGCCTGCACGACGAACTGCACGTCACCAGCATCTTCGTCACGCACGACCAGGAAGAGGCGCTGGAAGTGGCCGACCGCGTGGTGCTCATGAACCACGGCAAGATCGAGCAGGTGGGTTCGCCGCGCGAGGTGTGGGAACACCCGGCCACGCCCTTCGTGGCGCGCTTCCTGGGCGGCGTGCCGCTGGTGGGCGACGGCACCCGCCCGCTGCGCCCCCACGAGCTTCAGGTGCAGCGCCTGCTGCCCGGCGCCGACACCACGGGCGCCGTGGTGGCCACGCTGCGCCGCGCGCTGGTGCTCGACCCGGTGGTGCGGCTCGAACTGGAGTGCACCTCGGGCGGGCACGACCTGATCGAGGCCCGCCTCAGCACGGCGCAGTTCCAGACCCTGGGCCTGCGCGAGGGCGATACGGTGCTCGTCTCGCCGCGCGCCGCGCCCGCCGAGGTGGACCCGGCCCTGGCCTGAGTCCGGCGTCCCTTCGGGCGCCCGCCGGGCCTTGCACGCCGGCGGTGCGGGAACCCCGCTGTCGTCAAACGGTCATCCAGGGGCACGAGCATCACCGCGCCCCATGGACCACAGCCTTGCCCGCCGCCTGCGCCGCGCCGCCATCCGCCAGGAGCGGCTGTGGCGCGCGCACGGCCTGGGCGGCTCTCACAACCCGGATGAGACGGCCCCGCTGCGCCTGACGCTGACCGAGCTGCTGAACCTGCACGGCGAGGCTTCCCTGCCGGTGCTGGTGATGGTGCTCTCGCTGTTCACCCTCATCCCGGTGGGCGGCGCGGGCTGGTTCGTCAGCTTCTTCATCGTGGCGCTCGGCTGGTACTGGGCGCGCGGCCACGAGCGCGTGGCCCTGCCCGGCGCCTTGGGCGGCTTCACCCTGAACGAACGCTGGTCGCGACGCAGCCTGCACGCCCTGGCCTGGTTGTATGCCCTGGCCGATCGGTGGCTGAGCCCGCGCTGGCAGGTCTGGCGGCACGAAGGCACGCGCGGCTGGTGGGGCCTGTGGATCGCGGTGATGGCCTTCATCATCTTCCTGCCCCTGCCCTTCGGCAATGTGCTGCCCAGCGCGAGCCTGGTGCTGCTGGGCCTGGGTTGGCTGTTTCGCGACGGCCTGGCGCTGGCCGTGTCCACCGTGGCCGGCGCGGCGGCCATCGCCTACACCCTGGCCTTCGGGCAACTCGCGATCGACATCGTGTCACGCGGCTGGCACTGGCTGATGGCCTGAGGGAGCGGCGCGGCGTGCCTCCCCCAGTGCGAGCCCGCTCGTGGCCTGGAGCACCGCTCTGATGCAAACGCCTTAGGGTGCCGCGGGCCTAGGACACGCGCCCGACGTCCGAGGGGCCGGGAGCCTCCGCTCTCACGGAACCCTCAAGACACCAGGCCCGACACAAGCCAGTACCCGAGCACGACCCCGTGCGATCGGACCTTCGCAGCCGAGCTGCCGCCATGACCCTGCACGACTTTCAAGCCCTGATGGAGGGACTGGCCCCATGTTGCCCAGTCCGGCCCAGTGCCCGCATCGAAGACGCGGTCGACATCGAGGTCGACGACACGCTGGTCAGCGTGCAGTGGAGCGAGAGCAGCGGGCTGCTGGAGCTGACGCTGACCCTGCCCGTCGTGATCGACGGCGGCGAGCATCCGCAGGCGCAGTTGGCGCTGTATCGCGCGCTGCTCGAGCGCCATTGGCTGGAGACCGGCGGCGATGCGGGCATCGGCTTCGGACTGATGCCCTCGAGCGACGAGGTGGTGGGCATGGCCACGCTCGACGGCGCCACTGTCCCCGGGCCAGACGCCTTTCTCGACGCCGTGCAACTAACGCTCGCCAGCGCGATCGGCGAGTGGTTGGGTGTGTGCGGACAGGTCCTGATGCAACAGGTCGCTGCCGCCGGCTCGGCGCCCGAAGAGGGCGTGGCGCCTCCCTCGCCCCCTTTGCTGCCGGTTTGAGGCCCACCAGCGATCAAGAACGGAGTACCCCATGGAAAGCAGTTCCAGCAGCCTTGGCTACCGGCCGCAGGCGCATCGGACCAAGACCTCGTCCGCGTCGATCACGAACCGGTCGACGTCGGCGTCGAACTTCGACGATGCCCGGTCGGGAAACGTTTCGCTTTCCCCGGACGCCGGGATCGATCTCACCCGTCGGCCGCAGAAGCACCGCCGCCGGGACCGCTCCGCCGCCAAGGCACCCGATGCGTCCTTGCAGGTGAACCTTCCCCCGCGTCCCAAACCCCTGGCGCTGCGGCACACCCCGCCCACCCGCGAGGCGGCCGGCCAGTCGGCGCGCCTGCTTCAGTGGCGCCGAGACCATCGCAAGTTTCTGCTCGGCACCACCTTTCAAGGCGCTGCGCTCGGCGCCGTGGGCGGCGGAGCAACGGGGGCCATTGCGGGCCTGGTGTCCAACGTAAGCGGAGGGGTCCCATTCGGCTCGTTCTTCAACGGGGTCGCCTGCGCGGCCTCACTCGCCGACATCTACCAGGCGAAGATCAGCGCCGAACAGGCCCACGAGATGTATATGGAGGCGCACGTGGCGCTGGCCGAGCAGCGCCAACTGCTCGACGAACTCAACGGGCGCCTTCAGGGTGGCCCGCCCCTCCCCGAAGACGCGTCGCTTCGCGATCTGGCGAACAGCCTGATTCAGCAGTTCGAGGGTTTCATCCAGAGCTACCACCAGGCCTTCTTCAGGGACGCCGGAGCCTTGCACGTCCAACGCGCCAGCAAGGCCTTGCAAGCGCAGGCCGGGGAACTGGTGGCCCTCAAAGCCGAATACGACCGCTGTGGGGACGAGAGCCAGCAGCATCGTCTGTGGACGCGCGCACAGGATGTGCGCGCGTCCCTGCAGGAGCGTCTCTCGCCCGGGCAGATGAAAAAGGATCTGAGGGCACGCCTGGCACAAGCCAGGAACGAACTGGAGCACAAAGAGGACGAGGCACTGCAGCGGAGGCGCTCGCACGGAATGGACGTCGCGCAGCGGATCGGCGGATACACGATCGAGCTGGAACATGGACACATCACCGCCGAGCGGCGATCTGAAGTCACGCAATTGCTCGCCGAGGCCAGGCAATGGCAGCGGGAGGAAGAAGACGATCAGCGGGCCATCGAGCAACTGCGGCAAGAGATCCTTGACCTGAAAGACGACTTGAAGCGCCTGGACAGCTGGCCACGCCGGGTGGTGCTGGCCCCCTTCGGCGACAGCGGACCAGCCGAACTGGCCCGCGTGCGCGATGAGGTATTGGGCAGCCTGAAACTGCTCGTGGAGCTCAGCGCTACCGGGAACTCGATGGCGGCCGTGTTCGGGGCGGCGATCTTCAGCTCCATCAACCTCCTGTTCCCGGCCTGGGTTCTGGACCTGTTCAGCGGCCGCATCGACATCAAGGGTGGCAAGCACGGCATGGCCGCCGCCGCCGCCGCCAAGCGGCCCGTGATCGACAGGGGCGCCTATGCGGCTGCGTTGTGCCAGGCGTACGGGCAGCTCGCCGACGTGCGGGGTCGGGCATGCCAATACCCGCTGCGGGCCATGACGCTCTGCGCCGGCAGGCAACTGAACTTCCTGCACCACACCAGCCGAACCAACAAGGAGCGCAAGCTCCATGGGCTGAAGGCCATCGTGAATGGCCTCCTGCTGCTCGGCACCGGCGTCGTCACGGCGTTGACGGGGGTGCCCGTGGTTGCGGGCCCTGCGGTGGCCGGTGGCACCACCAGCGTGGCGTACCTCATCGACGGTGTGAAGTACTACGTCGAGCTGGGGGCGGACAAGCACGACCGCAAACAGGACGAAGCCGTTGCCCTGGCCCTCGTGCGCCTTTTTGGCCCACAAGCCCCGGACGAGTTCTACCGCGACATGGCCGAGGGCTACACGCACCGCTGGGACAAGCGCCTGGAGATGCTGCGCCAGCAACTGCGCGCCACGCCCGATGGCCGGGACCTGGACCCGAAGCTGCTGCAGCCGCACGCCCTGGCGTCCAACCCCTGGTTGGCGATCGAACACCTCGGCCAGGCGCTCTACGTGCGGGCGCGAGACCACGGCATCGGCACGCCCACCATCGAGTCCCAACTGGTGACCCAACTGGCCGAGGCCCAGGGCAAGGCCGACCCCGGCGCCTGGGACCCGAAGAACTTCCCCAGCCCGGAGCTGTACCTGCAACAGGTGCGCCAATCGCTGAGCGAGCTGTACGGCTTGCAGCCGGACCCCGAAGACCACCTGCCCCTTCAAGACCCGCGCAAGCTGGCCGACATCGCCACGAGCGTCAACGGCTGGATCGAGCGGCACTTCAATCAGAAGAACGCCCTGTCGGAGGACGGGACACTGACGCTTCAAGGCTGGATCAACAGAGTGGCGAACGAGCCGGAGGCCTTCGGCAAACGCTTGGCGGAACTGCGCCTGAAGGAGTCTCAGCGCCTGAGGGAGCAGTTGAATTTTCTGGGCCGCAAGCTGCGCGAGCAAGGCATCGGACCACGGGAGCTGTACGCCTTGCAGGCCCAGAGCGTGCAGCCGCCAGCGGAAGACGGGCAGCACCCCCTGCAGCACGCGCCGCAACTCAGGGAAAGTTTCGCGCCCTACCTGCTCGAACTGATCGCGGACCCTTCCTGGCTCGACACCACCGCGGCCCCGGCGCCTCCCGCCGTACAACCGGCGGCGAGCACCGACGAGACCCGGATGGCGGGCCATCTGATCAAAGCCTTCAAGGACGTCGGCCGCAGCCGGCGCGATGGGCCACCCGTGAGGCGGCCCACGCCTCTCGGTGACCAGAACCGCGCCGCTGCTGAGCCGAGGCACGTGCGTCTGGGCCGGTGGATGGGGCAACGCCCCGCAGCCATCGGCAAGCACCTCCATCAACAACGGGCCAACCCCTTGGGCACACCGGACAGGGCCATCAAGGAACTGCACCGGCTGGAAAAGAAGCCGAACGCGACCGAGTTGCAGGTGCTCATGCAGCAAATCCTTGTGGCGCTGGCCAGAGAAGTGGGTGGCCCAGGCCTCGTATTGCCCAAGGACTCTGACGTCATGGCCTCGCTGCCAGACGACGCCAGCGACGCCGACCTGAAACGGGCCCACATCCTGGCCCTCCTGAAGACGGCTCGAAATGCGGCGCAAACCACCGCGGCCGGTATCCCGGAGAAAGCCACGGGCCGCGCCAGGGACATCGACGGCCAGAAGCAGCTGAAGGCGCGAATGACGGACACATATTTGTTGTGCGTCCAGTTGACACGGCTCGTGGAAGCGCAGGAGTCCGTCGGCGCCATCCTGGCACCCATCGAGGTGCGCTGAGCCGCCACCGCCCGATCACGGCGACCACGCGCAGACGCCCCTTCCAGGGGCGCAGGCCGGTGTCACAGGCGCCCCCTAGAATCGCCGCACACCCTGCCCGCCCATGCAAGACACGGCCCTGAACGACTGTCCGCTCTATGTGGACCTCGACGGCTCGCTCACGCCGAGCGACACGCTGCACGAGTCCGTCGTGCTGTTCGCCCGCCGCCACCCGGTGAACCTGCTGCGCATGGTGGGCTGGCTGCCGCGGGGCAAGGCCGGCTTCAAGCGCGCGCTGGCCGACGCCGTGCTGCCCGAGCCCGCGCAACTGCCCTGGCGCGCCGACTTCATCGACTTTCTTCGCCATGAACACGCGCGTGGCCGCACCTTGGTACTGGCCACCGCCGCCGACGCGCGCATCGCGCGGCGCGTGGCCGACCACCTGGGCGTGTTCAGCGACGTGCTGGCCACCGAGGACGGAGGCCCCAACCTGAGCCGCACCCACAAGCGCGAAGCCATCGCCGCGCACGCGCGCGCCCAAGGCCACGCGCGCTGGGCCTACGCCGGCAACAGCGCCGACGACCTGGACGTGTGGGCCGGCAGCGCCCAGGCCGTGGCGGTGAACGCGCCGGCCGGCGTGCTGCGGCGCCTGCAGGCCTCCCATGCACCCGCACAGGTGTTCACGCACCAACCCCTGTCCCTCAAGACCGTGCTGCGGGCCATCCGCCTCAAGCAGTGGTCCAAGAACGGCCTGCTGTTCGTGCCACTGCTGGCCGCGCACACCACCGCGCCCTCGCTGTGGTTCACCCTGTTCGTGGCCTTCATCGCGTTCGGGCTGTGCGCCTCGGCCACCTACCTCGTCAACGACCTGCTGGACCTGCCCAACGACCGCGCGCACCGCCTCAAGCGTTTTCGTCCCTTGGCCGCGGGGACGCTGGGCATCGGCGCCGCCGTGGCCATCGGCACAGGCATGATCCTGGCCGCCTTCGCCTTGGCGCTCTGGGTCGGCGGCGCCTTCACTGCCGCGCTGCTGCTCTACACCGCGCTCACGCTGGGCTATTCGCTGCGCTGGAAGCGCATCCCGCTCATCGACGTGCTGCTGCTGGCCACGCTCTACACGCTGCGCATCGGCGCCGGCGCGCTGGCGGGGCACGTGGACCTGTCCAACTGGTTGCTGGCCATCTCCATCTTCCTGTTCCTGAGCCTGGCGCTGGTCAAGCGCTGCGCCGAGCTGGAAGAGGCGGTGGAGGCGCACCACGCGCCCGCGCCCGGCCGCGGTTACCAGCCCCGCGACCTGGCCACGCTGCGCACCATGGGCATGACCAGCGGCTTCATGTCGGTGCTGGTGCTCACGCTCTACATCGACTCGCCCAACAGCCGCGCGCTCTATGGCCAGCCCGACTGGCTGTGGGCCGCCGCGCCCGTGCTGCTGCTGTGGGTGATGCGCATATGGTTCAAGACCGGGCGGCGCGAGCTCTATGGCGAAGACCCGCTGGCCTTCGCGCTGAAGGACCCCTTCAGTTGGGCCACGCTGCTCATCATGGGCGGCATCGGTGTGGCCGCCACCATCGGCTGGCAACCCCATCTATGAAAACCCTCGCCCTATTGCTCGCGCTGGTCTGCGTGCTCATGTCGTCGGCGGCCCAGCTTGCCATGAAGCGCGGACTGGGCCCCGGCGGCGCCGACGTGGCCGGCACCTACGCGCAGGCCTTCACCAGCCCCATGGTCTGGCTGGGCCTGATGCTTTACGGCGCCAGCGCCGTGCTGTGGCTGTGGGTGCTGTCGCGGCTGGACGTGTCCCTCGCCTACCCGCTGGTGAGCCTGGGCTTCGTGGTCACCATGCTGCTGGGCGTCCTGTGGCTGGGCGAGCCGTTCTCGTGGCTGCGCGTGGCGGGCTGCACTTTGATCGTGGTCGGCGTGAGCCTGCTGGCCCTGGATGCGCGCGTGTGAAAGCCGACAACAACTCCCTCGCGGCCGCGCGCCGCGTCTTCTGGTGGGCCTTTGGCCTGACGCTGCTGCTCAAGCTGTTCCTCGCCGCGGTGTTCCCCTTCACCGGCGACGAGGCCTTTTTCTACCAGTGGGGTGCGCACCCGGCCTGGCACTACTCAGACCACCCGCCACTGGTGGGCTGGCTGATCGCGGGTCTGCGCGCCATCGGCGGCGACGCGCCCCTGGTGCTGCGCAGCGTCACGCTGCTCGTGACCAGCGCCATCGCTCTGCTGGTGGTGGACCTGCTGCGCCGCCTGCTGCCTGAGGAATCCGAGCCCCAGGCCTGGCTCTCGGGCGCGGTGTACCTGGCCCTGCCCTGGAGCTGGCTGTTCGTGCTGGTGACCACCGACACGCCCCTGATCCTGTTCATGGCGCTGTCGTTCTGGGCCTACGTTCGCGCGGACACGGCCGAGCGCGCCACGGGCTGGTACCTGCTCAGCGGCGCCCTGCTCGGCGCGGCCTTCTTCGGCAAGTACTTCGCCGCCCTGCTAGGCTTCGCCTACGCCGCCCACGCCTGGGGCTGGCGGCGCGAACGCTGGTGGGCGCCGCTGCTGGTCTTCGTGGCCGCACTGCCCGCCATCGCGGCCAACCTGTACCTGAACGCCACGCACGGCTGGAGCCACGTGATGTTCAACGTCTTCAACCGCAACGAGGCGTCGGCGTGGTCCATCGAGACCTTCCTCACCTATGTGGGCATGGCGCTGTACCTGGTGACCCCCTGGTGGCTGTGGCGCGCCGCGCGCTCGCGCGCCCCCGAAGGCGTGAGCGCCACCACCCGCACCACGCTCGCGGTGCTGTGGATCTTCCCCTTCGTGGTGTTCGCGCTGCTGGCCACGCGCCGCACCATCGGCCTGCACTGGGTGCTGGGCTTCGTGCCGGTGTTCGTGGTGTGGGCCGGCCTGCGCTGCGACGTGCGCCCGCTGCGCCGGCTGCTGGGCTACACGCTGGTGCTGTCGCTGCCGCACCTGGTGGTGGTGCTGGCGCTGGTGCTGAGTCCGGTGTCGTGGTGGTCCACGACGAAGTGGGCCGACCGCATCGTGTTCCTGCGCGACAACCCGGCCGTGGTGGCCGCGCTGCGCCAGGGCCTGCCCGCCAACGGCGCCCTGATGGCCCACGCCTACAACCCGGCGGCCATGCTGGCCTTTCGCCACGGGCAGTACGTGCCGGTGTTCGGCCAGGGCCGCCACCACGCGCGACAGGACGACCAGATCGTCGACTTCCGCCGCTACGACGGGCGGCCGATCCGCGTGTTCCAGTACGACGAGCCCGACCCCTCGGTGTACGCGCCCTATTTCGAGCGCGTGAGCAAGCAGGCCTTCGTGGTCGATGGCGCGCAGTTCTGGTTCGTCGACGGGGAGGGTTTCCGCTTCGCGCCCTACCGCGAGAACGTGCTCGCAGCCGTGGCGCGCGACTTCCACGACATCCCGCGCTGGCTGCCGCTGTGGGGCAACCCGTTCTGCGAACGCTACGGGTTCAAGGACTGC
>NZ_DATIGV010000158.1:0-29750 GCF_035481345.1 Hydrogenophaga sp. | reverse complement strand
CACCCCGCCTGCCTGCAAAACACGGGTGGTTTGCGAGGGGGGCGGGCTGGTGACAGCGGTCGGCCAGGACGGCCGGGCCGCAGTCAACAGGGGCTTGGCATGGCTTACTTGTTGGCGCGGGCGAAGCGGACCAGCTGCTCGTTGCCACGGCTCACGGCAGTGTCCAGGGCTTCCTTGGGCGACTTCTTGCCCGACCAGATCTGCTCGGTTTCCTCGTCGATGATGGAGCGGATCTGCACGAAGTTGCCGAGCCGGATGCCGCGCGACTTGTCCGTCGTCTTGCGGATCATCTGCGTCACCGCCACGTCCGTGCCGGGGTTCTTCTCGTAGAAGCCCGATGCCTCAGTCAGCTTGTAGGCAGCGGTGGTCACGGGCAGATAGCCCGTGCGCTGGTGGCTGGCAGCCTGCACCTTGGTGTCGTTCAGGAAGTTCAGGAAGTCGGCCACGCCTTTGTACTCGTCGGCCTTCTTGCCGGCCATCACCCACAGGCTGGCGCCGCCGATGGCGGTGTTCTGCGGGGCGCCCTTCACGTCGGGGTAGTAGGGCAGGGCCGAGATGCCGTAGGCAAACTTGGCTTCCTTGGCCACGCGGGCGTACAGGCCCGAGGAGCCCGTCATCATCGCGCACTCGCCCGAGGGGAAGGAGGCGTCCGGCACGTTGCCGCGGCCCTTGTAGACGAAGCTGCCTTCCTTGGAAGCCTTGGCCAGGTTCTCGAAGTGGCGCACGTGCAGCGGCGAGTTGACCTGCAGCTGCGCGTCGTTTCCGTCAAAGCCATTGTTCTTGGAGGCGAACAGCGTGTTGTGCCACAGCGAGAAGCTCTCCAGCTGCGTCCAGCTGATCCAGCTGGTGGTGAAAGGGCAGCTGTGTCCGCTGGCCTTGAGCTTGGAGGCGGCCTCGAACACTTCCGGCCAGGTCTTGGGGGCCTTGTTGGGGTCCAGGCCTGCCTTCTTGAACGCGTCCTTGTTGTAATAGAACACGGTGGTGGAGCTGTTGAGCGGGTAGCTCAGCATCTGGCCGTTGGGGGCGGTGTAGTAGCCGGCCACGGCAGACACATATTCGGTGGGATCGAACTTGAACCCTGCGTCGTTGAGCACCTTGGCCGCGGGCACGATGGCGCCCTTGCTGGCCATCATGGTGGCGGTGCCGACTTCGAAAACCTGCAGGATGTGGGGGGCATTGCCTGCGCGGAATGCGGCAATGGCACCCGTCATGGACTCGTCGTACGTGCCCTTGTAGGTGGGCACCACCTTGTACTTGGTCTGGCTCGCGTTGTATTGCTTGGCGAGGTCATTGACCCAGTCGCCCAGCGCTGCGCTCATCGAATGCCACCATTGAATTTCCACTTGCTGGGCTTGCGCCGGTGCGCAGACCGCCAGGGCAATGGCAGCACTCACCGCCAGATGCTTCGTTTGCATGAATATTTCCTCCGAAGATGACAAAAAGCACAACGGCCGGATGCTATGCAGCCGATGTGACATTGATATGTCGTTGTCGCATGAGGCAGATGCGGGCAACAACCGGGAAACCCCTTGAGAATCCCTTGAAGCGGCTGGATTGTGACCCTTTTGTGACAGTGTGTGGCGCATTTGCCGAGGCTTGCAAGGTTTTGTGCAATGCACCATGCTGAGCGCCCGTTTGCCGATCCCTGCCGTGCGGTTCGTTCGCGCTTCAGCGCGCCGGCTGCTTTTCCTTCTTCAACCATCCTTTCATCTGCCATGGCCACCAATTCGCTGGACAAGAACAAGATCAAATTCCTGCTGCTCGAAGGCATCCATTCCTCCGCGGTGGACGTGATCCGTGCGGCCGGTTACACCCAGATCGAAACCGTGTCCGGCGCGCTGGAAGGCGAGGAACTCCAGCGCAAGATCGCCGATGTGCATTTCCTCGGAATCCGCTCGCGCACGCAACTCACCGAAGAGGTTTTTGCCCATGCCAGCAAGCTGGTGGCCGTGGGATGTTTCTGCATCGGCACCAACCAGGTCGACCTGAACGCGGCGCGCGAGCGCGGCATTGCAGTGTTCAACGCGCCGTACTCCAACACCCGTTCGGTGGCCGAACTGGTGCTGGCCGAGGCCATCCTGCTGCTGCGTGGCATCCCCGAGAAGAACGCCGTGGCCCACCGCGGTGGCTGGCTGAAATCGGCTGACAATGCCTATGAGATCCGCGGCAAGACGCTGGGCATCGTGGGCTACGGCTCCATCGGCACGCAGCTGTCGGTGCTGGCCGAGGCCTTGGGCATGCACGTGGCGTTTTACGACGTGGTCAACAAGCTGCCGCTCGGCAACGCGCGGCAGGTGCATCACCTGCACGACCTGCTGGGCCAGAGCGACATCGTGAGCCTGCATGTGCCCGAGCTGCCTTCCACGCAGTGGATGATCGGCGCGGCCGAGATCGCGGCCATGAAGCCTGGGGGCATCCTCATCAACGCGGCGCGCGGCACGGTGGTGGAAATCGAGCCGCTGGCCGAGGCCATCAAGGCCCGCAAGCTGCTGGGCGCGGCCATCGACGTGTTCCCGGTCGAGCCCAAGAGCAACAAGGACGAATTCCTCTCGCCCCTGCGCGGGCTGGACAACGTGATCCTCACGCCCCACATCGGCGGCTCCACCCTGGAGGCGCAGGCCAACATCGGGCTCGAAGTGGCCGAGAAGCTGGTCAAGTACAGCGACAACGGCACCAGCACCTCGTCGGTCAACTTCCCCGAGGTGGCGCTGCCGGCCCACCCCGGCAAGCACCGCATCCTGCACATCCACCGCAACGTGCCGGGCGTGCTGTCCGAGATCAACCGCGTCTTCTCGGACCTGCAGATGAACATCGCGGCCCAGTACTTGCAGACCAACGAGAAGATCGGCTATGTGGTGATCGACACCGATGCCGCCTCGTCCCACCTGGCGCTGGACCGGCTGGCGCAAGTGCCCGGCACACTGCGCAGCCGGGTGCTGTTTTGAGGTTGCTCCTGAAACGATAGCTGCTTGCGCCTGTCCATCAAGCGCTGCAGGCCAATTCAGCTTGAAATTTCGCATTCAATGTCCTCGGGGTGGCTGGAGCGCGGGGCCTGGGCCAGCGCATTCAAGGGGCGTGGCATAAAATTCCGGCCCCAAGGCCCGAGGGCGCAACGCGCCCACCCCAGGTAGATCCCCATGAATGTTCCGATAGCGTTGGCTGCCTTGCAGACGCAGGCCGCCGAGCCTGTGCGTCTGCGCGAGATTCCGTACAACTACACCTCGTTCTCCGACCGCGAGATCGTGATCCGCCTGCTGGGCTCCGCCTCCTGGGACGTGCTGGACCAGCTGCGCAAGGAACGCCGCACGGGCCGCTCCGCCCGCATGCTCTATGAAGTGCTGGGCGACATCTGGGTGGTGCAGCGCAACCCCTACCTGCAGGACGACCTGCTGGACAACCCCGACCGCCGCAAGCTGCTGGTGGAGGCGCTCAACCACCGCCTGGGCGAAATCGAAAAGCGCCGCACCCCCGCCGACGATGCCGGGCGTGACCGCCTGGTGGGCGAGCTGGTGGTGGCCGCGCGCCGTGCCGTGGCCGATTTCAACGCCACCTTCGAGCAGGCGGCGCAGCTGCGCCGCCAGGTTCGCAAGACGCTGGGGCGCCTCACGGCCAAGGACAACATCAAGTTCGATGGCCTCTCGCGCGTAAGCCACGTGACCGACGCGACCGACTGGCGCGTGGAGTATCCGTTCGTCGTGCTCACGCCCGACACCGAGGCCGAGATGGCCGGCCTGGTCAAGGGCTGCATCGAGCTGGGCCTGACCATCATCCCTCGCGGGGGCGGCACCGGCTACACCGGCGGCGCGATTCCGCTGACCTGGAAGAGCGTGGTCATCAACACCGAAAAGCTCGAAGCCATGACCGAGGTGGAACTGCGCCGCCTGCCGGGCCTGGACCGCGAGGTGGGCACCATCTGGACCGAGGCCGGCGTGGTGACCCAGCGCGTAGCCGACGCGGCCGAGCGCGCAGGTTTTGTGTTTGCGGTGGACCCGACGAGCGCCGAGGCATCCTGCATCGGCGGCAATATCGCCATGAACGCGGGCGGCAAGAAGGCCGTGCTGTGGGGCACGGCGCTGGACAACCTCGCCAGCTGGCGCATGGTGACGCCCGACGCCCAGTGGCTGGAAGTGACCCGCCTGGACCACAACATGGGCAAGATCCATGACGTGGAGACGGCCACCTTCGAGCTGCAGTATTTCGAGGCCGATGGCAAGACATCGGTGCGCACCGAGCGCCTGAGCATCCCGGGCCGCACCTTCCGCAAGGAAGGCCTGGGCAAGGACGTGACGGACAAGTTTCTGGCCGGCCTGCCCGGCATCCAGAAGGAAGGCTGCGACGGCCTCATCACCAGCGCGCGCTGGGTGGTGCACCGCATGCCCGAGCACACGCGCACCGTGTGCCTGGAGTTCTTCGGCAACGCCAAGGACGCCGTGCCCAGCATCGTGGACATCAAGGACTTCATGTTCGCCGAGCAGAAGCGCTCGGGCGTGCTGCTGGCCGGGCTGGAGCACCTGGACGACCGCTACCTCAAGGCCGTTGGCTACGCCACCAAGAGCAAGAAGGGCAATGGCGGCCTGCCCAAGATGGTGCTGATCGGCGACATCGTGGGCGACGACCCGGACGCTGTGGCCCGCGCCACCAGCGAGGTCATCCGCATCGCCAACACGCGCCACGGCGAGGGCTTCACCGCCATCAGCCCCGAGGCGCGCAAGAAATTCTGGCTCGACCGCAAGCGCACCGCGGCCATCAGCAAGCACACCAACGCCTTCAAGATCAACGAGGACGTGGTGATCCCGCTGCCCCGCATGGGCGAGTACACCGAGGGCATCGAGCGCATCAACATCGAGCTCTCGCTGCGCAACAAGATCCGCCTGGCCGATGAGCTGGAGGCCTTCTTCCAGCGCGGCAACCTGCCCCTGGGCAAGGGCGACGATGCCAGCGAGATCCCCACCGCCGAGCTGCTGGAAGACCGCGTGCAGCAGGCCCTGGCCCTGGTGCGCGAGGTGCGCGCCCTCTGGGGCGGCTGGCTGCACGACGTGGACCGCCTGTTCCCGCAGTTGC
The DNA here is from genome assembly GCF_035481345.1 of Hydrogenophaga sp. Taxonomy (GTDB): domain Bacteria; phylum Pseudomonadota; class Gammaproteobacteria; order Burkholderiales; family Burkholderiaceae_C; genus Hydrogenophaga. The sequence goes on along the minus strand of NZ_DATIGV010000158.1, from coordinate 24,689 downwards.
AGGACCACAGCCTGCGCGCGAGCTGGAAGACCCAGATCCGCGCCCCGCTGCAGCAGATCTTCAATGGCGCCGCCTTTGGCCCGCTGCTGGCCGAATGCAACGCCATCCACAAGCGCGTGCTCAAGGGCCGCGTCTGGGTGGCCCTGCACATGCACGCGGGCGACGGCAACGTGCACACCAACATCCCGGTGAACAGCGACGACTACGAGATGCTGCAGACCGCGCACGAGGCCGTGGACCGCATCATGGTGCTGGCGCGCAGCCTGGACGGCGTGATCTCGGGCGAGCACGGCATCGGCATCACCAAGCTGGAATACCTCACCGACGAGGAGCTTCGGCCCTTCGCCGACTACAAGGCCCGGGTCGACCCCGAGGGCCGATTCAACAAGGGCAAGCTGCTGCGCGACGCCACGGACGGCGCGCGCCTCGCCGACCTCTCGCACGCCTACACGCCCAGCTTCGGCCTCATGGGCCACGAGTCGTTGATCATGCAGCAGAGCGACATCGGCGCCATCGCCGATTCGGTGAAGGACTGCCTGCGCTGCGGCAAGTGCAAACCCGTGTGCGCCACGCACGTGCCGCGCGCCAACCTGCTCTACAGCCCGCGCAACAAGATCCTGGCCACCTCGCTGCTGATCGAGGCCTTCCTGTACGAGGAACAGACGCGCCGCGGCGTGAGCATCCAGCACTGGCAGGAATTCGAGGACGTGGCCGACCACTGCACGGTGTGCCACAAGTGCGTCACCCCGTGCCCGGTCAAGATCGACTTCGGCGACGTGACCATGAACATGCGCAACCTGCTGCGCAAGATGGGCCAGAAGAGCTTCCGCCCGGGCAACGCCGCGGCCATGTTCTTCCTCAACGCCACCAACCCCGAGACGATCAAGTTCGTGCGCGGCGCCATGGTGGGCGTGGGCTTCAAGGCCCAGCGCCTGGCCAACGACCTGCTCAAGCGCGTGGCGCGCAAGCAGACCAGCGCGCCGCCGGCCACGCTGGGCCCGGCACCGGTGAAGGAACAGGTCATCCACTTCATCAACAAGAAGATGCCGGGTGGCTTGCCGAAAAAGACCGCGCGCGCGCTGCTCGACATCGAGGACAAGGACTACGTTCCCATCATCCGAAACCCCCAGGGCACCACGGCCGAGACCGAAGCGGTGTTCTATTTCCCCGGTTGCGGCTCGGAGCGCCTGTTCAGCCAGGTGGGCCTGGCCACGCAGGCCATGCTCTGGCACGCGGGCGTGCAGACCGTGCTGCCGCCGGGCTACCTGTGCTGCGGTTATCCGCAGCGCGGCTCGGGCCAGTTCGACAAGGCCGAGAAGATCATCACCGACAACCGCGTGCTGTTCCACCGCGTGGCCAACACGCTCAACTACCTCGACATCAAGACCGTGGTGGTGAGTTGCGGCACCTGCTACGACCAGCTCCAGGGCTACGAATTCGAGAAGATCTTCCCGGGCTGCCGCATCGTCGACATCCACGAGTACCTGCTGGAAAAGGGCATCCGCCTCGAATCCAAGGGGGCCTACCTGTACCACGACCCCTGCCACAGCCCCATGAAGCTGCAGGACCCCATGAAGACCGTGAAGGCGCTGGTGGGCGAGCAGGTGCTCAAGAACGAGCGCTGCTGCGGCGAGTCGGGCACGCTGGGCGTCACACGGCCGGACGTGTCCACCCAGGTGCGCTTCCGCAAGGAAGAGGAACTCCGCAAGGGCGAGGCCGCGCTGCGCGCCAGCGGCGCCGTGGCCGCCGACGCCAACGTGAAGATCCTCACCAGTTGCCCGAGCTGCCTGCAGGGCCTCAGCCGCTATGGCGACGACCTGCAGAACGGCCTGCTGGAGGCCGACTACATCGTCGTCGAGATGGCGCGTCACATCCTGGGCGAGAACTGGCTGCCCGACTACGTCGAACGCGCCAACCGCGGCGGCATCGAACGCGTTCTCGTCTGACAACGGAGGCAAGACCATGGCCGGACTGGACCGCAACACCCCCATCCCGCAGGACATCACCCTGCACGGCGCCTCGCGTGTGCTCGAGGTCTCGTTCTCCGACGGCCAGAGCTTTCGCATCCCCTTCGAGCTGATGCGCGTGTACTCGCCCTCGGCCGAGGTGCAGGGCCACGGCCCCGGGCAGGAGGTGCTGCAGACCGGCAAGCGCGAGGTGCGCATCGTGGGCCTGGCGCCTATCGGCAACTACGCCGTGCAGCCCACCTTCGACGACGGTCACGAATCGGGCATCTTTTCCTGGGACTATCTGTACTTCCTGGGCTCGCAGCAGGCGCAGCTCTGGGCCGACTACGAGGCCCGCCTGCAGGCGGCGGGCGCGGGGCGTGACGACCCCATGCCGGCCCAGGGCGGCCACGGTTGCGGCCACCACTGAAGGCGAGGGCGTCCATGGCACAGACCCATTTCGGCTTCAAGACCGTTGACGAGGGCGAGAAGGCCCAGCGCGTGCGTGGCGTGTTCGACTCCGTCGCGTCGCGCTACGACGTCATGAACGACCTGATGTCGGGCGGCCTGCACCGCATCTGGAAGCGCTACACCACCACGGTGGCCAACGCCCAGCCCGGCCAGCAGGTGCTCGACATCGCCGGCGGCACGGGCGACCTGGCCCTGGCCTTCGCGCGCCAGGTGGGCCCCACGGGCCGCGTGGTGCACACCGACATCAACGAGGCCATGCTGCGCGAGGGCCGCACCCGGCTGCTGGACGCGGGCGTGGTGCTGCCCACCCTGGTGTGCGACGCCGAAAAGCTGCCCTTCGCGGACGCCAGCTTCGACATCGTCTCCGTGGCCTTCGGCCTGCGCAACATGACGCACAAGGAACTTGCGCTGGCCGAAATGCATCGGACGCTCAAACCCGGTGGCCGGCTGCTCGTTCTGGAGTTTTCCCGCGTGGCCAAACCGCTGGAGAAGGCGTACGACTGGTACTCGTTCAACGTGCTGCCGAAACTGGGTCAGCTCGTGGCCGGGGACGCGGAGAGCTACCGCTACCTGGCCGAATCGATCCGCATGCACCCGGACCAGGAAAGCCTCAGGCAGATGATGAAGGGGGTCGGCTTCGGACACGTCGACGTGCACAACCTCACGGGGGGCGTCGTCGCCCTGCACCTGGGCATCAAGTGTTGAACGGGGCGGGCTCGCCCCACCGTCGGACGCGCAATCGTTGCAATCGGAGGCAAATCACATGAACAAGCACAAGCTCTGGTCCTTTCTGCTGGCCTGCGCCCTGGCCGTTGGCTCGGCCGACGTCATGGCCAAGCGCATGGGGGGTGGCCTGTCCATCGGCAAGCAGTCCGGCAACGTGACGCAGCGCAGCACCGCGCCCACCCCGCCCAACCAGGCTCCGGCCCAGCAGGCGGCGCCCGCGCCCACGCAGAACAGCGCCGCGCAACAACGCCCGGCCACCGCGCCCGCCGCGGCCGCCGCGCCCAAGCGCCCCTGGGGCGCCATGCTCGGTGGCCTGGCCGCCGGCCTGGGCCTGGCCTGGCTGGCCTCGGCCCTGGGCTTCGGCGAGGCCTTCGCGCAGTTCCTGCTGTTTGCCCTGCTGGCCCTCGTGGTGCTGGCCGTGGTGGGCATGGTGATGCGCCGCAAGGCGCCGGCGCCGTCCGCGAACCGCAGCGGTGGCCTGGCGTATCAAGGCGCCGGTGCCACGGCGCGCGCGCCGCTCGACCTGGAGCCCGCCGTGCCGGCCAGCTACAGCCCCAAGAACGTCGGCAACGACGCCTCGGCCCGTCCCTGGGAGCGCAGCGCGCCCGCCTCGCTCGACAGCGGCCACGGCTCCATGATCGGCTCGGCCCTGCTGGGCCGCCAGACCTGGGGCATTCCCGCCGGCTTCGACGTCGATGGCTTCCTCAAGGCCTCCAAGACCAACTTCGTGAACCTGCAGGCGGCCTGGGACAAGGCCGACATTCCCAGCCTGCGCGCCATGATGACCGACGAGATGCTCGAGCAGATCAAGGGCCAGCTCGCCGAGCGCGAGCGCAGTGGCGGCGGCGCGGCCCACCACACCGAGGTGGTCATGCTGGAGGCGCAGCTGCTGGGCATCGAGGAACTGGATGGCGAGTACATGGCCAGCGTGGAGTTCTCGGGCCTGATCCGCGAGGAACCCTCGGCCGGCCCCAACCCCTTCCGCGAGGTCTGGAACATCACCCGTCCCAGCAGCGGCCCGGGGGGCTGGCTGGTGGCCGGCGTGCAGGCCCTGCAGTAAGCCTTTGCGGCGTCGGCGCGGCGCCGTTATCCGTCAGAATCGGGTGGTCATGGCCCATGTACCACCCGATTCCACTTCTGGCGCAAGCGCTGGCGACACCCCCGGCGCGCCCAACGATCCGCTGCGATCGATTCTTCAGCTCTTGCGCCCGCCCGGCTGGGTGATCGAGGAGTTGCAGAACAAGCTGGTGCTCTTCCTCAACCACGTGCTGCAGCAGGAGCCCGCGGCCACCGAACGGCTGCGCCGCCAGGCCGGCAAACCGCTGCGCGTGCAGTGGGGCGACTTCCACTTCTGCGTGGCGCCCTCGCGCGCCGGCCTGCTGGAGCGGGTCGACCCCGCGCAGCACACGCCCGAGCTCACCGTCAGCCTCACCCAGACCTCGCCCGCCGACCTGGCGCGGCGGGTGCTCACCGGCGAGAAGCCGGCCGTGGACATCCAGGGCGATGTGCAGTTCGCCGCCGAGGTGGCCTGGCTGGTGGACAACGTGCGCTGGGACGTGGAGGAGGACCTCTCCCGCCTGATGGGCGACGCGGCCGCGCACACCCTGGTCGGGTTCGCGCGCCAGGCGGCGCAGGCGATCAAGGGCTTCGCGGCCCGCATGCCTCGCCCGCCCGGTTCCGGCGGGGGGGCTGCATGACCCGCATCCTGCGCGGCTGCTTCATCGTCTGGGTGGTTCTGCGGTACGGGCTTGACGAGCTCGTGCTCTCCAGCTTCGACCACCCCTGGATCCGCCGGCTCACGCGCATCGTCTCCACCGGCCGCCGCCTGGACAGCCCGCGCGGCCAGCGCCTGCGCGAGGCGCTGGAAAGCCTGGGCCCCATCTTCGTGAAGTTCGGTCAGGTGCTGTCCACCCGGCGCGACCTGCTGCCCCCCGACATCGCCGACGAACTCGCCCGCCTGCAGGACCGCGTGCCGCCGTTCCCGAGCGAGGTCGCCGTCGCCACCATCGAGCGCGCCTTCGGCAGGAAGCTCGACGAGGTGTTCAGCCGCTTCGAGCGCGAGCCCGTGGCCAGCGCCTCCATCGCCCAGGTGCACTTCGCCACCCTGCGTGGCGGGCGCGACGCCGGCCGCGAGGTCGCCGTCAAGGTGCTGCGGCCGAACATGCTGCCGGTCATCGAGAAGGACCTGGCCCTCATGCGCCTGATGGCCGGCTGGCTCGAGCGCCTGTCGGCCGATGGCCGGCGCCTCAAGCCGCGCGAGGTGGTGGCCGAGTTCGACAAGTACCTGCACGACGAGCTCGACCTGCTGCGCGAGGCCTCCAACGCCGCCCAACTGCGCCGCAACATGGCCGGGCTGGACCTCGTGCTCATCCCCGAGATGATCTGGGACTGGTGCCGCAACGACGTGATGGTGATGGAGCGCATGGACGGCGTGCCCATCAGCCGCACCGAGGAGCTGCGCCGCCTGGGCGTGGACATTCCGCGCCTGGCGCGCGATGGTGTCACCATCTTCTTCACCCAGGTGTTTCGCGACGGCTTCTTCCATGCCGACATGCACCCGGGCAACATCCAGGTCAGTGTCGCGCCCGCCACCTTCGGCCGCTACATCTCGCTCGACTTCGGCATCGTCGGCACCCTGACCGAGTACGACAAGGAATACCTGGCGCAGAACTTCACGGCCTTCTTCCGCCGCGACTACCGGCGCGTGGCCGAGTTGCACATCGAATCGGGCTGGGTGCCGCCCGGGACGCGGGTGGACGAGCTCGAGTCCTCGATCCGCGCGGTCTGTGAGCCGTACTTCGACCGCCCACTGAAGGAAATCTCGCTCGGCATGGTGCTCATGCGCCTGTTCCAGACCTCGCGGCGCTTTCACGTCGAGATCCAGCCCCAGTTGGTGCTGCTGCAGAAGACGCTGCTCAACATCGAAGGCCTGGGCCGCGAGCTCGACCCCGAGCTGGACCTCTGGGCCACCGCCAAACCCTTCCTGGAGAAGTGGATGCTGGAACAGCTCGGGCCGCAGAAGCTGCTGGCCCAGCTCAAGGCCGAGGCGCCGCAGTACGCCAAGCTGCTGCCCGCGCTGCCGCGCCTGCTTCACGACTACCTGCGGCACCGCCCGAACGAGCTGCGCCAGGAACTCGACGTGCTGCTGGCCGAGCAGCGCCGCACCAACCGGCTGCTGCAGGGCATCATCTACGGCGGCATCGGCTTCGCGCTGGGGCTGATCGTCACCCAGGTGTTGCTGCGCGTGCGCCTGTGGTGAGCCGTTGCGCCCGCGCCGGGGAATACCCCCGGAATTTATAATCGCGGGCTTTGTCCGGCCGGCCGGTCCATACGCCGGCTTTCGCGTCAGCGCCCCCGAACCAGTTCCCGCCATGCCTATCTACGCTTACAAGTGCGAGTCCTGTGGCCACGCCAAGGACGTGCTCCAGAAGATCTCCGACGCGCCGCTGAGCACCTGCCCGGCCTGCGGTGCCGACACCTTCCGCAAGCAGCTCACCGCGGCCGGCTTCCAGCTCAAGGGCTCGGGCTGGTACGTGACCGACTTCCGCGGCGGCGACGGCGCGGGCGCCAACTCGGGCGTGGCGTCGGCCCCGGGCGAGAGCAAGCCGGCCGATGGCGCGTCCAACGCCGCGCCGGCCGCGGGCGCCAAGCCTGAAGCGGCGTCCGCACCCGCTGCCGCCGCGCCAGCCCCCGCGCCGGCGCCGGCTGCAGCCGCGCCGTCCACACCCACCGCCTGATCGGCCCCGGATGACCGCCTTGCGCAAGTGGCTGTTCGCGGGACTCTTGGTCCTGGTGCCGCTCATCGTCACCCTCTGGGTGCTCGACTGGGTGGTCGGCACCCTCGACCAGACCCTGAACATCCTGCCCACGTCCTGGCGCCCCGACGCCTGGCTGGGCGTGCATGTGCCCGGGCTGGGCGTGCTGTTCGCGCTGGTCATCGTGCTGTCCATCGGCGCGCTGGCCTCCAACATCATCGGCAACAAGCTCGTGCACTGGTGGCATGCGCTGCTGCACCGTATCCCGGTGGTGCGCTCCATCTACTCGGGCGTGAAGCAGGTGTCCGACACCCTGTTCTCCGAGAAAGGCAACGCCTTTCGCAAGGCGCTGCTGGTGCAGTGGCCGCACGAGGGCATGTGGACCATCGCCTTCCTCACCGGCTCGCCGCAGGGCGACCTGCTCGATCAGCTTCAGGCCCGGCCCGGCACGCCCGAGGACGAGTTCCTGAGCGTCTACGTGCCCACCACCCCCAACCCCACGGGCGGGTACTTCGTGCTGCTGCGCGCTCGCGACTGCGTGGAGCTGGCCATGAGCGTGGACGAAGCCCTCACCTACATCGTGTCCATGGGCGTCATCGTGCCCGGTGGCCCCCGCAACCCCAAGATCAAGCTCGCGGCCGACGCCGAGAGCCAACCCTGAGCCAGAAAGAAGTTCCGTCATGTCCATGCGAAGCCACTACTGCGGTCTGGTGACCGAAGCCCTGCTGGGCCAGACCGTCACGCTCTCGGGCTGGGTGAACCGCCGCCGCGACCACGGCGGCGTCATCTTCATCGACCTGCGCGACCGCGAAGGCACCGTGCAGGTGGTGTGCGACCCGGACCGCGCCGAGATGTTCAAGACCGCCGAGGACGTGCGCAACGAGTTCTGCGTGCAGGTGGTCGGCCTGGTGCGCGCGCGCCCCGAGGGCACCACCAACGACACCATCAAGAGCGGCAAGATCGAGGTGCTGTGCCATGAGCTGAAGGTGCTCAACCCCTCGGTCACGCCGCCGTTCCAGCTCGACGACGACAACCTGTCCGAGACCACGCGCCTCACGCACCGCGTGCTCGACCTGCGCCGCCCGTACATGCAGCGCAACCTCATGCTGCGCTACCGCGTGGCCATGGAGGTGCGCAAGTTCCTCGACGCCAATGGCTTCATCGACATCGAGACGCCCATGCTCACCAAGAGCACACCCGAAGGCGCGCGCGACTACCTGGTGCCCAGCCGCGTGCACGACGGCATGTTCTTCGCGCTGCCACAGTCGCCCCAGCTCTTCAAGCAACTGCTGATGGTGGCCGGCTTCGACCGCTACTACCAGATCACCAAGTGCTTCCGCGACGAAGACCTGCGCGCCGACCGCCAGCCCGAGTTCACGCAGATCGATATCGAGACCTCGTTCCTCACGGAGCAGGACATCCGCGACATGTTCCAGGGCATGATCAAGACGGTGTTCCAGAACACGCTGGGCGTGGACCTCGGTGACTTCCCCGTCATGCCCTACAGCGAGGCCATGCACCGCTACGGCTCCGACAAACCCGATCTGCGGATCGCCATGGAGTTCACCGAACTCACCGACGTGATGGCCGACGTGGACTTCAAGGTCTTCAGCGCGCCCGCGCAGATGGCCAACGGCCGCGTGGTGGCCCTACGCGTGCCGGGCGGCGGCGAGATGAGCCGTAGCGAGATCGACGCCTACACCGAGTTCGTCAAGATCTACGGCGCCAAGGGCCTGGCCTGGATCAAGGTGAACGACGTCAGCAAGGGCCGCGACGGCCTGCAGAGCCCGATCGTCAAGAACATTCACGACGCCGCGCTCACCGCCATCCTGCAGCGCAGCGGCGCACAGAACGGCGACATCCTCTTCTTCGGTGCCGACAAGGCCAAGGTCGTCAACGACGCCATCGGCAACCTGCGCATCAAGATCGGCCACAGCGAACTGGGCAAGAAGAACGGCCTGTTCGAAGACCGCTGGGCGCCGATGTGGGTGGTGGACTTCCCCATGTTCGAGCACGACGACGAGGAAGACCGCTGGACCGCGGTGCACCACCCGTTCACCGCGCCCAAGGACGGACACGAGGACTTCATGGTCAGCGACCCGGGCCGCTGCATCGCCAAGGGCTACGACATGGTGCTCAATGGCTGGGAGATCGGCGGGGGCTCGGTGCGCATCCATCGCGCCGACGTGCAGGCCAAGGTGTTCGACGCGCTCAAGATCGGCCCCGAGGAGCAGCGCCTGAAGTTCGGCTTCCTGCTCGACGCGCTGCAGTACGGCGCGCCGCCGCACGGCGGCCTGGCCTTCGGCCTGGACCGCATCGTCACGCTGATGACCGGCGCCGAGTCCATCCGCGACGTGATCGCCTTCCCCAAGACCCAGCGCGCGCAGTGCCTGCTCACGCAGGCACCCAGCCCGGTGGACGAGAAGCAGTTGCGCGAACTCCACATCCGCCTGCGCAACCCCGACGCCGTCAAGAACGCGTGAGATAGCTGTAGGACAAGGCCGCAAAAGGCGCCTTCGGGCGCCTTTTTGCTGGTGAACCTGCGTATCCTTCGGCAGTCGTACCCATCGATCCGTGCGATCGATCGTTCCTCAACTTGCCGCAAAGGAGCCCGCCATGGCCGACGCCACCACCGAAACCAGCAAGAAAAAGCTCGTGCGCGACCTGCAGCGCGTCATCACCGACGCCGAAGAACTGCTGCACGCCACCGCGAACGAAACCGAGGGCAAGGTCGTCGAGATGCGTGAGCGCATCCGCGAAAACCTGCTGGCCGCCCGGCACAAGCTCGGCGACATCGAGGAGTCGGTGGCGGCCCGCACCAAGGAAGCGGCGCGCGCCACCGACGAGTACGTGCACGAACATCCCTGGCAATCCATCGGCACCGCCGCCGGCGTGGGCCTGCTGATCGGCATGCTCATCGCGCGTCGCTGAACCTGGCCATGGAGCCATCCGCTCAGCGCCTCTCGGCCTCCGTGCGCGGCCTGGCCGCCACGATCGTCGAGTTGGCCCAGGTGCGCCTCGAGCTGTTCAGCGTCGAGGCTCAGGAGGAGGTGCTGCGCATCGCCGGCCTGGTGGTCTATGGGGTCATCGCGCTCGTGTGCATGGCCTTGGGCCTGTGTTTCCTGGCGATCCTGATCACCGTTGCCCTCTGGGACGAACACCGCCTCGCGGCGCTTGCCGTGTTCACCGGCCTGTTCCTTCTCGTCGGGCTGGTGGCCATCGGCCAGGCGCGCGCCCGCGTGCTGCGCGGCTCGCGGCTGTTCTCGGCCAGCATCGACGAGTTGCGGCAGGACCGCGAGGCGCTGGATCCATGAAGCTGCCGCGCGCCGAGCAACTGGCGCAACGCCATCTGGCGCTGCAGCGGCGTTCGCGCGCCTTGCGCATTCGCGCCGGTGTGCAGGCCGAGTCCTTGCAACCCCTGTTCGGCTGGGCCGACCGGGTGCAGGACGTCTGGCACTGGCTGCGCGGCTGGCCGCCCCAGTTGACCCTGCCCCTGGCGGCGGTGGCCGGCCTGTGGGTGGCGCGCCGGCCCAGCCGGCTGCTGTCGTTGCCGCTGCGCCTGCTGCCGCTGTGGCGCCTGTGGCAGCGGTTCAACCCGCCCCGCCGTGAGCGTTGAGCCCGCGCGGGCCTTCAAGGTCCCGCAGTCGGTGCTGGTGGTCATCCACACCCCCGCGCTGGAGGTGCTGCTGATCGAACGCGCCGACGCGCCGGGTTTCTGGCAGTCGGTCACCGGCTCCAAGGACACGCCCGATGAGCCTTTCGAGCGCACCGCCGTGCGCGAAGTCCGCGAGGAGACCGGCCTGGACGCCGAGGCCCCCGGCCACGCCTTGCGCGACTGGGCCCTGGAGAACGTCTACGAGATCTACCCCCAATGGCGCCACCGCTACGCGCCAGGGGTCACGCACAACGCCGAACGCGTGTTCGGCCTGTGCGTGCCGCGCGCCGTGCCGGTGCGTCTGGAACCGCGCGAGCACCGCGACCAGGTGTGGCTGCCCTGGCGCGACGCGGTGGAGCGCTGCTTCTCACCGTCCAATGCCGAAGCCATCGCCTGGCTGCCCCGGCTTGGCGGGATGCCGAGGCAGTAGGGCCATGCCGTCCGGCCGCGCGGAGGGGCGTCCGGCGCGCGTGCGGGTGGCCCGGGGCCGGTGTCGCGGATGCTGCCGCGCCCCGCGTTTCACCCGCCACCATGTCCCGCTCCGACCGATCGCCCGCAGCGCGGGCCCTGCACGCGCCTCGCGTGCGCGCCATCCAGCCCGCCACGCTCCTGCGCCTCATGCGGCGCCTTTGTGGCGCGTCGGTGTCGCCAGCGCCCACCCAGCGAAACCCGCCCTCGGGCCGGCTGAGCCTGCCGCCTGGGGGCGAATTCCGCTTCCTGCCCGACCTGGGCACGGCGGGCTGGCAGCACCTGGTGTTCGACCTCCAGCTCGCCGGCGGTGGGCGCCGCCGCGTGGACCTGCGCGTGGGCGTGCAGGCGGCCGACGACCTGCTCACGGGAGACGCCCTGGTGGTGGTGGACACCGCGCCGGGCGCCGCCTCGCCCCGCCCCTGGCTGCGCGTGGGCCAGACGCTGGCCGGCGGCCTGCGGCTCTTCGGCACCGGAGGCTTCGCCTACGCGCCCTGCGCCCGCTTCGTCGGCAGCGAGACCTTCGCCTACCCGGCCACCGATGCCTCGGGCGAGGTGGTGGTGGTGCACGTGGCCGTGCACCTGCGCGCCACCCGCCACTGAGGGCCGGTCCACGGTCGCGGCCCGCCGCGCCGGGTTGGCGGCCCATGCGATCATGCGAGCCATGAGCATGGTGCGCGTCGCGACCTACAACATCCACAAGGGCGTGCAGGGCCTGGGCCCGGCGCGCCGGCTCGAGATCCACAACCTCGTGCACGCGGTCGAGCAGTTCGACGCCGACATCGTCTGCCTGCAGGAGGTGCGCAGCCACCACCGCAAGCTCGAGCGCTACTTCACCCGCTGGCCCGAGATGGACCAGGCCGGCTACCTCTCCCCCGAAGGCTACGAGGCCGTCTACCGCAGCAACGCCATCACGAAACACGGCGAGCACGGCAACGCGCTGCTCTCGCGCTGGCCGGTGGTGGGCGTGGGACATTCCGACATGTCCGACCACCGCTTCGAGCAGCGCGGCCTGCTGCACGTGCACTTGCTGGTCGACGGCGTGGAGCTGCACGTGGTGGTGGTGCACCTGGGGCTGGTGCACGCCAGCCGCGAGCGCCAGGTGGCGCGCCTGGGCCAGTTCATCGCGCGCGAGGTGCCCGCTGGCGCGCCGGTGGTGGTGGCAGGCGACTTCAACGACTGGAGCGCGCAACTGCTCAAACCCATGGCCGCGCTCGACCTGCACACCTTCGAAGGCATCCGCCTGCCCACCTTTCCCGCCCGCCTGCCGCTGCTGCACCTGGACCGCATCTTCTTCCGTGGCCTGCGCCCCGTCTCCGCCCACGTGCCGCACGGGCGCGCCTGGCGCCGCATGTCCGACCACCTGCCGCTGATCGCGGACCTTGAACTGACGTGAGACGCCTGCACGCGACCATGAAGCCCGGGCACCAACTGGTGCTGCTGGTGGGTGGCGACGAGTTGTTCCCCGCGCTCATCGAAGCGATGGACGCGGCGCGCCAGGTGGTGCACCTGGAGACCTACATCTTCGAGTTCGCGGGCTCGGCGCTGGGCGTGGCCGAGGCGCTGGAGCGCACCGCGCGCCGCGGCGTGGAAGTGCGGCTGGTCGTCGACGGCGTGGGCACGCCCGTGATGCCTCAGGAATGGCGCCAGCGCTTCGACGCGGCAGGCGTGCAGTGGCGCATCTACTCCCCGCTCGGCCGCTTCGGCCTGCTGTTTCCGCGCCTGTGGCGCCGCCTGCACCGCAAGCTCTGCGTGGTGGACGGCACGGTGGGGTTCTGCGGCGGCGTCAACATCATCGACGACCGCGACGACGTGGCCCTGGGCCGCCTCGACGAGCCGCGCCTGGACTACTCGCTGCGTGTGGCGGGGCCTTTGGTGCAGGACATGACCGAGACCATGGAGCAGCTCTGGTGGCGCCTGAAGGCCGCGCGCGCGGCACGCCAGCGCGAGTTCGCGGCGGCCTGGCAGGCCCTGCGGGGATCGAGCGGCTCTGGTCGCGGCGACTTCTCCAGGCTGCTGCGCAAGCTGGGCCACCGGGCGCGCGGCCTCACCGGCGGCGGCGGCGACGAGGAGGGCAGCACCCTCATGGGCGTGGACGACGCGCGCGCCGCGCTGCTGCTGCGCGACAACGTGGCGCACCGCCACGACATCGAGCGCTCCTACCTCAAGGCCATCGGCGAGGCGCGCCAGGAGGTGCTGATCGTCAACGCCTATTTCATCCCCGGGCGCAAGCTGCGCAGGGCGCTGCTGATGGCCGTGCAGCGCGGCGTGCGCGTGCGCCTGCTGCTGCAGGGGCGCTACGAGCACTTTCTGCAGTACCGCGCCGCGCGGCCGGTGCTCAAGCGCCTGGTGAACGCGGGCATGGAAATCTGCGAGTACGCGCCCAGCGCGCTGCACGCCAAGGTGGCCGTGGTCGACGAGCGCTGGGCCACGGTGGGGTCCACCAACCTCGACCCGCTGTCCATGCTGCTGGCACGCGAGGCCAACGTGACGACCACCGACCGGCGCTTCGCGGCACTGCTGCGCGAGCAACTCGATGACATCGTCTGCAACCGCAGCAACCGCATGGAAGCCCACGCGCTGAATAGCCGGCCCTGGGGCGAGCGCATCCTGGACCGCATCGCCTTCGGCGTCATGCGCACGGTACTTTTCCTTACCGGCCATCGCTATTGAGCCCGCTGCAGGCCGCCCCCAACTGCCCGCCATGCAGGACCTGATCGTCCAGCGCCCCGGTGGCCTGTACTGCCCGCCTGGCGACTTCTACATCGACCCCTGGCGCCGCGTGGACCGCGCGGTGATCACGCACGCGCACGCCGACCACGCGCGCGTCGGCCACGCCCACTACCTCGCGGCCACGCCCGGGGCCGGGCTGCTGCGCGCGCGGCTGGGTGAGGGCATCAACCTTCAGACGCTGGACTACGGCGAGGCCATCACGCACAAGGGCGTGCGCATCAGCCTGCACCCGGCCGGCCACGTGCTGGGCTCCGCCCAGGTGCGCGTGGAACACCAGGGCCGCGTGTGGGTCGCCAGCGGCGACTACCGCCCCACGCCCGCGAACGCCGTGCCCGACCGCACCTGTGCGCCCTTCGAGCCGGTGCGCTGCGAGACCTTCATCACCGAATCCACCTTCGGCCTGCCCATCTACCGCTGGCGGCCCGACCACGAACTGTTCGCCGAGGTCAACCGCTGGTGGTCCGACAACGCGCAGGCCGGCCGCGCGAGCGTGCTGTGCTGCTACAGCCTGGGCAAGGCGCAGCGCCTGCTCGGTGGGGTGGACCCGTCCATCGGCCCCATCGTCTGCCACGGCGCGGTGGAGCCGATCAACCGCGCCTACCGCGAGGCCGGCATTCACTTGCCGCCCACGCTTGCGGTCGACGAGGTGCGCGACAAGGCCGATCTGCGCCGCGCGCTGGTGCTGTGCCCGGGCCAGGCCCTGTCCTCGCCCTGGATGCGCCGTTTTGGTGAGGTCAGCGACGCCTTCGCCAGCGGCTGGATGCAGATCCGCGGCTGGCGCCGCCGCATGGGGCACGACCGCGGCTTCGTCATCAGCGACCACGCCGACTGGCCGGGCCTGCTCTCGGCCATCGGTGCCACGGGCGCCGGGCGTGTGATCGTCACGCACGGCAGCGTGCCCACGCTGGTGCGCTACCTGCAGGAACAAGGCCTGCAGGCCGAGGGCTTCAAGACCGAGTACGGCGGCGAAGGCAGTGGCGACGACGACCAGGAGGCCGCGGCCAGTGCGGCGCCGGCCGCATGAAGCGCTTCGCCGCGCTGTTCGCCGAGCTCGACGCGAGCACGTCCACCCACGCCAAGGTGGCCGCGCTGGTGCGCTACCTGCGCGAGGCGCCCGAGGAGGACGCGGCCTGGGCGATGTACTTCCTGGCCGGCGGCAAGCCGCGCCAGCTCATCCGCACCGCGCAACTGCGCGCGCTGGCGCTGCAGGCCTCGGGTCTGCCCGAGTGGCTGTTCGAGGAGAGCTACCAGGCGGTGGGCGACCTGGCCGAGACCATCGCCCTGGTGTTGCCCGCGCCGGCCGATGGCGGCGGCGCGCGGGGCCTGCACGCCTGGATGACCGAGCGCCTGCTGCCGCTGCGGGGCGCCGACGAAGCCACGGTGGCGGCGGCCGTGCTCGCCTGCTGGGCCGAACTCGACAGCCTGGGCCGTTTCCTCTTCGTCAAGCTCGTGGGCGGGGGCTTTCGCGTGGGCGTGAGCAAGCTGCTGGTGCAGCGCGCCGTGGCCGAGTTCGCGGGGCTGGACGCCAAGCTGGTGGCCGCGCGCATGATGGGCTACACCGACGGCAAGCGCGAGCCCACGGCCAGCGCCTGGCGCGCCATCGTGGCGCCGGCCGAGGGCGACGCCGCCGTGCGCGACCCGAGCCAGCCCTATCCCTTTTTTCTCGCGCAGGCCCTGGCGGGTGAACCGGACGACTCCGCGCCTGGCCCGGCCAGCGACTGGCTCGCCGAATGGAAGTTCGACGGCATCCGCGGCCAGATCGTCAAGCGCGTGGGCCGCGTGTGGGTGTGGTCGCGCGGCGAGGAGCTGATGACCGATCGTTTCCCCGAGCTGGAGCGCCTGGCCGCCGCGTGGCCCGACGGCACCGTGGTGGACGGCGAGATCGTGGCCTGGGACGCGCTGGCCGCGCCGCTGCCGGGCAGCGAGACGCTGGGACGGCCCGGGCCCTTCGCCACGCTGCAGCAACGCATCGGCCGCAAGACGCTCAGCGCGCGCGTGCTGGCCGAGGCACCCGCGGGCTTCATCGCCTACGACCTGCTGGAGCAAGGCGGCCAGGACCTGCGTGCGCAGCCCCAGCACGCGCGCCGCGCCGCGCTGGAAGCCTTGGCGCGCGCCTGCGTGCCGCCCCTGCCGTGCTCACCGCTGCTGACGGCGACCGACTGGACGACCCTGGCCGAGTGGCGCGCGCGTTCGCGCGAACTGGGCGTCGAGGGCCTGATGCTCAAGCACCGCGACAGCGCCTACGGCACCGGCCGCGTGAAACGATCGGGTGAGGGCGGCGAGCGCCTGGCCTGGTGGAAATGGAAGATCGACCCGCTCACGATCGATGGCGTGCTGATCTACGCCCAGGCCGGCCACGGGCGGCGCGCCTCGGTCTACACCGACTACACCTTTGCCGTGTGGAACCGCCCACCGCGCGATGCGGCCGAGGCGCAAGCCGTGGTCGAGGCCATCACCGAGCGCCGCCCGGCCGACCCCGAGGGCCTGCAGCTCGTCTCCTTCACCAAGGCCTACTCGGGCCTGAGCGACGCCGAGTTCCGCGCCGTGGACGCGGTGATCCGCGAGACCACGCTGGAGAACTTCGGCCCCGTGCGCAGCGTGCGGCCCACGCTGGTGGTGGAGCTGGCCTTCGAAGGCATTGCGCGCAGCAAACGCCACAAGAGCGGCGTGGCCCTGCGCTTCCCGCGCATGCTGCGCGTGCGCGAAGACAAGCCCTTGCACGAGGCCAATACCCTGGCCGACCTCGAGGCCCTGCTTCAGTAGTTGCGGCCGGCCTTGTACGCGGCGTGCGTGCGCGCGCGCAGCGGCGCCACGCGCTCGATGGCCGCCGTGGTGCGCGCCACCTGCGCGTGCGTGATCGCCAGGCCCAGTGCGTCGGCCGCGTCCTTGCCGGGCAGGCCGGGCAGTTGCAGCAGGCGTTTCACCATTTCCTGCATCTGCTCCTTGTTGGCGCGGCCATGGCCGGCCACGGCCTTCTTGAGCTGCAGCGCGGTGTACTCGGCCACGCTCAAGCCGTTGGCCACCAATGCCGTGAGGCAGGCGCCGCGCGCCTGCCCCAGCAACAGCGTGGCCTGCGGGTTCACGTTCACGAACACGATCTCGCACACGGCCACCCCGGGCTGGTAGCGGCGCGTGACCTCGGTGATGCCGTCGAACA
Organism: Hydrogenophaga sp.; assembly: GCF_035481345.1. Taxonomy (GTDB): domain Bacteria; phylum Pseudomonadota; class Gammaproteobacteria; order Burkholderiales; family Burkholderiaceae_C; genus Hydrogenophaga. Next base: position 7,778 of record NZ_DATIGV010000158.1, on the reverse strand, counting down.
GCACCTTCAGGCGCGCGGGCAGCAGCGCACCGTCCCTTGGGCTGGTCTGGATGGTGCCGCTGGCCACGTAGTGCAGGCGCGGGCCTTCGGTGTCGATCACGCCGAAGCCGGTGCACTGCAGGCCGGGGTCGATGCCGAGGATTCTCATGGGGTGCCAGTGCGCGGGTTCACAGCCCGAAGGTCCAGCGGACCGAATGGAAGAACACCGGCGCAGCGAAACACAGCGCGTCCACGCGGTCGAGCAGGCCCACCGCGCCGGTGACCGAGCGGCGCTCGCCACCCCAGTTGGTCACGCCCCGGTCGCGCTTGATGGCCTTCATCACCAGGTGGCCAAGCGATCCGGCGACACAGGCGATGAGGGCCATGGCCATCGCCGGCAGCGGCTTGAAGGGCGTGAAGCCCGCCAGCAGCGCGCCCAGCAGGCCGCCCGCCAGCAGGCCCCAAGCCCAGCTCTGCCAGTGAAAGCTCGCGCTGATGGCCGGCGCCACGGGGCGCTGGCGCCCGCGCGCCGTGAGGTGCTGCACCAGCATGCAGGTCTGCACCACCAGCACCAGGAAGAACACGAGGAAGGCGTTGTTGCCCAGCCAGCGCGGGAACTGCAACAGCATCAGTGCGGGCACGTGGCTCAGGCCATAGACGCAGACCATGATGCCCCACTGCAGCTTGGCGTTGCGCTCCAGAAAGCGCTGCGGGTCGTCGCGCAGCGCGCTCACCACCGGCAGCGCCAGGAACACGTACACGGGGATGAAAACGGTGAAGAGGTTGAATTGCGCGTTCCACACCAGCGCGTATTGCACGGGCAGCACCACAAAGAAGGCCAGCACCAGGCTGCGGTGATCGCCGCGCCGCGTGGGCGAGAGGCTGATGAATTCGCGCAGCGCGAAGAAGGAGAGCACGCCAAACAGGGCCAGCGACGCGCCAGGGCCCATGACCCAGCCGATCCAGAACACACCGGCCATGATCCAGGACACGCGCAGCAGGTTCGCGTTGTCGTGGCGGCGCTGGGCCAGGGCCGCGTCGTCGCCGTGCGCGCGGCGCTCGCGCAGCGAGAGCAGCACACCCGCCACCGTGACCAGCGCCAGCAGGCCGAACACCACCAGGAACAGCAGGCCGACCTGCTGGTCGGATGTGAGGCCGCGCAGGAAGCCGGTCATCAGATGTCTCGCAAGGCCATGACGGCGAGACGGGCGCGTGCGAGGAAATCGGCGCGCGGTTCGTCCGCGCCCGGCTTCACCGGCTCACCGAAGGTCACCGAGCACAGCACCGGCACGGGCACCACCTCGCCCTTGGGCATCACGCGCTGTACGTTGTGGATCCAGGTGGGCACCAGCACCACCTCGGGGAACTTCATGGCCAGGTTGTACAGGCCGCTCTTGAAGGGCTGCGGGTCTTCCTCGAAGCCGCGCGTGCCCTCGGGGAAGAGGATCAGCGAGTCGCCGCTGTCGAGCGCCGCGATCAGCGGCGCCAGCGGGTCCTCGTCGCCCTTGCGCTCGCGCTCGACGTAGACGGCGTTGAACACCTCGGTGGTGATCCAACGCTTGAGCGGCGAGGCGGTCCAGTAGTCCTTGGCGGCGATGGGGCGCGTGATGACGCGCAGCTCCTGCGGCAGCGCGGCCCAGATGAGCACGAGGTCGGCGTGGCTCTGGTGGTTGGCGAAGTAGATGCGCTGCTCGGCCTTGGGCGGGCAGCCGTACCAGCGCGCTTGCGCGCCGGTGAGCAGGCGCACCAGGCCCAGCAGGAAGTAGCTCACGGCGGTGGCGGCGATCCTCATGGAAGTTTCACGTCGCCCATTCGAGCGACGATGGTGCCCGTGCGACGCGCCAGGTAGGCCGAGCCCTGGCGCGTCTCGAAGAAGCGCGGCGAGGGCAGCATCACCGCCAGGCGCGCGGCCTCGTGCGCGCTGAGCCGCGCGGCCGGCTTGTTGAAGTAGCGCTGCGCGGCGGCCTCGGCGCCGAACACGCCTTCGCCCCACTCCACGCTGTTGAGGTAGATCTCCAGGATGCGGCGCTTGTCGAGCACGAGCTCGAGCATGAGTGAGAGCACCAGCTCCTGGCCCTTGCGCAGCATCGTGCGCTCGCCCGACAACAGCAGGTTCTTGGCGAGCTGCTGCGTGATGGTGGAGCCGCCCACCACCTTGGGCTCGCGCGCCGTGCCGTTGGGGTTGCGCGCGGCGCGGCGCTCGGCCAGCTCCTGGCGGCGCTCGTTTTTCTGCCAGGCCTTTTCGATCGCCTCCCAATCGACGCCGCCGTGCTCGAAGAAGCCCGCGTCCTCCGAGGCCACCACCGCGCGCCACAGGTGGGGGCTGATCTGCTCGCCGTCGACCCAGCGCTGGCGCCAACGCCAGTCGGTGTCGCCGCGCGCGCTGGCCACGGCCACGCGCCAGGCCTCCGAGCGCTGGAAGGCGGTGCTGTGCGGGTCGACCACCGCCATGAGCGCGATGCCGGCCAGGAAATAGAGCTGCAGCGCCAGCCCGGCGAGCACCAACCACAGCAGCCAGCGACCGAAGGCGCGTACCACTACTGTCCCGACAGTTGGGTCTGCAGGCCGTCCTCTCGCGTGAAGCGAAAGCGCGAGACGACCACGATCTGGTCGGCCTGGCGGCGCATGGCCTCGTTGAAGCGGCCGAAGGACAGGCCGCGCACGATGGCCCGGGCCCGGCCGTCGAGCAGGCGGTTGCCCGAGCCCTGCACCACCTCGGTGTCGAGCACCTGGCCGGTGTGGTTCACGGTGATCACCATGGTGAGTTCGCCGTACAGCTTGCGCCCGCCCGATTCGGGGAAGTTGGCCGTGCCATGCTGCTCGATGCGCCGGCGCAGGCCGTCGTAGTACACCGCGTACACCGCCTCGCGCGTGGCCGGGCTGATGTAGCGCTTGCGTGGCCGCGCGTTTTCCTCGTTGATGCGTTTCTCGATCTCGGCCAGCACGCGCACCAGGGCCTGGCGCTTCTGCTCGCGCTCGATGGACTCGCGGCTCTGGCGCTCGGCGGCGGGGGCGGGCGGTGGCATGGTCGCCAGGGCGCGGCGCACCTGCGCGAGCAACTGGGTCTGCTGCTCCATCAGGGCTTCGAGGCGGCGCACCTCTTCGTCGGGCGTGTCGCCCAGGCGGGCCGTGGCCGCGGGCGGCAGCGGCGAGGTGGCCCGCCCGCGCTCGGCGTCGCCCCCGCCGGCCAGGGAGGCCTGGGCGATGGCCTGGGCCTTCTCGGGGCGCTGGTCGCTGCGCGCGTTGACCAGGATCACCTCGAGCGGCGTGTCCTGGAACACACGGTCGAAGCGCTCGGGGTCGACGAAGCGCACCGCCAGCAGGGCCGCGTGCACGCCGAGCGAGACGAGCAGCGCGAGCTGCAGCGTGCTCAGGTTCCTCAGTCGGTGGACGGCCTTGGCGCGGGCGGATTTCACGCGGGGGATTATCCGTTCTGCGGGGTGTCCCCAGGGGTATCGGCCGCGGCCGGCTCGTCCAGATCGATGGCCAGCGCCACCGGGGCGCCCAACGGCTCTTCCTCGTCCTCCTCGGCCTCGGATTCCAGCGCCGCGGCGTCCTCCACTGGCTGGTCGAGGCGTTCAACGACGGTGCCGTTCACCTCCAGGCTGATGTCGTCGATGGCGCCGAGCTTCACGCGCAGGTGGGCGCCGCGCATCAGGCCCTCGGCGCCCAGCACGGGCAGCACCAGGGGCAGGGTGTCGGCGCGCACCAGGCCGTCCTTGATCAGCGTGGCCGTGAGTTCGGTGATGCCGTTCTGGCGCAGGTACTGCAGCGTCCAGTAGCGCTCCATGCCGCCCTGGAAGCCGTTGTAGGCGGCGTGGGCGGCGTCGAAGGCGCTCACCACGGCGAACAGGTTGGCGTCCTTGGGCTTGAAGGGCGCGGCCAGCGCGGCCGTCTTGCCGTGGCGCGCGCAGGCCACGATCTGCCACTGGTTCACCAGATCGACGTAGCGGCGCAGCGGCGAGGTGCTCCAGGCGTAGGCCTTCACCCCGATGCCCGCGTGCGGCAGCGCCTTGGTGCCCATGCGCACCTTGATGCCGGGCAGCAGGCTGGCCTGGCTGCGGTAGATGCCGGGCACGCCGCACTCGGCCAGCCACAGGCCCCAGGTCTTGTTGGCCAGGATCATGGCCTCGGCCACCATCAGGTCCAGCGGTGCGCCGCGCGAGCGCGTGCCGATGAGCACGCGCTCGTCGCCCGCGGGCTCGTCGCCCTGCACGCCTTCCAGCTTGAACGTGTAGTCGGGCCGCGTGAAGGTCTCGGGCTTGCCACGCGCCACCTCGCGCTGCGCCTTGTGTTCGCGCGCGAAGCGGTGCAGGAAGACCAGCGCGGGCTGCAGGCCGGCCAGCTCGGCCGGCGCCGCGGCGTTCGCTTCGCCTCCAAGCCAGGCCTCGGTGACGATCGCGTCGAGCCGGTCGTGGCGCAGGTTGTGGGCGATAGGCACGCGCTCCAGCGCGGTGCGGCTGGCGCCCACGGCCAGCGTGGCCTCGTCGATCTCCACGTACAGCGACACGGCCGGGCAGTCGCGCCCCGCCTGCAGGGTGTAGGCCTCCACCACCGCGTCGGGCAGCATGGTGATCTTGTGGCCGGGCATGTAGACGGTGGACAGCCGCTGGCGCGCGATCTCGTCGAGCGCGCTGCCGGGCGCGATGGCCAGGCCCGGCGCGGCGATGTGGATGCCCAGCGTGACCGTGCCCGAGCCCAGGCCCTGCACGGAGAGCGCGTCGTCGATCTCGGTGGTGGCGGAGTCGTCGATGGAGAAGGCCTGCACCGGGGCCAAGGGCAATTCGTCGGCCACCGGCGGGGCGCTGAGCGCCGCAAAGCCCGTGCCCTTGGGGAAGTGCTCGAACAGGAAGCGCTGCCAGTGGAACTGGTAGGCGCTGGTGATGGCACCGGCCTTCTGCAGCAGCACCAGGGGCGCGGTGTGGCTCTGGCGCGCGGCCTCCACCACGGCCTTGTACTCGGGGCCGTTCTTGTCGGGCTTGAACAGGATGCGGTAGAGCTGCTGGCGCACCGGCTCGGGGCACTGGCCGGCCACCAGCTCGGCGGCCCAGGCCTCGATGCGGGCCTGCAGCTCTTTCTTCTTTTCGATGGCGGCCAGGGCCTGGGCCACGATCTCGGGCGGTGCCTTTTTGAAACGGCCCTTGCCGGCCCGGCGGAAGTAGTGCGGCGCGTTCTGCAGCGTGAGCAGGGCGGCGGCCTGCTGGGCCGTGCCGGCCTGGGCGCTGAAGTACTCGCGCGCCAGGTCGGCGAAGCCGAACTCGTCATCGGGCGCGAATTCGTAGGCGAGCTCGAGCTCCATGGCCTCGGCCAGCGCCGTGGCCTCCTTCATGAGCTCGGCGGGCGAGGGTTTCTCGAATCGCAGCAGCGCGTTGGCCGCTTTCACTTTCACCCGCTTGCCGGAGTCGAGTTCCACTTGAAGAGAACTTTCGGCCTCGGACAGCAGGCGGCCGGTCAGGAACTTGCCGGCCTCGTCGAACAGGATGTGCATGGACGGGATTGTCCCATCCCGGCCATGTCAGCCGTCACCTGGGCCGGCCCATCGGCCGTCAGGCCAGCCGCAGGAAACCGAACACCGCGTCCATGTGCGCCTCGAAATCGCTGATCGCGTGGTCGCCGCCCGCCAGCAGCCGGACGTCGCCACCCGCGCAGAAGGCCTGCATCTCGCGCCAGTCGAGCACCTCGTCGCCTTTGGCGATGACCGCAAACAGGCGCTCGGGGGTGGCCGGGTGCCGGGGCGCGAGCCGCGCGATGTCGGCCTCGAGCACCCGCAGTTCGTCCACGAAGGCCGGCTCGAAGAAGAAGCGCTCCTCGGGGTTCTGCCAAGTGGTCTGCTCGCCGATGTGGGCCGCCAGGTCGCGCGCGGGACAACTGGCGGGGTTGAGCAGTACCGCCCGGCAGCCCGTCTGCAGCGCGAACCAGCGCGCGTAGAACCCGCCGAGCGAGGAGCCCATCACCGCCAGGCGATCGCGCGGCCAGTCGACCGTCACCTGGCGGATCAGCTCCGCGGCCGCGCGCGGCGAGGGCGGCAGTTGCGGGCACCACCAGGTCACGGCGGGGTGCTGGCGACGCACGCGCTCGCCCATCAGCCGCGCCTTCATCGACAGCGGCGAGGACCGGAAGCCGTGCAGGTAAAGCAGGTGGGTCGTGGCGGGAATGTCCATCGACTGAGGATAATCGCGCCCCATGGCCGTCGTCCTCGACAAACCCAGTCTGCTGCAGCGCGCGATCCCCTTCATGAAGGGCTTCGACTGGCCTCTGCTGGTCATCGTCTGCTGCATGGCCGCGCTCGGCCTGGTCACCATGTACTCCGTCGGCTTCGACCACGGCACCCGTTTCGCCCAGCACAGCCGCAACATGCTCATCGGTGCGGGCGTGATGCTGCTGTTTTCGCAGATTCCGCCGCAGCGCCTGATGAGCCTGGCGCTGCCGGTGTACGTCGTGGGCGTGGCGCTGCTGCTGGGCGTGGAGTTCGCCGGCATCGTGCGCAAGGGCGCGCAGCGCTGGCTGGACATCGGCGTCACCGTGATCCAGCCCAGCGAGCTCATGAAGATCGCCATGCCCATGATGCTGGCCTGGTGGTTCCACCGCCGCGAGGGCCTGCTCAAGGCCACGGACTTCATCGTCGCGGGCGGCCTGCTGGCCGTGCCCATCGCGCTCATCCTGCTGCAACCCGACCTGGGCACCACGCTGCTGGTGATGGCCTCGGGCCTGGCCGTCATCTTCTTTGCCGGGCTGAGCTGGAAGCTCATCATCCCGCCCGTGGTGCTGGTGGCCGTCGGGGTCGTGGTGCTGATCTTCAATGAGTCGAGCTGGTGCGCGCCCGGCGTGGACTGGCAGGTGCTGCACGAGTACCAGCGCCAGCGCGTATGCACCTTGCTGGACCCCACCAAGGACCCGCTGGGCAAGGGCTTTCACATCATCCAGGGCATGATCGCCATCGGCTCGGGTGGCGTCTGGGGCAAGGGCTTCATGCAGGGCACGCAGACGCACCTGGAGTTCATCCCCGAGCGCACCACCGACTTCATTTACGCCGCTTTCTCCGAGGAGTTCGGCCTGGTGGGCGTGCTGGTGCTGCTGGTGGGGTTCACCGCGCTCATCGGCCGGGGGCTGATCATCGCGGCCGAGGCGCCCACGCTGTTCTCGCGCCTGCTGGCCGGCGCGCTCACGCTCAACCTCTTCGTCTACGCCTTCGTCAACATGGGCATGGTCAGCGGCATCCTGCCGGTGGTGGGCGTGCCGCTTCCGTTCGTCAGCTACGGCGGCACGGCCATGGTGACCATGGGCGTGGGGCTGGGCATGCTGCTGGCGATCTCGCGCGCCAAGCGCCTGGTCCCCTCCTGAGCATGAACCGCGTTCCCCTTGCCTTCATCGGCGCCGGCCTGATGGGTGGCGCCATGGTGCAGCGCCTGCGCGAGCGCGGCTGGCCGGTGGCCGTGCACGACATCGACCTCGCCTGCGCCGAGCGCGCCCGAGCGGCCGGTGCCACGGTCTGTGCCAGCGCACGCGAGACGGTCGAGTGCCTGGCCGATGGCGGCGTGCTGGCCCTGGTCGTGGTGGACGCCGCGCAGTGCCGCGAGGTGCTGTGGGGCGATCAGGGGGCCGCCGCCGCGCTGCGGCCCGGCCAGACCCTGCTGCTGTGCCCGACGATCGCCCCCGAAGACACCGAGGCCATTGCCGCGCGGCTCGCCCCGCTGGGCGTGGACACGATCGATGCGCCCATGTCCGGCGGCCCGGCGCGCGCCCGGGCCGGCACCATGAGCCTGATGCTGGCCGGCCCCGCGGCCGCGCTGCAGCGCCAC
>NZ_DATIGV010000157.1:0-3276 GCF_035481345.1 Hydrogenophaga sp. | reverse complement strand
GGTGGTCACCACCATGGACGAGATCAATCAGAGCTCCAGGAAGATCAACGACATCATCGGCGTCATCGACGGCATCGCCTTCCAGACCAACATCCTGGCGCTCAACGCCGCGGTGGAAGCGGCCCGCGCAGGTGAACAGGGCCGGGGTTTTGCCGTGGTGGCCGGCGAGGTGCGCAACCTGGCGCAAAGAAGCGCGGAGGCGGCCAAGGAGATCAAGGGCCTGATCGGCGCCAGCGTGGAGCGCGTGGACGCGGGCTCGCGCCTGGTGGCCGATGCGGGCCAGACCATGAGCGAGATCGTGGGCTCGGTGCAGCGGGTGAGCGACATCATCGGAGAGATCACGGCGGCCTCGGGGGAGCAGAGCGAGGGCATCGGCCAAGTGAACGTGGCGGTGAACCAGCTCGACCAGATGACGCAGCAGAACGCCGCGCTGGTGGAGCAGAGCGCGGCCGCCGCGCAGAGCCTGCGCGACCAGGCCGGACGGCTGACGGAAGTGGTGCAGGTGTTCCGCCTGGCGCACTGAGGCCAGGCCATCGGCGAAGACATTCAATCAGGAGAGAACAAGATGCAAGCATTCATGCGGCAATTCACCGTGCGCCAGCGCATGATCGGCGCCATCGCCGTGGTGCTGGTCCTGCTGGGCGTCGTCGGCGGCGCCGGCCTCTGGGGCATGTGGCGGCTGTCGAACGTGGCCAACGAGTTCACCGAGCGCGCCTACCAGGAGACGGTGACGCTCTCCCAGCTCAAGGCCTCCATGGCCGCCATGACGCGCCATGAGAAGGACATGATCATCGCCTATGAGAAGCCCGACCTGGTGGTCGCGGCCAAGGCGCGCTGGAAGACCGAGGCCGACAAGACGGCCGCCACCATGGGCACGCTGCTGGCCGGCCGCGACGAAGCGCGCGACGCGCTGGTGACCCAGATGCAGGAACGCCTGAAGGGCTACATGGCCGCGATCGAGCCGGTGTCGCACCAGCTCGAGAGCGGTGGCTACGAAACGGCCACGATCGCCAACCGCATGCTGGGGCGCGCGCACGAGCAGCACAAGGGTCTGACGGAACTGCTCGATCAGGTGGAGGCCTCGCTGGGCGAGGACGTGACCGCGCTGAGCGCGCGCAGCGACAGCGCGAGCCAGCAGACGCTGTGGGTGTTCGGCATTGCACTGGCCCTGGCCGCGCTCATCGTGGTGCCCACCACGCTGGCCAACATGCGCAGCATCTGCGCGCCAGTGGACCAGGCGCGCCACCTGGCCGACGCCATCGCCGAGGGCGACCTCACGCGCACGGTGCAGGCCACGGGCCGCGACGAGATCGCCGACCTGCTGCGCGCGCTGGGTCGCATGCAGACCTCTCTCTCGCGCATCGTGGGCGATGTGCGCAACAGTTCCGACAGCATCGGCACCGCGTCGCAAGAGATCGCCTCCGGCAACCAGGACCTGAGCAGCCGCACCGAGCAGACCGCGAGCAACCTGCAGCAGACCGCGGCCAGCATGGAGCAGCTCAGCAGCACCGTGCGCCAGAGCGCCGACGCCGCGCGCCAGGCCAGCGCCATGGCCGCGGCCAACGCCGAGGTGGCCGCGCGCGGCGGCCAGGTGGTGGGCCAGGTGGTCACCACCATGCAGGAGATCCAGCACAGCAGCCAGAAGATCGGCGACATCATCGGCGTCATCGACGGCATCGCCTTCCAGACCAACATCCTGGCCCTGAACGCCGCCGTGGAAGCGGCGCGCGCGGGCGAGCAGGGCCGCGGCTTCGCGGTGGTGGCGGCCGAAGTGCGCAGCCTGGCGCAGCGCAGCGCGGAAGCGGCCAAGGAGATCAAGGGCCTGATCGGCGACAGCGTGGACAAGGTGCAGACCGGCACGCAGCTCGTGGCCCAGGCCGGCAGCACCATCGGCGAGATCGTGGACAACGCGCAGAAGATCTCGGCCTTCGTCACCGACATCACCACCGCCGCGCAGGAGCAGAGCGACGGCATCGGCCAGGTGAACACCGCCGTGGGCCAGCTCGACCAGATGACGCAGCAGAACGCGGCGCTGGTGGAGCAGAGCGCCGCTGCCGCCGAGAGCCTGCGGGAGCAGGCGGGCCGCCTGGCCACCGCCGTCCAGGTGTTCCGGGTGGGCTGATCCGCACGCGGCGCGGCGTGGCCCGCGTCCATTCACCGACAGAGAGGGAGCAAGAAGAATGAATTTCAACCAACGCCTCATCCTGGCCTTCGTGGCGCCGGCCCTGCTGTTCGTGGCGGGCCTGGCCGGCAGCATCTGGTCGCTGACGCGCACGCAGTCGCAGTTCGACCAGTACATCAACACCGAACAGGCCATCGCCAGCGGCGTGCAGGAGATGTACGCGCAGGGTCTGCAGATGGGCCAGGCGCTGCGCAACATCGTGCTCGACCCCAACAACCCGCAGGCCTACAAGAACCTGGACGGGGCGCGCGACGCCTTTGATGCCGCGCACAAAGGCACGCTGGAGGCGGCGCGTGGCACGCCCAGCGAGGCTGCGCTGGCGCCGCTGGCCGGCCTGCGCGCCGACCAGGCGAAGGCGCAGGACCAGGTGCTGGCGCTGGTGAAGACCGGCAGCGGCGTCGAGGCCGTGCAGGCGCTCAATGCCCAGGAAACGCCCGCGTGGCGCAAGCTGCGCGGGGCGCTGCTGGAACTGGGCAAGGCCTCGCGCGAGCTGTCGTCGCGCACGCACGCTTCGGTGAACGCCGAGGCCGATCGCGCGCGCTGGGTCGCGCTGGGGCTGGCGCTGCTGGCCATCGGCGTCGCCCTGGGCCTGGGTTTCATGGTGGTGCGCACCCTGCGCCAGGAACTCGGCGGTGACCCGGCGGTGGCGCGCCAGGCGGTGCGCCGCATTGCCGAGGGCGACCTGACGGGCACCATGCCCGACAGCAGCCACCCGCAAAGCCTCGTGAGCGCGCTGGCGGCGATGCAGAACGCCATGCGTGCGCTGGTGGGCCAGGTGCATCAGTCCAGCCAGGGCATCGAGGTGGCCAGCGCGGAGATCGCCAAGGGCAACCAGGACCTGAGCAGCCGCACCGAGCAGGCGGCGTCGAACCTGCAGGAGACCGCGGCGAGCATGGAGCAACTCACCGGCACGGTGCGCCAGAGCGCGGACGCCGCGCGGCAAGCCAATCAACTGGCGGCGACCGCCGCCGAGGTGGCCGCGCGCGGCGGCTCGGTGGTCTCGCAGGTGGTCACCACCATGGACGAGATCAATCAGAGCTCCAGGAAGATCAACGACATCATCGGCGTCATCGACGGCATCGCCTTCCAGACCA
>NZ_DATIGV010000156.1:0-5714 GCF_035481345.1 Hydrogenophaga sp. | reverse complement strand
GGTGGTCACCACCATGGACGAGATCAATCAGAGCTCCAGGAAGATCAACGACATCATCGGCGTCATCGACGGCATCGCCTTCCAGACCAACATCCTGGCGCTCAACGCCGCGGTGGAAGCGGCCCGCGCAGGTGAACAGGGTCGCGGCTTCGCGGTCGTGGCCGGCGAGGTGCGCAACCTCGCGCAGCGCAGCGCGGAGGCGGCGAAAGAGATCAAGGGCCTGATCGGCGCCAGCGTGGAGCGCGTGGACGCGGGCTCGCGCCTGGTGGCCGATGCGGGACAGACGATGAGCGAGATCGTGGGCTCGGTGCAGCGGGTGAGCGACATCATCGGAGAGATCACGGCGGCCTCGGGCGAGCAGAGCGAGGGCATCGGCCAAGTGAACGTGGCGGTGAACCAGCTCGACCAGATGACGCAGCAGAACGCGGCGCTGGTGGAAGAGAGCGCGGCCGCCGCACAGAGCCTGAAGGAACAGGCCGAGCAGCTTGCCCTGGTGGTGGGCCGCTTCCGTACCACCGCTTGAGGAAACGGCCGGGCGGCCCGCGTCGCGCCGGCCCGGTCCTGCCTATACTCCCCCCAGGGTTCACCTGAGAGGGGCGCAGTGCCCGCACCGGGCGATCCCGACGGAGATCGCCATGAACGCCCGCCTGCCCCAGCCGTTGCTCGACGCCGCGGCCCTGCAATCCCATGTCGATGCCAGTTGGCGCGATCGCATCGTGCCCGCGCTGATCGACTACGTGGCCGTACCGGCCAAGTCCCCCGCCTTCGACGCCGACTGGGCCGCCCACGGCCTGCTCGACCGCGTGCTGCAGTCGGCCGCCGACTGGGTGGCCGAGCAGCGCGTGCCCGGGCTCACGCTGGAGGTCGTGCGCCTGAACGACGCGCGTGGCCGCCCGCGCACCCCGGTGCTGTTCTTCGAACTGCCCGCCAGCGCGGGCCAGGACGGCACGCCCGCGCCCGCCTCGGGCCAGACCGTGCTGATGTACGGGCACCTCGACAAGCAGCCCGAGTTCACCGGCTGGCGCAGCGACCTGGGGCCCTGGACGCCCAAGATCGACGACGGCAAGCTCTACGGCCGTGGCGGCGCCGACGACGGCTACGCGGTGTACGCCAGCGTGGCGGCCATCCAGGCGCTCAAGGCGCAGGGCGTGGCGCACCCGCGCATCGTGGGCCTGATCGAGACCTGCGAGGAAAGCGGCTCGGGCGACCTGCTGCCCTACGTGGACGCCCTGCGCCCGCGCCTGGGCGACGTGGGCCTGGTGATCTGCCTGGACAGCGGCGCCGGCAACTACGACCAGCTCTGGCTCACCACCAGCCTGCGCGGCATGGCCGCCGGCGTGCTCAAGGTCGAGGTGCTCACCGAAGGCATCCACTCCGGCGACGCCTCGGGCCTGGTGCCCTCGAGCTTTCGCATCCTGCGCCAGGTGCTGGACCGCCTGGAGGACAGCGCCACCGGCCGCCTGCTGCCCGCCAGCTTTCACTGCGAGGTGCCGGCCGAGCGCCTGGCGCAGGCGCGCGCCACGGCCGCCATCCTCGGCGACGAGATCTACAAGCGCTTCCCCTGGGCCCACCACGACTGCGGTGGCAGCACCCTGTTCGCGCTGCCCACCACCACCGACCCGGTCGAGGCCCTGATCAACCGCACCTGGCGTCCCACGTTGAGCGTCACCGGCGCCGAAGGCTTCCCCGCGCTCAAGGACGCGGGCAACGTGCTGCGCCCCTACACCGCCTTCAAGCTCAGCCTGCGCCTGCCGCCGCTGGTGGACGCGGCCTCGGCCGTGCAGGAGCTCAAGGCCCTGCTGGAGGACAACGCGCCCTACCAGGCCAAGGTCACCTTCTCGTCCGAAGGCGGGGCCAGCGGCTGGAACGCGCCACCCACCACCGACTGGTTCGAGCGCGCGCTGCAGGACGCGTCCCAGGCCCACTTCGGTGCCGACTGCGGCACCATCGGCCAGGGCGGCACCATCCCGCTCATGAACCTGCTCAGCCAGGGCTTCCCCACGGCGCAGATGATGGTCTGCGGCGTGCTCGGCCCCAAGAGCAACGCGCACGGGCCCAACGAATTCCTGCACCTGGACTACGCGCGCCGGCTCACGGCCAGCGTCGCGCAAGTCATTGCGCGGATGCCTTGAGCACCAAGGCCGCCGCATGAGCGACACCACGCAAGCCCCGTTCACCGCCCGCGATGGCCTCAACCTCGCGCTGTACGACTGGCCCCTGCCCTCGCGCGTGCGACCGCGCGGCGTGGTGCTGATCGTGCACGGCCTGGGCGAGCACGCCTGGCGCTACAACGAGGTGGCGCACCGCCTCAATGAATGGGGCTTCTTCGTGCGCGCCTACGACCAGCGCGGCCACGGCGATTCCGGTGGCGCGCCCGGCGTGCTGCCCGACGACGACGCCCTGCTCGACGACCTGTATGAAATGGTGGACGACACCCGCCGCCACATCGCCGAACCCTGGTCCTGCCCGCTGATCCTGCTGGGCCACAGCATGGGGGGGCTGGTCAGTGCCACCTTCGTGCAGCGCGGCATGGCCCGGGTGGACGGCCTGGTGCTGTCCTCACCCGCGCTGGACTCGGGGCTCTCGGGCTTCAAACGCTGGCTGATCGGCCTGATGATGCGGCTGTCGCCCGACAGCACGCTGGGCAACGGGCTCGATGCGAGCAAGATCTCGCACGACCCGGCCGTGGTGCAGGCCTACCGGCGCGACCGGCGCGTGCACGACCGCATCAGCGCGCGCCTGGCGCGCTTCATCGACGACAACGGTCCCGTGGTGCGCGCCGCCGCGGCGCGCTGGTCGGTGCCCACGCTGCTGATGTTCGCGGGCGACGACCACCTGGTGAACCCCGCCGGCAGCGCGGCCTTCGCGGGCGCGGCGCCCGCGCCGATGGTGGTGGCGCGCCGCTTCGATGGCCTGTACCACGAGATCTTCAACGAGCGCGACAACGCCGCCGTGTTCGACACGCTGCGGCAGTGGCTCGACCGGCGCGCGCCTGCGCCGGCCTGAGGCCGGCGCGTCCTTCAGGCGGGCTGCAGCGGCGCATCAGCCCACCGAGCAGGCCGCCCAGCGTACCCATGAGGTCGGGACCCAGCGCACCGCCGAGCTGATCGCCCGAGCACGGCATCCAGAAGTCCCATGTGCCTCTCCCGTGTCGCGGAACCGTTCCGCGCGTCAGGCGGCATTGTGGGTGGCGCGCCGCCGGCGGGCAAGCCACAGCAAGGCCAGGGCCAGCAGCGCCACCGGCAGCAAGGAGCCCAGGTTGAGCCAGGTCCAGCCCTGCGTGGTCACCAGCGCGCCGGAGGCGAAGGAGGTCAGCGCCATGGTGGCGAACACCCCGAAGTTGATGGCGGCCTGGGCGCGGTCTTTTTCCTCGGGGCGCCAGGCCTGCAGCGCCAGCGCGGTGCTGCCGGTGAAGAGGAAGTTCCAGCCCACGCCGAGCAGGAACAGCGCGATGAGGAACTGGTGCAGGTCCACGCCCGTCAGGGCAATGGCGATGCACGCCAGGTTCAGCGCCACGCCCACGCCCATGATCGGCAGCACGCCGAAGCGGCGGATCAGGTGCCCGGTGAAGAAGCCCGGGGCAAACATGCCAATCACGTGCCATTCGAGCACGAGGGCCACGTCCTCGAACGGCAGGCCGCAGACCTGCATGGCCAATGGCGTGGCCGCCATCAGCAGGTTCATCACGCCATAGCCCAGCGCCGCGCCTGCCGCGGCGACGATGAACACGGGCTGGCGCACGATCTCGGCCAGGGGCCGGCCCTCGGGCGCACCGACCGCCCGCTCGGGTGCCGGGGGAAAGCGCAGGAACGCCATCACCGCCATCGACAGCAGCGCCACCACGCCCAGCGCCAGGTAGGCGCCCGCGAACGGCACCTCGGTGAGGTCGCGGGTGCGCACGGCCAGGTTGGGGCCCAGCACCGCGCCGATCAGCCCGCCCGCCAGCACCAGCGACACGGCCTTCTCGCGAAAGGCGGGTGCCGCCAGTTCGGCCGCGGCGAAGCGGTAGAGCTGCCCGTTGGCGCTGTAGTAGCCGGCGATCACCGTGCCCGCGATCAGCAGCCAGAACGCGCCCAGCGACACGGCCCAGGCGCAGAGCAGCGCCGACAGCAGCGCCACGACCAGCCCGAGCTGGAACGAGGCCTGGCGCCCGAGGCGGCGCTGCGCGCGCGCCACCAGGGGCGTGGCCAGCGCGCCGCCCACCACGTAACCCATCACCGGCAGCGTGGCCATCCAGCCCAGCGGCGCGAGCGCCAGGCCCACCAGACCGTTGATGGTGATGAACACCACGTTGTTGGTGAGGAACAGGCCTTGGGCGGCGGCCAGGAGCCAGAGGTTGCGGTTCATAAGCGCGGGTTTATACAGGCGCGCGGCGTGGCCCCACGGGTGGCGGGGCGATGTCTGTCATGGAATTGACACTCAAATGACTTGTTCGCTATGAAATTGGGAGCGAAGCAGGGTTTTGTGCCAAGGGCATGACAAGCGATGGGCGCGCGTCGCCGCGACGGGCGGTGCTCAAGATGGGGGGTGGGGTTCCGAAGAAACGAGTGGCGGTGCCGTGAGTACCGGACTTCCCCTTATCGCTTTGAACATGAACTGGCTCTCCCACATCTCCGTTCGCGCCAAGCTGGCGCTGCTGCTCGCGCTGTGCGCGTTGGGCATCTTCGCCGTGGCCGCGTCGGCCTTCGTCAGCCTCGACCGAGCGGTATCCGCCAGCCAGCAGATGGTGCAGACCGAGGTGAGTGCGCTGCGCGCTCTGGGCGAGGTGCGCGCCGACGTCGGCAACATGCGCCGCTACGAAAAAGACCTGTTCCTCAATCTGGCCGACGAGGCCGGGTTCGAGCGGTACCACAAGGCCTGGCAGGCGCAGGTGGCGGCCGGGCTGGAGCGCCTGTCGGGCCTGCGGCCCATGCTGTTGCCTGCCGAGCAGGACGCGCTGGACCGCATGGCCGCGGGCTTGGGCAAGTACCGCGACGCCGTGAACACCATCCACACCGGCATCACGCGGGGCGAGATCAACGATCCCTGGCGCGCCAACCAGGCCATGGAGCCGGCCAAGGCCGATGTGCGCGCGGCCGACGATGCCTTCAACGAGATCAGCGGGGCGGTGAGCGCCCGCGTGGACGGCATGGTGGAAGCGCTGGCCCGTCTGCAGCGCCAGGCCGTGCGCGTGACCGTGACCGCTGCGCTGGTGGTGCTGGCCCTGGCGCTGGGCCTGGGTTATGTCATCAGCGGGCGCATCACGCGGCCCCTGGACGAAGCGGCGCGCGCCATCGAGCGCGTGGCGGCGGGCGACCTGACGGCCCAGCTGCGCACGCGCGGCCGCGACGAGACGGCGCGCGTGATCGCGGGCATCGCGCGCATGCAGGACGGGCTGGCGCGCATCGTGGGCGAGATCCGCCACGGCGTGGGCGGCATGCACGTGGCCAGCGCGGAGATCGCCAAGGGCAACCAGGACCTGAGCACGAGGACCGAGCAGGCGGCGTCGAACCTGCAGGAGACCGCGGCCAGCATGGAGCAGCTCACTGGCACGGTGCGCCAGAGCGCGGACTCCGCGCGGCAGGCCAATCAATTGGCGGCGACCGCCGCCGAGGTGGCCGCGCGCGGCGGCTCGGTGGTCTCGCAGGTGGTCACCACCATGGACGAGATCAATCAGAGCTCCAGGAAGATCAACGACATCATCGGCGTCATCGACGGCATCGCCTTCCAGACCA
>NZ_DATIGV010000155.1:0-13795 GCF_035481345.1 Hydrogenophaga sp. | reverse complement strand
CTCGGCCGCCCGAAACGCCGCTCTCCCCATGAAAACCCGCTTCATCCTCATCGAAACCAGCCACGCCGGCAACGTCGGCGGCGCCGCGCGCGCGCTCAAGGTCATGGGTTTCGACGAGCTGGTGCTGGTGCGACCGCGCTGGCCCAACGTGCTGCGCAAGGAGGAAACCATCCAGCGCGCCAGCGGCGCCAATGACGTGCTGGCCAACACGCGCGTGGTCGACACGCTGGACGAGGCCCTGGACGGCATCACCCACCTGTGCGCCACCGCCATGACGCCGCGCGACTTCGGCCCGCCCACGCGCGCGCCGCGCGAGCACTTCGCCGCATTGATGGCCGAGCCCGCGCCGCCGCAGGGCGTGGCCTTCCTGTTCGGCAGCGAGCGCTTCGGCATGGCCAACGAGGACGTGTACCGCTGCCATGTGGCCCTGTCCATTCCCACCGCAGCGGGCTATGGCTCGCTCAATCTGGCGGCGGCGGTGCAGCTCATTGCCTACGACTGGCGCCAGGCCCTGGGCGGCTTCGCGGTGGCCTCGCCCGTGGCCGAACGCCCCGCGGCCGACGCGGCGGCCGTGGCGGGCATGCTCGATCACCTGCAGCAGGCCCTGGTGGCGGTGGACTTCCTGGACCCCGCCGCGCCGAAGAAGCTCATGCCGCGCCTGCACCAACTCTTCAATCGCGCGCAACCGAGCGAGGAGGAAGTCCACATTCTTCGCGGTGTCGCCCGCGCCATGCTGCAGACCGCCGAGCGCGCGAAACGCTAGACTGGCCGCCCCATGCTGTTCCGACGCCTCCGCTCCGACATCCAGTGCATCCTCGAGCGCGACCCGGCCGCGCGCAGCACCTTCGAGGTGCTGACCTGCTACCCCGGCCTGCATGCGGTGGTGCTGCACCGGCCCGCGCACTGGTGCTGGAACCACGGGTTCAAGTGGCTCGGCCGCTTCATCTCGCACCTCAGCCGTTTCTTCACCGGCATCGAGATCCACCCCGGCGCGACGCTCGGCGAGCGCGTGTTCTTCGACCACGCCATGGGCACCGTGGTGGGTGAAACCGCCGTCATCGGCGACGGCTGCACGATCTACCAGGGCGTCACCCTGGGCGGCACCTCGCTCTACAAGGGCACCAAGCGCCACCCCACGCTGGGCCGCGACGTGGTGGTGAGCGCCGGCGCCAAGGTGCTGGGCGGCTTCGAGGTGGGCGACGGCGCCAAGATCGGCAGCAACGCGGTGGTCATCAAGCCGGTGCCGGCCGGTGCCACGGCGGTGGGCATCCCGGCGCGCATCATCCCCAGCAAGAAGGGCGAGAGCGCGGACGTGACCGAGGGCGCGCCGAAGTTCTCGGCCTACGGCATCACCCAGGAAGACGACCCGCTGTCGCAGGCCATGCGCGGCCTGATCGACAGCACCGCCAGCCAGGAGCACCAGATCGCGCTGCTGTGGCAGGCGATCGAGAAGCTGGCCAACACCCGCGAGCGCGACTGCGTGCCCACGGACGCCCAGCGCGTGGAGCACTTCGAGGCCGACAAGCTCAACCAGCTCGTCGGCAAGTAAGGGCGCGGCCCGACGGGCCGCCGCCCCGTGGGAACCCGGATTGCCGGGACAGCCCGTCCAACACCCCTGTTGGTCCGTTTCCACGGAGGTTTTCCCCATGCGAATGCAATCCCGTACTTCTGCCGGCCTGGGCGCCCTGGTCGCGCTCGTGGCGGCCTGCGCGCTGAGTGCCTGTGACCGCAACGTGTCGCCCTCGCCCAGCACCTCGCCCAGCACCTCGCCCGGCACCACCGATCCCGCCGACCAGCGGCGCAACGACAACAGCGTGCCACCAGGCATGCAGCCCGCTCCGGGTGCGCCCGGCAGCACGCCGGCGCCTGCCACGCCGCAGCCCACCGAACCACCGGCCACCCCACCGTCGCCCGGCGGGTCGGGCACATCGCCCTCGCAATGATGGGCGCGTCCGCGGGTGCCAAGGGGGCCCTGCGGCGCTACCAGGCCAAGCGCGACTTCTCCGTCACGCCCGAGCCGGGAGCGGCCCTGGCCGACGCCGGCGAGGGCCTGGGTTTCGTCGTGCAGAAGCACCACGCGCGCCGGCTGCACTACGACTTCCGGCTCGAACTCGACGGTGTGATGAAGAGCTGGGCCGTGCCCAAGGGGCCCAGCCTGGACCCGGCCGACAAGCGCATGGCCGTCGAAGTGGAGGACCACCCCGTGGCCTACGCATCGTTCGAAGGCACCATCCCGCCCAAGCAGTACGGCGCGGGAGAAGTCGTCGTGTGGGACAAAGGCCAGTGGCGCCCGCGCGGCGACCCGCGCAAGGGCCTGCGCAGCGGGAACCTGAAGTTCGACCTCAGCGGCCACAAGCTGCGCGGTGGCTGGGCCCTGGTCCGCATGAAGGGTGGCGACGAGAAAAAGCCCGTCTGGCTGTTGATCAAGGAGCGCGACGACTTCGCGCGCCCGGCGGATGAGTTCGACGTGCTGGAGGCGGGCCCGGACAGCGTGTCCGCCCTGGGCATGCCGGCGCCGGCCGGCTGGCCCGCCGCCGCCGTGGCCGCCGACCTGCCGGACGCGCTCTCGCCCCAACTGGCCGTTCGCGTCGAGGTCCTGCCGCCCGACGACGGCGACTGGCTGTACGAGCTCAAGTTCGACGGCTACCGCCTGCTCGCGCGCATCGACGCGCGCGGCGTGCGGCTCATCACGCGCGGCGGGCTGGACTGGACACACCGGCTCAAGCCCCTGTGCCGGGACCTGGCGGGCATGAAACTGCCGCCGGGCTGGTACGACGGCGAGCTCGTGGCCTTCAACGATCGCGGTCTGCCCGACTTCGGGGTGCTGCAGCAGACGCTGGAGCGCGCCCGCCCCGGCGAGCTGGTGCTCTACCTGTTCGACCTGCCGCACGCCGGCGGGCACGACCTGCGTGCCGCGCCTCTGCAAGAACGCCGGGCCTTGCTGGAGCGCCTGCTCGGGCCCACGCCGCCCGACAGCGTGCGCCTGAGCGCGGCCCTGGAGGTGCCGGGCCGCGACGTGCTGGCGTCGGCCTGCCGGCTGGGCCTGGAAGGCGTGATCGCCAAGCGCAAGGACGCGCCCTACCGCAGCCGGCGCAGCGACGACTGGCTCAAGATCAAGTGCGGCCTGCGCCAGGAGTTCGTGATCGGCGGCTTCACCGAGGGGCAGGGCACGCGCGCCGGTTTCGGCTCGCTGATGCTGGGCGTGTACGACGGCCAGGGCGTCCTGCGGCACGTGGGCAACGTGGGCAGCGGCTTCGATGCGCGCACCCTGGCCCGCTTGCACCGCCAGCTCAAGGCCCTGGAGCGGGCGACCCCGGCCTTCGCCGACGCCACCCGTCCCCCGAGCCGGCCGCACTGGGTGGAACCGCGCCTGGTGGCCGAAATCGCCTTCGCGGCCTGGACGCACGGCGGCAACATCCGCCAGGGCGTGTTCGTCGGCCTGCGCGAAGACAAGGAGGCCCGAGAGGTGACGCGAGAAATCCCCAAACCCACCGACCCGCCCGCGCCGGTGCCGGAACCGGCCGAGCCCGTGGTGCCGGCCCAGCCGCCCACGGCCGGCGCCGCCCGCCTGCGCGTGACGAATCCGCAGCGCGTGATCGACCGCCGCAGCGGCCTGACCAAGCTGGACCTGGTGCGCCACTACGAAGCCGTGGGCGAACTGATGATGGTCCACCTGCGCGAGCGCCCCGTGGCCCTGCTGCGCGCGCCGCGCGGCATCGCGGGCCAGCGCTTCTTCCAGAAGCACATGGAAGCGGAGCTGCCCGGCATCGCACAGCTTGATCCGGCGCTCTCGCCCGGCCACGCGCCGTGGATCGCGGTGGCCAGCGAACGCGGCCTGCTGTCGGCCGCGCAGTGGAACGTGGTGGAAGTGCACACGCAGAACGCCTCGCACCGCCGCTTCGAGCAGCCCAACCGCCTGGTGTTCGACCTCGACCCCGGCGAGGGGGTGGCCTGGTCCCGCGTGCAGGAGTCGGCGCAGTTGATGCAGGCCTTGCTCGATCAACTGGGCCTGGTCGGCTACCTGAAGACCAGTGGCGGCAAGGGCCTGCACGTGGTGGTGCCGCTGCGACCGCAACATGGCTGGGACACGGTCAAGGGCTTCTCGAAGGCCGTGGTGCAGCACATGGCGCGCACCCTGCCGGACCGTTTCGTCGCCAAGAGCGGGCCGAAGAACCGCGTGGGCAAGGTCTTCGTGGACTACCTGCGCAACGGGCGCGGCGCCACCACGGTCAGCGCCTGGTCGGCGCGCGCACGGCCGGGCATGGGCGTGTCGGTGCCGGTGGACTGGAGCGAGCTCGACGCGCTCAAGGGCGGCGACCACTGGACCGTGCGCAACGTGCACGAGCGGCTGGCGACCGGCAATGAACCCTGGGCCGACTACCCGCGCCGCGCGCGCACGCTCACCGCCGCCATGAAACGATTGGGCTACTCACCGGAGAACACGTAATGGCCTCCCGCGTCGTCTGGAAGGGCGCCATCAGCTTCGGCCTGGTGCACGTGCCCGTGGCCCTGTTTCCCGCCGCGCAGGAGACGGGCATCGACTTCGACTGGCTCGACAAGCGCAGCATGGACCCGGTGGGCTACCAGCGCATCAACAAGCGCACGGGCAAGCCCATCAAGAGCGCCGACATCGTCAAGGGCGTGAAGCAGGACGATGGCGAGTACGTGATCGTCAGCGACGAGCAGATCAAGGCCGCTTACCCCGAGTCCACGCAGACCATCGAGATCGAGGCCTTCGTGAAGGCCGCGGAGATCGCCTTCCCGCTGCTGGAGAAGCCCTACTACCTGGAGCCCATCGGCAAGGGTGGCAAGGTCTACGCCCTGCTGCGCGAGGCCATGCTGGAAGCGGGCGTGATCGGCATCTCGCGCGTGGTGATGCACACCAAGGAGCACCTGGCCGTGCTGGTGCCGCTGGGCCCGGCGCTGATGCTCAACACCATCCGCTGGGCCAGCGAGATCCGGCCCATGGACGAATTGAAGCTGCCGCCGGCCGGGCGCACGGCCCTGGGCTTGAAGGCGGCGGAGATCAAGATGGCCACGCAGCTCATCGCCGACATGACCGCGCCCTGGAAGCCCGAGGCCTATGAAGACCGCTTCGTGGACGCGGTGCAGGCGCTGGTGCAACGCAAGCGCGAGGCCGGTGAGGTGGAGACCGTGACGCCGATCGAGGAGGCGCCGCGCGCCGAGACGGCGAGCAATGTGGTGGACCTCACCGAGTTGCTGGCGCGCAGCTTGTCGCAGCGCAAAGGTGGGGGCGGGGGCGGCGGCAAGCGCGCGCCGGCCAAGGCCGCGGGGCGGCGGCGCGCCTGAGCGCTGGCACCCTGGAACAGCGATTGCCCCGGCGGGGCGCTGCCTCCCATGTCCTGGCGCAGCGTTCCATCCATCCACGAGGAGCAAGACCATGACCCCATTCCCACGCATCCACAGGACCTGGCCCATGGCCGCGCTGGCCCTGGCCCTGGCGGCGGGTGGCGCGAGCGCCCAGACGGCCAGCGGCACACCCACGGCCCAGGCCAGTCCGTCGCCGGGCAACAACTACCCGGCGCAACAACCGCGGAGCATGTACAGCTGGTCCGAAGGCAACTACTCCCTTGTGCCCTACACCAGCCATGGCTACATCGGCTTCAACGTGGGCGTGACCGATTGGGACGCGCCCTGCGGCGGCGGTGGTTTCGCGTGCGACGACAGCGACAACGCCTTCCACCTGTATTCCGGCGGCATGTTCAATCAGTACATCGGTGGGGAGATCGGCTTGATCGACTTTGGCCGCGCCGATCGGGGCGGCGGCCGGGTGAAGGCGCACGGCCTCAATCTGAGCCTGGTGGGACGCGTCCCGCTGGGCCGCTTCAGTGTGTACGGCAAGCTCGGCGCCTTGTACGGCCGTACCGATTCGGAGGTGCTGCCGGCGTCCGGCCTCTCGGGCGGCAAGGAAAGTGGCTGGGAGCCCTCCTATGGCCTGGGCGTGGGCTTCGATTTCACGCCGCGTTCGTCGATCGTGCTGGAGTGGAACCGCTTCGATCTGAACTTCGTGGGCAGTGGCAAGCAGGAGATCACCACCACCAGCCTGGGCTACGTGCACCGGTTCTGACCGGCCGGCGCCTCCGCGCGGCCGAGCTCAGTGGTGATGGCCGTGCGCGCCGTGCGCGTGGCCGTGCTGCACCTCTTCGGGCGAGGCCGCGCGCACGTCCAGCACCTTCAGGGTGATGGTCAGGTCCTCACCGGCGAGCGGGTGGTTGCCGTCGAGGTGCACGGTGTCGCCCTTGATCTTCATCACCGTGAAGAGGTGGCGGCGGCCCTGCTCGTCGCTGCCCTCCAGTTGGCCACCGACCTTGATGCCGGGCGGGAACTGGGTCTTGGGAATGGTGGTGACCAGCGACTCGTCGCGCTCGCCGAAGGCCAGCGAGGGTTGCAGCGTGATGGTGGTGCCGAAGCCCTTTTCCTGGCCCTCGAGCGCGACCTCGATGCCGTGCAGCGTGTTGCCGTAGCCGCCGTGCAGGTAGGCGCGCGCGGTCTTGCCGTCTTCCAGCACCTTGCCCTGGGCGTTCTGGATGCGCGCGGTAAGGGTGACGACGGTGTCTTTCTCGATCTTCATGGACGATTCCTCGGATGTGGGCTTCAGCGCGCCGGGCGCACCGCGTTTTTCGGCCGCCAGGCCTTGATGACGGCTTCGTGCGTTTCGATGTAGGGCCCGCCGATCAGGTCGACGCAATAGGGCACGGCGGCGAAGATGCCGTTCACGCGCACCGTGCCGTCGGCGTTTTTCGCGCCTTCCAGCGTCTCGGCGATGGCCTTGGGCTGGCCGGGCAGGTTGATGATGAGCGTCTCGTCGCGCACCACCGCCACCTGGCGCGAGAGGATGGCCGTGGGCACGAAGGCCAGGCTCACCTGGCGCATCTGCTCGCCGAAGCCGGGCATTTCCTTGTGCGCCACGGCCAGCGTGGCCTCCGGCGTCACGTCGCGCTTGGCGGGCCCCGTGCCGCCGGTGGTGAGCACCAGGGCGCAGCCCATGTCCACCAGTTCGATCAGCGTGGCGCTGATGCGCTCCTGCTCGTCGGGGATGAGACGGGCCTCGAACGTGATGGGGTTCTTCAGCGCGCGCGTGAGCCACTCCTGCAGCGCGGGCAGGCCCTGGTCCTGGTAGACGCCGCTGCTCGCGCGGTCGCTGATGGAGACGATGCCGATGCGCACCGGGTCGTGCGCGGGGAGGGTGTCGCTCATTCCTTGTCGCCGGGTTCGTCGCCGTCGCCACGCGCCAGCGCGGCTTTGACGTGTTGGAAGATGTCGCGGTAGGCCCGGCCGTGACGCTGCGCCTCGCCGGGGCGTTCCTTCACGGCCTGCGCATCCTTGCGCGCCTGGCGGATGAGGGTGCGCAACTGCTGCACGTCGGCCTCGGGGTCGAGCGCGAGCCAGGCCGTGAGGGCCTCGTCGTCGGCGATCAGGCGGTCGCGCCATTGCTCGGCCTGGTGCAGTTGCAGCGTGGCCTCGGCCGAGGGCCGGTGCTGCTCGTCGATCGCGGTCTCGATGGCGGCGATGGTGTCCTCGGGCAGCTTGCGCATGAGCTTGCCGATGTACTGCATCTGCCGGCGCCGGCCCTCGAAGTTGGTGATGCGCCGCGCCTCGGCGAGCGAATCGACCAGGCGGTCGTCGAGGCCCAGGCGATCGAAGGGCCCGGCGGGCAGCGTGAGCAGTTGCTCGCCCAGGTTCTGCAGGCGTTCGCTGAGCTTCTTCAGGTCGGTCTTGCTCAGCTCGCCGCCCTTGGCGTCGCGCTTGAGTTCCTGGTCCAGCTCGCTGCCCTCGGCCACGAAGTGACCGCGAACGAAATAGCCTCGGGTGGGTTTGCGCGACATGGGGAATGGTGGGGCTTGTGCGTGGCGGCGGGCGCCGCGCAAAGGGGGCCCGTATCATAGCGGCCGCCATGTCCAAGACCGCCTCGAACACCCCCTTGCCCGGATTCCAGTACAGCCGCCACCAGTTCGAGGAACTGGTCGACCTGGCGCTCACGCACGCCAAGTCGCTTGGCGCGGCCGACGCGGCGGCCGAGGTGTCCGAGGGCGCGGGCCTCAGCGTCTCGGTGCGCAAGGCCGAGCTGGAGAACGTGGAGCGCAACCGCGACAAGTCGCTGGGCGTCACCGTGTACCTGGGCCAGCGGCGCGGCAACGCCAGCACCTCCGATTTCTCCGCCGCCGCCGTGCGCCAGACCGTGCAGGCGGCCTACGACATCGCGCGCTTCACCGCCGAAGACCCGGTGGCCGGCCTGCCCGACGCGCAGGACGTGGCCACCGAGGCCGACCGCCTGCGCGACCTGGACCTCTTCCACCCTTGGGCCATCACCTCCGAACAGGCCGCCGAACTGGCCCTGGCCTGCGAGGCCGCGGCCTTCGCCACCAGCAAGCAGATCACCAACAGCGAAGGCGCCAGCGTGTCCGCGCAGCAGTCGCACTTCTTCAGCGAACACATGCGCGGCGGGCAGCGCGGCGGGCGGGGCATCTTCAGCGGCGGCTACGCCAGCTCGCGCCACAGCCTGTCGGTGGCGCCCATCGCGGGCAAGGGCGCGCAGATGCAGCGCGACTACTGGTACAGCTCCATGCGCGCGCCGCAGGACCTGGCCTCGCCCGAGGTGGTGGGCCGCTACGCCGCCGAGCGGGCGCTCTCTCGCCTGCGCGCGCGCAAGATCGCCACCACCGAATGCCCGGTGCTGTTCGAATCGCCCCTGGCCGCGGGCCTGCTGGGCGCCTACGTGCAAGCCACCAGCGGCGGCGCGCTCTACCGCAAGACCAGCTTCCTGGCCGACAGCCTGGGCAAGCCCGCCATGGCCGCGCACCTGGACATCGACGAAGACCCCTTCGTGCGCGGCGGCAAGGGCAGCTCGCCCTTCGACGACGAAGGCGTTCAGACGCGCGCACGGCGTGTTGTCGACGCCGGCGTGGTGCAGGGCTACTTCCTGTCCACCTACTCGGCGCGCAAGCTGGGCATGCGCACCACGGGCAACGCGGGCGGCTCGCACAACCTCACCCTCACCAGCCGGCGCACGAAACCCGGCGACGACCTCGACGCCATGCTGAAGAAGCTGGGCCGCGGCCTGTTCGTCACCGAGCTCATGGGGCAGGGCGTCAACCCCGTCACGGGCGACTACTCGCGCGGTGCCTCGGGCTACTGGGTCGAGAACGGCGTGATCGCCTACCCGGTGCAGGAAATCACCATCGCCGGCAACCTGCGCGACATGCTCATGGGCATCGAGGCCGTGGGCGCGGACGCCTACAACTACGGCGCCAAGACGGTGGGCTCGGTGCTGGTGAACCGCATGAAGGTCGCAGGGAGCTGACTCCGTGCTGCGGCCCGAGGCGCTCGCGCTCGTGGCGGCCGCCTGCTGGGCCATCGCAGCGCTGTTCTCGGCGCCCGCCGCGCAGCGCCTGGGCGCCATCGCCTTCAGCCGCTGGCGCATGTTCTTTGCGGCACTGCTGCTGTGGGCCATCGCGCTCGCCAGCGGCGGCTGGCGCAGTCTGGATGCCTCGGCCTTCGGCCTGCTCGCGCTCTCGGGTGTCATCGGCATCTTCATCGGCGACACCGCGCTGTTCGCCTGCATGAACCGCCTCGGTCCGCGCCGCAGCGGCGTGCTCTTCGGCACGCATGCGGTGTTCTCGGCCGCGTTCGCCTGGCTCTTTCTCGGTGAATCCCTGCTGGGCTGGGCACTGGTGGGCAGCGGCCTGCTGGTGGCGGGCGTGATGCTGGCGATCCTGCGCGGGCGGCGCGAGGACGAGGCGCACGCCTGGGAGCAGACGCGCGGCCGGCTCTGGGTGGGCGTGGCGCTGGGCCTGGCGGCCGCGCTGTGCCAGTCGGTCGCCACGCTGATGCTCAAGCCCTTGATGAGCAGCGGCATCGACGCTGTGGCGGGCTCGGCCATGCGCATGAGCACGGCCTTCGCGGCGCACGCGCTGCTGTGGGCCAGTGGTTGGGGTCTGGCGCGCGCCCGCGAGCCGATGCGCTGGCGCGAGGCGGGCCAGGTGTTCGGCAGCGCCGCCATCGCCATGGCCCTGGGCATGACGCTGATCCTGCAGGCCATGAAGCACGGCCAGGCGGGGCTGGTGGCCATCCTGTCCTCGGTCACGCCCATCGTGGTGCTGCCCTTGTTGTGGCTGGTGTACCGGCGCCGGCCGGCGTGGGGGGCGTGGGTGGGGGCGGTGCTGGCGGTGGCGGGAACGGCGCTCATCCTCGGCTGAGGTGCACTCGGGCGTGTCGCGCACCACGGTCGCCCGCGCCCCTGCACATGCCTGCAGGAGGTGGCCGCATACCCCCATCCCTTGAACAGTTGTGCAGCGGTTGTAATGCGCCGCGTTCGCCGGGGCATGGGGCCCGGGCCGCCAACGGTTCATAGGGAGTGGCACCAACTGACCGCCTGAAAACGGTCGGGTTCAAGGTGCCTGTCACAACAAGGTGCACATTCATCAACGACCCGGGCCGGCCAGGGCCGCCCGTTGGGTGTCGTGGTCCGCCATGGCGGCCGCCAGCCTGTTCGGCCACCCGCTTCACGCCCAGACCCCCAACGACGCCGCCGCGCGCGACCAGCTCGAGCAGCGCCGCGCCGACGAGCGCGAGCGTCAGCAGCGCGAGGCCTTGCAGCGCGGCACCGACACCGTGGGCGGTGGCAACGCCGCACTGCCCCCGGTGCCGGACTGGCCCGCGCAGGAGACGCCGTGTTTTCCCGTTCAGCGTGTGGCGCTGCGCGGTGAGGCCGCCGAGTCCTTCCACTGGGTGACGGATGCGCTCACGCAAGGGAAAGACGCCGCCGTCGGCCGCTGCCTGGGGCACGCGGGCGTGTCGGTGGCGGCGTCGCGCGCGCAGCGGCACCTGATGGCGCAAGGTTTCGTCACCTCGCGGGTGGTGCTCGAGGGGCAGGACCTGTCCGGCGGCACGCTCTCGCTCACGGTGCTGCCGGGGCGCATCGGCGCGATCCGTTTCGTCGAGGGCACCTCGCCACGCGCCACGCAGCTCAACGCCGTGCCGGCCCGCGTGGGGGACATCCTCAATGTGCGCGACATCGAGCAGGCCATGGAGAACCTGCGCCGCGTCCCCACGGTCGAGGCCGACTTCCGGATCGCGCCCGGCGCCTCGCCCACCGAGAGCGAGCTGCTCATCCAATGGCGCCAGGCCTTCCCGCTGCGCCTGCACCTCTCGCTCGACGACAGCGGTGCCACGACCACCGGCCGCTACCAGGCCAGCGCCACGCTCAGCGTGGACCACTGGTGGACGCTCAACGATCTTTTCTACTACACCCAGGGTCGCGACCTGGGCGGTGGCGAACCGGGCCCACGCGGCACGCGCAACGCCAGCCTGCACTACTCGCTGCCCCTGGGCCACTGGGGGCTGGGCTTCAACGCCAGCCGCCACAGCTACTTCCAGAGCGTGGCCGGCCTGACCCAGGACTACCGCTACAGCGGCAACGGCGGGCAGCAGGACATCTCCCTCTCGCGACTGGTGCACCGCGACGGGTTCAGCAAGACCACCCTGCGGCTCAAGGCCTTCGCGCGCCAGTCGCGCAACTTCATCGATGACACCGAGATGGCGGTGCAGCGCCGCGCCACAGGTGGCTGGGAGCTGGGTGTCGATCACCGCCGCCAGATCGGCTCCGCCCAGTTGGACCTGCGCGCGGCCTACAAGCGCGGCACCGGTGCTTTCGGTTCGCTGCCCGCGCCCGAGAAGGCCTTTGGCGAAGGGACCGAGCGCTTCGAACTGGTGAGCCTGGACGCCGCCTGGGCGCAGCCTTTCGAACTGTGGGGCGCGCGCCTGCACCTCAGCAGCCAGTGGCGCGGCCAGCGCGAGCGCACGCCGCTCGCGCCGCACGAGCGCTTCGCCATCGGTGGGCGCTACAGCGTGCGCGGCTTCGACGGTGAGAGCAGCCTGATCGGTGAGCGCGGCTGGCTCTGGCGCAACGACCTGAGCCTCCTGCTGGGCGACAGCGGCCAGCAGTTCTACCTGGGCGTGGACCAGGGCCGCGTGGGCGGCGCCAGCGCGCAGTGGCTTGTGGGACAGCGCCTGGCCGGCGCGGTGCTGGGCGTGCGCGGCGGCTGGGGCCCTGTGCAGTACGACGTGTTCCTGGGCGCGCCGGTGCACAAGCCCGAGGGCTTTCGCACCGCCAAGGCCACCGCTGGCTTCCAGTTGAGCGCCAGCTTCTAGTGGATGTGGCGCGCCCCCGGCGACACGTCGGGGCTCACCCCGCCAACGCCGCCTTCACCGCCGCCGACACCTGCCCCATGTCGGCCTTGCCCGCCAGGCGCGTCTTCACCGCGCCCATCACCTTGCCCATGTCGCCCGGGCCCTTGGCGCCCAGTTCGGCCACGATCGCCTTCACCTCCGCGGCCACCGCTTCGGGCGACAGGCGCTCGGGCAGGTAGGCCTGCAGCACGGTCAGTTCGGCGGCTTCCTTGGCCGCCAGATCCGGGCGGTTGCCCTGTTCGAAGGCGGCGATGGAGTCCTTGCGCTGCTTGACCATCTTGTCGATCACGCCCACCACGGCGGCGTCGTCGAGTTCGATGCGCTCGTCCACTTCCTTCTGCTTGATCGCCGCCGTGAGCAGGCGGATGGTGGCCAGGCGCTCGGTTTCCTTGGCGCGCATGGCGGCCTTCATGTCGTCGGTGATGCGGGCTTTGAGGCTCATGGTGGAACTCCGGTGGTGCCGCTGGCTGCAGCGACAGAGGGAAATGGGGCGAACAAATGAAAAAGCCCGCTCTAGCGTCCTGGAGCGGGCTTTCGGTGCCGGTCAGACCGGCGGCGTTCAGTACAGCTTCTTGGGCAGCTGCATGGAACGCACGCGCTTGAAGTGGCGCTTGACCGCGGCGGCTTTCTTGCGCTTGCGCTCGGCGGTGGGCTTCTCGTAGAACTCGCGGGCGCGAAGGTCGGTCAGCAGGCCGAGTTTTTCAATGGTGCGCTTGAAGCGACGCAGAGCCACGTCGAACGGCTCGTTGTCCTTGACACGGATGGTGGTCATGTATCGATCGATTCCTGAATGTGCGGCCAGAGGATGGCGGGGAAGATCAGGCCCGGCCTTCTTGGCTGCGAAGTGTCCCGTCAAAAACTAGTATTGGCCGACGGGAATTTGCCAGCAAAGCCCGCGATTATAGACATTTCCGCCGCCTTGGCTACCGGCCAGCCCCTTGGTCACAGCGCCTGCGCGCAGGCATGGGCAGATGCCCAGGCCCACTGGAAGTTGTATCCGCCCAGCCAGCCGGTCACGTCCACCACCTCGCCGATGAAGAACAGCCCGGCCTGGCGCGATTCCAGGGTCTGCTGGGACAGGCCCCGCGTGTCCACCCCGCCGCGCATGACCTCGGCCTTGCGCCAGCCCTCGGTGCCGGTGGGCACCAGTTCCCAGCGCTGCAGCCGCTCGGCCAGCCGGGCCAGGGCGCGGTCGGCGGTTTCCATCACGGGGCGCTGCCAGTCCCCGTCCTGGGCGGCCCAGGCGTCGGCCAGGCGGGCGGGCACCCACTGGGCGAGTTCGTTGGCCAGCAGCTTGCGCGATCGGCGCTTGGCCTCGCCCAGGGCCTCGCCCAGGTCGGTGCCGGGCGCCAGGTCCACGCGGATCGGCGTGCCGGGCTGCCAATAGCTGGAGATCTGCAGCACCGCCGGGCCGGACAGGCCGCGGTGGGTGAACAGCAGGTCCTCGTCGAAGGCCATGCGCTCCTTCTTGCCGCCGGTGCCGATGCGCACCGGCAGCGCCAGCCCGGCCAGGCCGGCGTAGGGTGTCCAGGCGGCGCCGTCGAACGTGAGGGGGACCAAGGCGGGGCGGGGCTCCACCACGCGC
>NZ_DATIGV010000154.1:0-5439 GCF_035481345.1 Hydrogenophaga sp. | reverse complement strand
GCCTGCTCGAGCCGCCTGGCCGCGTCGCCAGCGGGCAGATCCTGCTGGAAGGCCAGCGCATCGACAACCTCGACGCCGAGGCCATGCGCCGCATCCGCGGCCGGCGCATCGGCGCCATCTTCCAGGACCCGCTGACCTCGCTGAACCCGCTGTACTCGGTCGGCCGCCAGCTCATCGAGACCATCCAGGCGCACCTGCCCGTCACTGCGGCGCAGGCGCGCCAGCGCGCCATCGGCCTGCTGCAGGACACCGGCATCCCGGCGGCCGAGCAGCGCATCGACCACTACCCGCACCAGTTCAGCGGCGGCATGCGCCAGCGCGTGGTCATCGCGCTCGCACTGGCGGCCGAACCCCAGCTCATCGTGGCCGACGAGCCCACCACCGCGCTGGACGTGTCCATCCAGGCGCAGATCATCACGCTGCTCAAGAGCATCTGCAAACAGCGCGGCGCGGCCGTCATGCTGATCACGCACGACATGGGCGTGATCGCCGAGACCTGCGACCGCGTGGCCGTGATGTACGCCGGGCGCGTGGCCGAGATCGGTCCCGTGCACGAGGTGATCAATCACCCGGCCCACCCTTACACCCGTGGCCTGATGGCCTGCATCCCCGACATGACGCAAGAGCGCGAGCGCCTGCACCAGATCGATGGCGCCATGCCGCGCCTCAACGCCATTCCCAAGGGCTGCGCCTACAACCCGCGCTGCGAGCGCGTGTTCGACCGCTGCCATGTGGAGCGCCCCGAACTCATGGACGCGGGCGCCACGCGCGCGGCGTGCTGGCTGCAGCAAGGGGTGTCGGCATGAGCGCCCTGCAGCAACAGGATGCCGCACCCCTGGTGCGCGCCACCGACCTGGCCAAAACCTTCGACGTCTCGCCGCCCTGGCTCAACCGCGTGCTCGAACGCAAGCCGCGCCAGCTGCTGCGCGCCGTGGACGGCGTGAGCTTCGACATCCCGCGCGGCCAGACGCTGGCGCTGGTGGGCGAGTCGGGCTGCGGCAAGAGCACCGTGGCGCGGCTGCTGGTGGGGTTGTACGAGCCGACCCGCGGCGGCTTCCACTTCGACCAGCAGGACGCCCACGCGGCCTTCAAGACGCCTGCCGGGCGCGTGCTGCGCCGGCGCATCCAGATGATCTTCCAGGACCCCTACGCGAGCCTGAACCCGCGCTGGCGCGTGGAGGACATCATCGCCGAGCCGCTGCGCGAGCACGAGATCGAAACCGACCCGCTCAAGCTGCGCGAGCGTGTGGAAGACCTGCTGCGCTCGGTGGGCCTGAGCCCGCACGACAGCCTGAAGTACCCGCACCAGTTCAGCGGCGGCCAGCGCCAGCGCATCTCCATTGCGCGCGCCCTGGCCACGCAGCCGGACTTCCTGGTCTGCGACGAGCCCACCAGCGCACTCGACGTCTCGGTGCAGGCGCAGGTGCTCAACATCATGAAGGACCTGCAGCGCCAGCGCGGGCTGACCTACCTGTTCATCAGCCACAACCTGGCCGTGGTCCGCCACGTGAGCGACCAGGTGGGCGTGATGTACCTGGGCCGGCTGGTGGAACTCGCGCCCAAGCACACGCTGTTCGAGCGCCCGCGCCACCCCTACACCCGCATGCTGCTCGACGCGATCCCGAAGATGCACGACACCGGCAAGGCGCGAACGCCGGTGCAGGGCGAGGTGCCCAACCCCCTGAACCCCCCGAGCGGCTGCGCCTTCAACCCGCGCTGCCCGCACGCCAACGACCGCTGCCGCAACGAGCGCCCCGCGCTGCTGGACATCGGCGGCATCCGCATCGCCTGCCACGCGGTCGAAGAAGGCCGCATTTGATCCAGAGATGCCGCGGAACCGGCTCCGCCGGGCCGCTGGCATCGTCCCCCTCCGGGGGAAGCCGCGTCAGCGGCGCAGGGGGCGCGTGAGCTGTGCGCAGCGCGCACGCTCACGCATACCTTTTGTTCCTGAGGTTGTTCTTCATCTCGCGCAACAGCGGCTGCAGTTTCGTGCCGCCGATGCGCAGCGCCAGGCAGGTGGCCATGATGTCGATCACCATCAGGTGCATCAGCCGCGAGGTCATGGGGCTGTAGCGGTCGTAGCCCTCCGGGTGGTCGGCGGCCAGGTGGATGTGGCCGGCCTGCGCCAGCGGCGAGCCGCTGGTGGTGATGGTGATCACCGTGGCGCCGTGGCGGCGCGCGATATCGGCCGCGTCCATGAGGTCGCGCGTGCGGCCGGAGTTCGACACGATCACCAGGCAGTCGCCCGGGCTCAGCAGTGAGGCGCCCATGACCTGCATGTGGCCGTCGCTGTAGGCCACGGCGTTGATGCCCAGGCGGAAGAACTTGTGCTGCGCGTCCTGCGCCACGATGCCCGAGTTGCCGGCGCCATAGAACTCGATGCGGCCCTTGCCCTTCCATGTCGCCATGAGCGCGTCCACCGCGCGCTCGATCGCGTGGTGCGAGGCGTCGTTGCGGTACTTGAGGAAGGCCGCCACCGTGTTGTCGATGAGCTTGACCATCACGTCGCTGGTCTTGTCGTCGGCGTCCACGCTGCGGTGGATGAAGGGCACTCCCTCGCTCACCGTGCCCGCCAGCTTGAGCTTGAAGTCCGACAGGCCGTCGTAGCCCATGCTGCGGCAGAAACGCACCACGGTGGGCTTGCTCACGTGCGCGCGCTCGGCGAGCTCACTCACCGGCAGGCTCGCGAAGCTGCGCGGATCCTGCAGCACGAGCTTTGCCACGCGCTGTTCGGCCGGGGCGAGCGAGGGCAGCGAGGCCTTGATGCGGTCGAGCATGGCGTGTTACCCAATGGTCCGAAGGGTTGAAATTTTATTACCACCGGAGGCGATAATCCGCCCATGAACCAGCTCGACGCCCTCAAACAGTTCACCACGGTGGTCGCCGACACCGGCGACTTCAAGCAGCTGGCGGCCTACGCCCCGCAGGATGCCACCACCAACCCCTCGCTCATCCTGAAGGCGGTGCAGAAGCCCGAGTACGCGCCCTTGCTGGCCGAGGCCATCGCGCAGCACGGCGTGGCCGACAAGGTGGAGCTGATGAACCGCTTGCTGGTGCGCTTCGGGGTCGAGATCCTGAAGCTCATTCCGGGGCGCGTGTCCACCGAGGTCGATGCGCGCCTGAGCTTCGACACCGGGGCCACGCTGGAACGCGCGCGCCGGCTGATCGCCCTGTACCGGGCCGAGGGCGTGGACACCGAGCGCGTGCTGATCAAGATCGCGGCCACCTGGGAGGGCATTCGCGCGGCCGAACAGCTGGAGCGCGAGGGCGTGCACTGCAACCTTACGCTGCTGTTCTCCTTCCCCCAGGCCGTGGCCTGCGGCCAGGTCGGTGTGCGCCTGATCTCACCCTTCGTGGGCCGCATTTACGACTGGTACAAGAAGCAGGCCGGCGCGCAGTGGGACGAGGCGGCCAACGCGGGCGCGAACGATCCGGGCGTGCGCTCGGTGCGCCGCATCTTCGAGTTCTACAAGCGCCATGGCATCGCGACCGAGGTGATGGGCGCGAGCTTCCGCAACGTCGGCCAGATCACTGCGCTGGCGGGTTGCGACCTGCTCACCATCAGCCCCGAGTTGCTGGCGCAGCTCGCCGCGAGCGAGGCACCGTTGATCCGCGCGCTCGACGCCGAGGCGGCGAAGCGGCTCGACATCGCACCGGTGAAGTACGACGAGGCAGGCTTCCGCTACGCGCTGAACGAAGACGCGATGGCCACCGAGAAGCTCGCCGAAGGCATCCGCGCCTTCGCGGCCGACACAGTCAAGCTGGAAGCGCTGATGGCCTGAACCACGCGCGGCGGCGCCACCAAAAGAAAAAACCCCGCGATCACTCGCGGGGTTTTTTCTTTGGACTTCATCGCCGAGCGAAGAACCGCTCCTACGACGCCGCCAGAGGGTGCAGGGCAAGGCGCAGCCGCGCAGACAGTGGCATCGCCACGGCAAGCGGCTGCAACGCCGCCATGCGCCCTCTGGCAAGGAGCAATTACATGCCCATGCCGCCCATGCCGCCCATATCACCCATGCCGCCACCCGGCATGGCCGGCGCGTCGTCCTTCGGGGACTCGGCGACCATGGCTTCGGTCGTCAGCATCAGGCTGGACACCGAAGCGGCGTTCTGCAGCGCGGTGCGGGTCACCTTGGTGGGGTCCAGGATGCCCATCTCGATCATGTCGCCGTAGGTGTCGTTGGCGGCGTTGAAGCCGTAGTTGCCCTTGCCGGCCAGGATGGCGTTGACCACCACGCTCGGCTCGCCACCGGCGTTGGCCACGATCTCGCGCAGGGGCGCTTCGATCGCTTTCAGCACCAGCTTGATGCCGGCGTCCTGGTCGGCGTTGTCGCCCTTGATGGCACCAGCGGCCTGGCGCGCGCGCAGCAGGGCCACGCCACCACCGGCCACGATGCCTTCTTCCACCGCGGCACGCGTGGCGTGCAGGGCGTCTTCCACGCGGGCCTTCTTCTCTTTCATCTCGACCTCGGTGGCGGCGCCGACCTTGATCACGGCCACGCCACCAGCCAGCTTGGCCACGCGCTCCTGGAGCTTCTCGCGGTCGTAGTCGCTGGTCGCTTCTTCGATCTGCACGCGCACCTGCTTCACGCGGGCTTCGATGTCGGCGGCGGCGCCGGCGCCATCGATGATGGTGGTGTTTTCCTTGCCCACTTCGATGCGCTTGGCCTGGCCCAGGTCGGCCAGGGTCACCTTCTCGAGCGTCAGGCCCACTTCTTCAGCGATGACCTTGCCGCCGGTGAGGATGGCGATGTCTTCCAGCATGGCCTTGCGGCGGTCGCCGAAGCCAGGCGCCTTGACGGCCACGACCTTGAGGATGCCGCGGATGGTGTTGACCACCAGCGTGGCGAGCGCCTCGCCTTCGACTTCCTCGGCGATGATCAGCAGCGGACGACCGGCCTTGGCGACTTGTTCCAGCGTGGGCAGCAGGTCGCGGATGTTGCTGATCTTCTTGTCGAACAGCAGCACGAAGGGGTTGTCCAGCAGGGCGGACTGCTTCTCGGGGTTGTTGATGAAGTAGGGCGAGAGGTAGCCGCGGTCGAACTGCATGCCCTCGACGACGTCGAGTTCGTTCTGCAGGCTCTTGCCGTCTTCAACGGTGATCACGCCTTCCTTGCCAACCTTGTCCATGGCGTCGGCGATGATCTTGCCGATCGACTCGTCGGAGTTGGCGGAGATGGAGCCGACCTGGGCGATTTCCTTGCTCGTGGTGGTGGCCTTGGAGGCCTTCTTGAGCTCGGCGATCAGGGCCTCGACGGCCTTGTCGATGCCGCGCTTGAGGTCCATGGGGTTCATGCCGGCGGCCACGTACTTCATGCCTTCGCGCACGATGGCCTGGGCCAGCACGGTGGCGGTGGTGGTGCCGTCACCGGCGTTGTCGCTGGTCTTGGAAGCGACTTCCTTGACCATCTGGGCGCCCATGTTCTGGAGCTTGTCCTT
>NZ_DATIGV010000153.1:0-3821 GCF_035481345.1 Hydrogenophaga sp. | reverse complement strand
GCAGGAGACGGCGATCACCTCGGTGACCGCGCCCTTTTCCTTCAGGCGCACCGCCTCTTCCACCGCGATCTCGTCGAACGGGTTCATCGACATCTTCACGTTGGCGATGTCGACGCCGCTGCCATCGCTTTTCACGCGGACTTTGACGTTGTAGTCGACGACCCGTTTCACGGGCACCAGAATCTTCATGCGTTCTCCTGCGGGTTGGTGTCTTGAACGAAGCGGCGCGCGCGCGCCAGCACGGGCGCGTCCACCATGGCGCCCTCGAAGCGGAAGGCGCCGTCGCCTTGCGTGGTGGCCGCTTCCAGCACGCGCCGCGCCCAGGCGCGTTGCTCATCGCTGGGCCCCAGGGCCGCGTTGACCGCGGCCACCTGCGCCGGGTGGATGCAGAGCTTGCCGCCGAAGCCGAAGCGCCGCGCGCGTCGCGCGTCGGCGTTCAGGCGATCGTTGTCCTGCAGTGCGGTGGTCACGCCGTCCACGGGCGGCGCGATGCCGGCGCGGCGCGAGGCCATGACGAAGGCGAAGCGCACCGGCGCGAGCTCAGCCTCGTCGGCCTCGCAGGCCATGCCCAGGTCGGCCTGGAAGTCCAGGTGGCCGAAGGCCAGGCGTTGAACACCGGGCACGCGCGCGATGGTGTCGATCTGCGCGAGCCCCTCCGCGGATTCAATGAGCGGCAGCCAGCGACGCGCGGGGAAGGCCGCGAACAGGCGCAGCAGATCCGCGGGCGCCTCCACCTTGGCCGGCATCACCGCGCCCAGGCCCTGCAGTTCTCCGAGCAGGGCCGCGTCGTCCGCGTGCCAGGGCGTGGGCGCGGCGTTGATGCGCAGCAGCAGGCGCGCGCGAACGCCCGCGTCCAGCGAAGGCCACAACCGCGCCAGCGCGTCGCGCGCGCCGGCCTTGCGCTCGGGTGCGACGGCGTCCTCGAGATCGAGAATCAGTGCGTGTGCGCCGCTGTCCAGCGCCTTGGGCAAGCGCTCCAACCGGTCGGCGGGCAGGAAGAGGAAGCTGCGGGCGAGGGCGACGTCCCGCGCGTCGGGGGCCATCACACCTGCTCGTCGGGCAGCTGCACGCGCAAGCCGTCCAGCGCGGGCTGCATGCGGATCTGGCAGCACAGGCGGCTGTTGCCGCGCAGGTCGGGCACGCCTTCGAGCATGAAGACCTCGGTCTCCGAGCGCGGTGGCAGTTGCGCGGCGAAGGCCGGGTCCACGTAGCCGTGGCAGGTGGCGCAGCTGCACACGCCGCCGCAGTCGCCCAGGATGCCCGGCACGCCGTGGTCGATGGCGACCTGCATGAGGCTGCGGCCTACGGGGGCCTCGACGGCGTGCTCGCTGCCGTGGGGATCGATGAAAACAACGGTGGGCATGGGTGAATGGTCCTCAGAAAAAACCCCGAGAAGACCGTTTGACATAGTCCGTCTCGTCGGACTATTATTCCACCAACCGACGCACCGGACAACACGATTCCATCCCCACCCGGAGGACCCCCAATTGGACAACTGCGCCCCCGTGATTCCCATCGCCAGCGCGAGCGCCGTGGCACCGCGCTGGGACCAGCTCGTGCACGAGGAGCGCGTGCACGGCTCGCTCTACACCGACCCCGCCATCTACCAGGCCGAGCTGGAAAAGATCTGGTTCCGCACCTGGGTCTATGTGGGCCATGAGAGCGAGGTGCCGAACGCCAACGACTACGTCATGAAGTCCATCGGCCCCGAGCCGGTCATCATGACGCGCGACCGCCAGGGCGCGATCCACCTGTTGCACAACCGCTGCCCGCACCGCGGCAACCGCGTGTGCATGACGGAGCAGGGCAACGCGCGCTCCTTCACCTGCCCCTACCACGGCTGGACCTTCGCCAACGACGGCGCGCTCAAGGGCTGGCCCTTCCCCTCGGGCTACGAGGGCGTGGACCGCAAGGACCACGGCCTGGGCAAGGTCGCGCGCGTGGCCAGCTACCGCGGCTTCGTGTTCGGCTGCATGGCCGCCGAAGGACCGAGCCTGGAAGAACACCTGGGTGCGGCGATGAAGTCCATCGACGCGCTGTGCGAAACCTCGCCCGAGGGCGAGGTGGAGATCACCGCCGGCTTCCTCAAGCACAAGGTGAAGGCCAACTGGAAGTTCCTGGTCGAGAACGAGACCGATGGCTACCACCCGTCCTTCGTGCACGCCTCCATCTTCGAGGTCGCGCAAAGCGGCATCGGCACGCTCTACAGCGCCGAGTCAACGGCGGTGTCGCGCGACTTCGGCAACGGCCACACCGAGAACGACCTGCGCCCCGAGTTCCGCAAGCGCGACGTGCCGATGTCCTGGTTCGGCACCACGGCCGACAAGCTGCCCGACTACACCGCGAAGATGAACGCGGCCTACGGCGAGGAGAAGGCCCGCAAGATCATGATCGACGGCACGCCGCACATCATGATCTACCCCAACCTGTTCATCGCGGAGATCCAGATCTTCGTGATCCAGCCGCTGTCGGTGAACGAGACCGTGCAGCACGTGACCGCGCTGCAGTTCAAGGGCGCGCCCGACCTCAACCGCCGCATGCGCCAGCAGACCATGGGATCCGTGGGCCCGGCCGGCTTCCTGCTGGCCGACGACGCCGAGATGTACGAGCGCACCCAGATGGGCGTGCAGATGCGCAACCCCGAGTGGCTGTTCCTGGGCCGTGGCAAGCACCGCGAGCGCCGCGACGAGGACGGTTTCCTGATCGGCGACAACACCGACGAGGTGCCCAGCCGCGGCATCTGGCGCCACTACCGCGCCACCATGGAGGCCGCGTGATGCCCCTGACCAACGAGCAACGCGCCACGCTGGAAGACGTCACGCAGTTCATCTACCGCGAAGCGCGCCTGCAGGACGAGCACCGCTACGACGAGTGGGAATCCTTGTGGACCGACGATGGTGTGTACTGGGTGCCGGCCAACGGCGACGGCGGCGACCCCGAGCAGGTGATGTCCATCATCTACGACAACCGCTCGCGCATCGCCCTGCGCATCCGCCAGTACCACACCGGCAAGCGCTTCAGCCAGACGCCGCAGTCGCGCCTGCGCCGGCTCATCTCCAACATCGAGGTGATGGAGGAGGACGGCGACGAACTCAGCGTGGGCAGCAACGTGCTCATCTTCGAGAACCAGACGCGCGGCGACGTGCTCTGGGCCGCGCGCACCGAGTACCGGCTGCGCCGCGTGGACGGTGCGCTTCGCATGGCGCGCAAGAAGGTCAACCTGGTGAACAACCAGGACGCGCTGTATTCCATGGCCTTCCTGGTCTGAGGCCAGGCAACGGAGAACAACGATGAGCCAGGAGACGAGACCCGAGGTGCTGGTGGGCGAAGGCCCGGTGCGCCTGGAACTGCACGCCGACGGCGTGGCCCACCTGCGCCTGAGCCGCCCCGACGCGGCCAACGGCCTGAACGTGGAACTGCTGCGCGCGCTGCACGAGGCGGTGCTGCGCATCCACGGCGATGGCCGCGTGCGCGCCGTTCTGCTCACCGGCGAAGGCAAGCACTTCTGCGCCGGTGGCGACGTGCACACCTTCCTGTCGAAGGGCGAGGCACTGCCCGACTACATCCGCGTGGCGACCGCGCTGCTGCAGCTCGCCACGGCCGCGCTGATCCGCCTGAACCCGCCCGTGGTGGCGGCCGTGCAGGGCTTCGCCGCTGGCGGCGGCGGCATGGGCCTGGTCTGCTCGTCCGACTTCGTGGTGGCCGGCGAGTCCACGCGCTTCCTGGCCGGCGCCACGCGCGTGGCCATGGTGCCCGACGCGGGCGTGTCGGTCACGCTCACGCAGCTCGTGGGCTTTCGGCGCGCGATGGAGATCCTCATG
>NZ_DATIGV010000152.1:0-1664 GCF_035481345.1 Hydrogenophaga sp. | reverse complement strand
GTTGGGGATGTCGACGAAGCGGTGCTCGAGGCCCAGCGCCGACGCCACGTGGGCCGCGACGGCGGGCGCGCCGTAGCGCTCGCTCGCATGGTGGCCGCAGGCCAGGTAGGCCACGCCGCACTCGCGCGCGTAGTGCGCCTGGGGCTCGGAGATCTCGCCCGTGATGAAGGCGTCGACACCCGCCGCGATGGCGGCCTCGAAGTAGCCCTGCGCGCCCCCCGTGCACAGGCCGATGCGCTGCACCACGCGCCCCGGCGGGGTCACCAGGGTGACCGGACGACCGAGCGCCTGCTCCACGTGGGTGGCCAAGGCCTCGGCGGGCGCGGCGGGGCGCTGGCCCACGAAGCCGAGCGCCTGCTCCCCGAAGCGCGCCCCCTCTTCCAGCACGAGGCCC
The DNA here is from genome assembly GCF_035481345.1 of Hydrogenophaga sp. Taxonomy (GTDB): domain Bacteria; phylum Pseudomonadota; class Gammaproteobacteria; order Burkholderiales; family Burkholderiaceae_C; genus Hydrogenophaga. Next base: position 1,270 of record NZ_DATIGV010000152.1, on the reverse strand, counting down.
AGCACCCTGGCGAGTTGGGCGTTGTTCCCCAGGGTGGGGTGCGCGTCCAGCGGGAGGTGGTAGGCGATCAGGCTGACGTCGTGCGCCAGCAGGCGCGACAGGCGCTGCTTCATCCAGCCCGTCACCCGCCCGTCCTGGCCGCGCCAGAACAGGCCGTGGTGCACGAAGATGGCGTCCGCCTTCGCCTCGATCGCGGCCTCGATCAGCGCCAGGCTGGCGGTCACGCCGCTGATCAGCCGGCGGACCTCCCGACGGCCCTCGACCTGCAGTCCGTTGGGCCCGTAGTCCTTGAACTGCGCGGGCTGCAGCAGGGTGTCGAAGGCGTGAACCAGCGTGTCTCGGCTTGTGCTCATGTCGGGCAGCGGCTTGAAAAACGGCATTCTGACAGCCACATCTCCAGCAGCCGAATGCGGGACAATTCCACACTTTCCTTCGCCGACCACTCATGAAACGACTCTGGCTCGTGTTTGCCCAAACCGTCACCGTGCTGGTGGCGGTGCTCTTCGTGGTGGCCACGCTGCAGCCGCAGTGGCTGGGCCGTCGCTCACTGCCGTCGGTGGTGCCGGTATTCGAGGCCCCCACGAGCGCCCCGCCCCCCGCCGACCCGGGCACCCTGAGCCTGCGTGCGGCCGCCAAGACCGCCTCGCCCGCCGTGGTGAGCATCAACACCAGCAAGGCGCCGGCCAACAACCCGCACAGCGTCGACCCCTGGTTCCGCTTCTTCTTCGGCGACCAGCTCAACAACCAGCCGCAGACCGGCCTGGGTTCGGGCGTCATCGTCAGCCCGGCCGGCTACGTGCTCACCAACAACCACGTCATCGAGGAAGCCGACGAAATCCAGGTGAGCCTCAACGATGGCCGCCAGACCGTAGCCAAGGTCATCGGCACCGACCCCGAGACCGATCTCGCGGTGCTCAAGGTCGAGCTGACCGACCTGCCCGTCATCACCCTGGGCAACTCCGACGCGCTCGAGATCGGCGATCCGTTGCTGGCCATCGGCAACCCCTTCGGCGTGGGCCAGACCGTCACCAGCGGCATCGTCAGTGCCCTGGGCCGCACCCAACTGGGCATCAACACCTTCGAGAACTTCATCCAGACCGACGCGGCCATCAACCCGGGCAATTCGGGTGGCGCCCTGGTGGACGTGCAGGGCCACCTGATGGGCATCAACACCGCCATCTACTCGCGTTCGGGCGGCTCCATGGGCATCGGCTTCGCCATCCCCACGTCCACCGCGCGCAGCGTGATGGAGGCCATCGTCAAGGAAGGC
>NZ_DATIGV010000151.1:0-18065 GCF_035481345.1 Hydrogenophaga sp. | reverse complement strand
GCCTTCACCATTCGCCATAGGCCTTGCCCTCTTCCTCGGCGCCGCTGCGCAGGTCCCACACGCCACCGGCCACGGGCTCGCCGTCGGGGCGGCCCGGCGGTGGCAGCAATGCCCAGGTGTCGTTGCGTTCGTTGACGGGGTCGGTGGGCAGGGCGCGCAGGTAGCGCTTCTCCACCAGCTCCTCCAGGCTCGCGGGGTAGCGGTCGTGGTCGCCGTGGAAACGGTCGATGGCCTGGCGCGTGACGGCCAGCGTCTCGCGCAGCGCGGCTTCTCGCGCGCGGTCCACCTGGGCGAAGTAGCGCGGCGTGACCAGCGTGAGCAGCGTGGCGATGATGGCCATGACCACCAGCAGTTCGATGAGCGTGAAGCCGCGCGCCTTCATCACCAGTTCCGGTAGGGTTCGCCGCGCAGCGCGCGCCGCGGCGACAGCGAGTACACGTCGAACACGTCCTCGCCGGCCATGGGCGCGTCGGGCGGGCTGCCGTAGGCGCGCAGGCCCCAGGTCAACGCGGCGGGTGCGTCGCCGTCGGCCGCGAAGGGGTCGCGCGGGATGCGGCGCAGGAAGATCAGCTTGGCGCCCGCGACGCTGCGCACGTCGGGCACGCCATTGACCAGCTCGTCGAGCGAGCGCGGGTAGCCGCTGGCGCCCACGCGGTTGGCGATGCGGCCCTCGCCATAGGCGGTCTTGTAGGCGTCCAGCGCCTCGCGGATCTGGCGCAGCGCGCTGCGCAGCTCCACCTCGCGCGCGCGCTGGGCCTGCACCTCCACCAGCGGCACGGCCACACTGGCCAGCACCGCCACGATGGCCACGGTGACCACCAGTTCGATGAGCGTGAAGCCGCGCGCGGGGCGGGTCATGGCGATTGTCCGGCGGGCGGGGCCGGTGTCAGCGGCGCCACCGGCGTGAGCGTGAGGGACGAGGGCGCCGCGGAGGGCGCAGCCGGCGCGGCGGGCTCGCCAGCGGCGGGTGGCGGCGCCGTGGCACCGCCCGGGGTGGCGCCATCGGTGGCGGGTGCGTCGCCCTGCCCTGGCGTGGCCGCATCCGGCTGGCCTGGCTGACCCTGCGCAGGCTGACCAGCCGGCCGGGCCGGCCCGCCGGCGGGTGCGTCGCGCACCTCGCGGCCCGTGCCGTCGCCGGCCTCGGGGGTTGACGCGGGCGCGGCCGGTGCCGAGGGCGGTTCGCTGGCCGCTGGCGCCCCCCGCGCGCCACCGCCCGAACTCGACAGCGACAGCTGGCGCGGCGGCGTGCGCTTGAGTTGCAGCGGCAGCGTGCCCACACTCGACTCGGAGCCCGCCGGCATCGCGGCGTCCGCGCTCTCCGGCCGTGTCACGTTGCGCACCACGCGCGGGGTGATCAGCAGCACGATCTCGGTCTTGCCCGAGTTGTCGCGCGTGCTGGAGAACAGGCGCCCCACCATGGGCAGATCGCCCAGCCCCGGCAGGCGGTTGGCGGCGCTGCGCTCCTCGTCGCTGATGAGGCCGGCGAGCACCTGGGTCTCGCCGTCGCGCAGGCGCAGCACCGTGCCCGCGCTGCGCGTGCCGATCTGGTAGGCCAGCGCATTGGCCGGCCCGGTGATCTCGCGCACCACCGAACTCACCTCCAGCGCCACCTTGATGCCCACCTCGTTGTCCAGGTAGACGTTGGGTTCCACGTCGAGCTTGAGGCCCACGTCGAGGTAGGACACCGAGGACGACACGCCCACGTTGGCGGTGGAGGTGGTGGTGAACACCGGCAGCTTGTCGCCGATGTGGATCTTGGCCTTCTCGCGGTTCTTCACGCGGATGCGCGGGTTGGCCAGGGTGTTGCCGCTGCCCGCCTCGCTGCGCAGGTTGAGCACCACCGCCGGGTTGGCCACGAAGGAGGTGAGGCCGCTACGGTTGCGCAGGTCCACGAAGCCTTCGGCCAGCTTGCCGCCGGGCGTGACGTTGCTTTGCGTGACGCCCTCGTTGACGATGGTGGTGCTGAGGTCGGGCGTGAGCCGGCCGTAGCTGATCTGGTCGGGGAAGCGCAGGCCCAGCTCCAGCAGCCGGTTGCGCGTGACCTCCAGCACCTCCACGTCCAGCATCACCTCCGGCTCGGCCATGTCGAGCGACTCGATCAGCCGCTCGGCCAGGCGAACGGCGTCGGGCGTGTCCTTCACCATCACCAGGTTGAGCTTCTCGTCGATGAAGATGTCGCGCGTCTTCACCAGCGTGCGGATCAGCGTCTGCGCCTGCTTCACGTCGGCGTTGGCCAGGAAGAAGCTGCGCGTGACGAGCTCCTGGTACTCGCGCTTCTTCACCGGCGTGTCCGGGTAGATCATCAGCGTGTTCGGGTTGAGCAGCTTGCGCTCGAGCTGGTTGGTGGTGAGCACCAGGCGCACCACCTCCTCCACGCTGGTGTCGCGCACGAAGAGCGTGACGCGCGTGTCGGCGCGCACGTCCTTGTCGAAGACGAAGTTCAGGCCCGTGGTGCGCGCGATGAGGTCGAACACGGCCTTGATCTGCACGTCGCGAAAGTCCAGCGTGATGGGCTTGCTCAAGGCCTCGGCCAGCGCGGTGGGCGGCAGGTTCGGCGCCGGCGCCTCGGCGCGCAGGCGATCGAGCAGGCGGCGCGCCTCGGCGTGGCTGGGCGCCCGGCGCAGCACCTCGCGCAGCTGGCGCTCGGCGGCGTCGTTCTGCTTCCTGTCGATCAGCGCGCGCGCCTCGGCGAGCCCGCTGGCCACGCGGGCTTCGTTGTCGATGGCGATCAGCCCGTCGCGCACGCGCGGGTTGTTGGGGTCGATGCGCTGGGCGCGCTCGAACAGCGCGCGCGATTCGTCCAGGCGGCCGATGAGGCGCTCGGTCTCGGCCAGCGCCACCAGTTGCGCGGACACGGTGTCGCGCTGGCGGAAGTAGGTGGCGCGCAGCTCGCGGTCGCTGCCGGCCTCGCGCATCGCGCGCTCCAGGCGCAGCACGCTCTCGTCGAGCCGGCCGGCGGCCAGCAGCGCATCGCTTTCCTCGATGGCGGGGTTCGCGGCACAGCCCGCGAGCAGGAACAGCAGCGAGGCCAGCAGCGGCCAGGCGCGCGGGAATGAAGCATTCAACGGAGCAAGCATCGAGGCAGACACGGCATTCACGGGGTGTTTCCGAACAGCAGCTGCTGCTTCTGGTTGAGGGGCAGGTAGGTCAGCGTCATGCCGCGCGCGCTGATGCCATCGACCTGGTACTGGGCGAAGCGCTCGCCCGCGCGCACCGCGAGCGGGCGAGCGCTGGGGTTGCTGGCTTCGGCGAGAAAAATGGTGGTGCCGCCCTCGCCGCCTTCCAGTCGGCCGAGGTAGCGGTAGGGCAGCGGCGGCGCCGTGGGTGGGGGCGCGGCCACCATGGCGGGTGGCGGCGGCGCGGGCGGCAGCCACCCGCGCGGCGCCATCAGCGGTTCGCGCGGCGGTGCCATGCGTTCGCCCTGAGATGGGGTGGGGGCCACGGGCGCGGCCACGGCTTCGCCGGTGATCACGGTCGCGGGGACCACGCCCGTGGGCAGCGGGCGTGCCGCTCGCTCGGGCACGCCCACGGTCTCATCGGACGACGCGGATGAATCGATGCCCGCCGCGTACCAGGTGGCCGCGAGCGTGGCGGCCAGCGCCGCCCACAGGCCGAGGGAAGACTTGCTTCGGCTCATGATGACGGCGCCCGCAGGTAGAACGACCAGCGCACGCGCGCCTGCACGAGCTCTTGCCCGGCCTGATCGCGCGTGGCGCTCCAGTCGTCCAGGGACAGGGTCGGCCAGCGGTTCAGGGCCTCGGCCATCCACAGCCGCAGCGACATGTCGCCCGCTTGAGCGGGCAAGCTGATCTGGTAGCGCTGCCAGCGGCCCGAGGCCTCGTCGACCAAACGGTATTCGCCCGAGGCCAGCACCACGCCGTGCCGCTGCGCCAGATGGTGCAGGTCCTGCACCGCGGCCAGCGCCGCGTCGCCCGTGGGCAGCGTGGCCACGAAATCCTGCGCCTGGCGCTGCGCCGTGTCGGCGGCGTCGGGCGGGCGGTTCGCGCGTTCGCGCCGCGCCTGCTGCGCCTGGGCGTCCCACTCGGCCGCTTGTTCGCGCAGGGGATCGGTCACCAACGGCCCAAGGGCCACGGCCGCGAGCGTGGCGGCCACACCGGCCCACAGGGGCCAGCCCAGGCGGCTGAGCCGGTAGCGCCAGGCGCGCGCGCGCGGGTGGGTCCACCAGTCCTTCACGGCTTGGCCCCTCCCCACACGATCTCGACGGTGAAGCGGATCACGGGCACGCCATCGGCCTCGCGCCGCTCGTGGCTGGCCAGCGTGGCCGTGGCCACCAGCGGCGAGCCGCGCAGCGATTCCACGTAGGCCACCGCGTGGTTCATCTCACGCGCCTCGGCGATCAGCCGCATCGGCGCGGCGCGGCCTGGCGCCTCCACTGTGAGCAGCGCCACCGGCGAATCCACGCGCGACTCGAGTTCCGCCAATAACCGGCCCCAGGGCTGGTCGAGCGCGCGTTGCGCGCGCGCGGCGGCGCGGCTCACCTCGGGCGAGGTCGGCGCCACCGGCGCGCGCGTGCCGCCGCGTGGGGCACCACCGGGCGCTGCCACACGTTCGTGCGCCTCACGCGCCGCTTGCCACTGCGCCTGCGCACCCAGGTACTCGCCCAGCGCCAGCGCCAGGCCCACCGCGCCCAAGGCCAGCACCAGCCAGGCCCAGGGCGAGGTGGACCGACGCGCACGCGCGAAGTCGATGTGCAAGGGTTTCATGTTTTGAATGGGGGTCAGATTCCAATGGGCAGGCGCGCGAGCCCATGCGGCGCCGCCCGCCCCGTGGGCACCAGTGCGCGCCAATGCGGATCGCCAGCCGTCGTGTCCACCCCCGGCCCGACCACGAACAGTGGCGCCTCGCGCGGCACGGGCGCCGTCGACTGCAGCGCGAGGCGCGACTGCAGGCCCGCCAGGGCGTCTCGCCACGCGGGCCCTTCGGCGCAGTGCACCGAGCCCAGGCCCAGCCAGCGGCCCCTCTCGTCAAGCAGAGCCAGCGTGAGATGCCCCGGCTCGACCACCGCGACCCACGCCGCACGGCCGCGCCACTGGCCGCGCCAGTGGTCCAGCGCCGAGGAGGCGTACGGCCGCACCGACACGAGCCGCGCGCCCGCGGCTTTCGCGGCCTGCGACAGCGCGGCGGGCAAGGCCTCGTCCACCGCGCACGCGGGCAGCGCCTGCCCCGGACTCGCCACCGCGTGCGCCAGGCGCCAGGCCGCGCTGGCTGCGCCGTACACGCTTCGAAAACGCAAGCGCAGAAAGGCCTGCAACTCGGTGTCGGAGCCCGCCTGCGACGGCCAGTCCACGAGTTGCCACCGCACGAACGACGCACCGAGCACCACCGACACGCGGCGCACCTGCCCGCGCTGCTGCGCCAACTGCTCCGCCAGCGCGGCCACGGCCGACCGCCACGCCGGCTCGTCGCCAGCGGCGGGGGGCCATACGGCCCCGTGCGCGGCCGCGCCGCCGAGCGAGCACACCAGGCGATCGCCGAGCAGCGCCACGCGCAGGTGACGCGATGGGCGTGCGTCAGCGGACCACACGCTGGATCTCCTGCCAGGTGGTTTCACCCCGGCGCACCAGGTCCAGCGCCGCGTCACGCAACTCGCGCGTGCCCTTGGCGAAGGCCAGTTCCTTCACGCGGCGCACCGGCTCACGCTGCACGATGGCCTCGCGCAGCTCGTCGTCGAGCACCAGCAATTCGGCCACGGCCTTGCGGCCCTTGTAGCCCGTGCCGCGGCAGCTCGCGCAGCCACGCGCGGCGCGCAGGCGGACGTAGCCGCCGTTGCCCGCGCCGATCGCCGAGAGCGTGTCCGCATCCGGCGCTTCTTCCTCCGCGCAGTCGTTGCACAGCACGCGCACCAGCCGCTGCGCCACGATGCCGTTGAGCGCGGCCATCAGGCTGTACGGGTCCAGCCCCATGTGCGTGAAGCGGCCCAGCACGTCGAACACGTTGTTGGCGTGCACGGTGGTGAGCACCAGGTGGCCGGTGAGCGCGGCCTGCACGGCGATCTGCGCGGTCTCGGCGTCGCGGATCTCGCCGACCATGATCTTGTCCGGGTCGTGCCGCAGGATGGAGCGCAGCCCGCGGGCGAAGGTGAGGCCCTTCTTCTCGTTCACCGGGATCTGCAGCACGCCGGGCAACTGGTATTCCACCGGGTCCTCGATGGTGACGATCTTGTCGTGCCCGTGATGGATCTCGTTGATCGCGCCGTACAGCGTGGTGGTCTTGCCGCTGCCGGTGGGGCCGGTCACCAGCACCATGCCGTAGGGCTCGTTGCACAGGCGGCGCAGCACGGCCATGGTGGTGGCGTCAAAGCCCAGCACGTCCAGGCGCAGGCCGCTCATGTCCCCGGCCAGGCGCTCCTTGTCGAGCACGCGCAGCACGGCGTCCTCGCCGTGGATGCTGGGCATGATGGAGACGCGGATGTCGATGGCGCGGCCGCGCGCAGCGACCTTGAAGCGCCCGTCCTGCGGCACGCGCCGCTCGGCGATGTCGAGCTCGGCCATGACCTTGATGCGCGAGATGACCTGGTCGGCGGTCTCGCTGCCGGCGATCGATCCCACGCTGGCCAGCACGCCGTCGATGCGGTACTTGATGCCAATGCCGGCGGGGCCGGTCTCCAGGTGGATGTCGCTGGCGCCGGCCTTGAGCGCGTCGTACAAGGTGGAGTTGACCAGGCGCACCACGGGGCTGGTGTCTTCGCTGATGCTGCGCAGCGAGATGTCCTCGACGCGCTGCCCCTCGTCGGCCTCGCCGGCCATGGTGGACAGGCCGTCCATGGCGCGCAGGTCTTCCTCGTGCCGCGCCAGGTAGGCCTCGATGTCGCCGCGCGAGGCGACCACGATCGCCATCGGGCGACGCAGCCGCTCCTGCGCCCAGGACAGCAGGTCGTTGTCGAAGGGGTCGGCCACGACAAGCACGCCGTGGCCTTCCTCATCGCGCATGAACAGGCATTCGTGCTGCATCGCCTCGGCGTAGGGCAGCGCGTCGAAGGCGGGTTGCAGGGCGTTGAGGCGCTGGTGGTCGGCAAACGGCAGGCCGGCGGTGCGGGCGAGTCGCTGCGAGATCGAGTCGGCGTGTTCGCCCTGGGCTTCGAGGACGGCTGACAGGGACAGGCCTTTTTGTGCCGCTTCCTTTTTCGCACGCCGCAAGGCGTCGGGGTCGAAGGCGGCGATCAGGGCTTGCAGGTCGGCGGGGGCGTTCATGTTTTTGTTGCCTTCCCGTTTCGCTCTTGCTTGGTTGGTTGACCGAGGCCACTGGGTGGACGGCTCCGCGAATGTCCCCCGGGCCGGCTGCGCCGGCCCTCCTCCTTTATTTCGCTGCGCCGTCCACCCAGCGTCCTCGGTCCGCCCGCGTGCAGGCACACCACCCGCTGGAGTTCCAACGTTTTCCTGGATCGAGGGGACGCGGTGCCCTGTGTAGCGAAATAAAGGAGGAGCCAAGGGCGCAGCCCTTGGCGGGGGACATTCGCGGAACAGGGCGCCGCGGCGCCTCGATCACGCGAAGCAGCGGCCTGCAATCCGCCACGAAAGCCAACCACACAAGCGAAGAAACTCATTGAATCGACTCCGCCAGTTGAAAGATCGGCAGGTACATCAGCACCACGATCGCGCCGATCAATACACCCATCACCAGCATCAGCGCCGGCCCCACCACCCGCGTCGCCCACTCCGCCGAGCGCGCCAGCTCCTCGTCGTGGAACGCCGCGGCGCGCTCCATCATCTCGCCCATGTTGCCCGTGCGCTCGCCCACGCTCAGCATGCGCAGCGACACCGGCGTGGTGAGCCCGTGCGCCGCCAGCGCGCCCGACAGCGGCAAGCCCTCGCGCACCTGCGCACTCGCCGCCGCCAGGTTCTCGCGCAGGCCCGGCGACAGCAGACCTTGCACCATCTCCAGCGCCGGCACCACCGCGATGCCCCCGCGCAGCAGCATGCCCACCGTGCGGTACAGCCGCGCCAGTTGAAACACGCGCAGCCGTTCCCCGATCGCCGGCAGCGTCCACAGCTTCTGCAACAACAGCGCCCACACGCCACGCCCCAGCGGCGACGCGGCCAGCAACACCACGCCACCCAGCACCACCACCAGCGCCACGCCGTTCTGCTCCACCGCTTGCCCCCAGTGCAGCATCCAGCGCGAGGCCCAGGGCAGCTTGTCGCCCATGTCCTGGTACACGTTCGCGAAGCGCGGCACCACGTACACCATCAGGAAACCGATCACCAACAGGCTCACCAGCACCAGCATCACCGGGTAGATGGCCGCGTTCACCAGCTTGCCCTTGATCTCGTCCACGCGCCGCGCGTACTCCACGTAGCGCTCCAGCGCCTCGGCCAGGCTGCTGGTGCGCTCGCTCGCGCGCACCGTGGCCACGTACAGCGGCGTGAAGGCGTGCGGCTGCGCCTGCAGCGCGGCCGAGAAGGTCAGGCCCTGGCGCAGCGCGGTGCGCACGCGCTCCAGCACCTCGCGCGTGGCGGCCTTGCTTTCCTTCTCCACCAGGGTCTGCACCGCCTCCACGATGCCCACGCCCGAGCGCAGCAGCGCCAGCAGCTCCTGGCTGAAGAGCACGAGCGGAAACGCCGCGCCGCGGCGGCCACCGCCCCAGCGCCCCTTGTCCGGGTGCACCGTCACCACCTCGTGGCCGCGCTCGCCCATCAGGCGGCGCGCCTCGGCCTCGTCGAGCGCGTCCACCGTCTGGGTGACGAGCCGCAGATCGGGCTGGAAGGACTTGATGCGATAGCGCATGGCGGGGTTGAGCGAAACGCTCACCAGCTCACGATGTCCTGGTTCTCGCCGGTGCCACCGGGCTGGCGGTCCTTGCCGTAGGACAGGAGTTCGTATTCACCGTGTTCGCCCGGCGAGCGGTACACGTAGGCCTGGCCCCAGGGATCGGGCGGCGCCACCTTGCTCAGGTAGGGACCGTTCCAGCGCGGGTCGCTGGCCACGCGCTCCACCAGCACGCCCAGGCCTTCGTCGCTGGTGGGGTAGCGGCCCATGTCCAGGCGGAACTGGTCGAGCGCCTTGCCGAAGGCGGTGATCTGCGCCTGCGCGGTCTTCACCTCGGACTTGCCGACCTGCGAGAAGAAGCGCGGCCCCACGAAGCCGGCGAGCAGACCGATGATGACCATGACCACCAGCAGCTCGAGCAGGGTGAAGCCTCGGGCGACACGTTGACGCTTTCGTGCCCGCGCACACAAATTCTGGGACATGGAGGTGAACCTTCTGAAGCGATGACAGGCGGCTCGTTGCGCCACCCATCCAACCTTACGAACCGCTCATGAAGAAGGGGTTACACCGGAGCGTTTGGAGGAGGCTTCTGCGGTGCCTTGTGTCGGGAATGAGCCGAACGGACTATGTCTCTGGTGGTCGTCGCGCATTGCCCGCCTGCGCTTCTGCCCGCCTGAGGCCACTGGGTGAACGGCTCCGCGAATGTCCCCCGGACGGCTGCGCCGTCCTCCTCCTTTATTTCGCTGCGCCGTTCACCCAGCGTCCTCAGGCACTCACGCGGTCGGCACGCCACCACTGGCACACCAGCTCGTTGGCAGATCGAGGCGACATGGCGCCCTGTGTAGCGAAATAAAGGAGGAGCCGAGGGCGAAGCCCTCGGCGGGGGACATTCGCGGAACAGGGCGCCATGTCGCCTCGATCCACCCAAGAAGCAGGCGTGAAAGACCTCAAACCAGAGGCTCCAACGCAAAGCTGTACCCGCTCCCGCGAATCGTGCGGATCATCCGATCCAACCCCGCCGGCAGCAGCGCGTTGCGCAGCCGGCTGATGTGCACGTCCACCGTGCGGTCGTCGCCCACGAAGTCCGCGCCCCACACGTGGTCCAGCAATTGCGATCGGCTGTACACACGGTCCGCGTGCGTGATGAGGAAGTGCAGCAAGCGGAACTCGGTGCCGCCGATGGCCAGCGGGCGGCCGGCGGCGCTCACCGTCATCGCCGCCGGGTCGAGCACGATGCCGGCCAGGCGCACCACCTCGGCGTTGGCCTGCGGCGCGCGCCGGCGCAGCACCACGCCGATGCGCGCGATCAGTTCGCGCGTGGAGAAGGGCTTGGTGATGTAGTCGTCAGCGCCCACTTCCAGGCCCGCGATCTTGTCGCGTTCCTCGTTGCGCGCCGACACCAGGATCACCGGCACCTCGCGCTGCTTCGGGTCGCTGCGCAGCACGCGGATCAGGTCCACGCCCGACATGCCGGGCAGCTCCCAATCCAATAGCAACAGATCGGGCCGCCACTGCAGCAGCAGCTCGCGCGCCTCCTCGGCCCCGCCCACGCAGCGCACCGCGTGGCCCGCCCGCACGAGGTTCGCCGTGAGCAGCGTCTGGATGGCCGGCTCGTCTTCGACCACAAGGATTTGAGCAGCCATGAATGGGTTCGTTCGGAAGTGGCGCGATCGTAGGAAGGCGGGGTGACGTTTTGATTGCATGCACCGCCCGCGCACCCCCGGTAGGCATGAGCCGTATGGACCATGCGCGGGCCGCCCCGGTCACACATTTGACGTACTGGATTCCTAGACTGCCGCCCACCTGCTGCACCACCGGATGAAAGAAGACAGTCCCATGTTCGCGACTCCGATCCACACGACACGGGCCCTGTTGCTGGCGATGGGCGCGGCCACCTGCATCGGCGCCAGCGCGCAGGACATCACCGGTGCCGGCGCGACCTTTCCCGCGCCGGCCTACGCCAAATGGGCCGAAGCCTTCAGCCGCGAGACCGGCATCAAGGTGAACTACCAGGCCATCGGCTCCAGCGGCGGCATCCGCCAGATCGACAGCCGCACGGTGGACTTCGGCGCCACCGACGCACCCCTGAAGGACGAGGAACTCGATCGCAAGTCACAGGTGCAGTTTCCCGCGCTCATCGGCGGCGTGGTGCCGGTGGTGAACCTGCGCGGCGTCAAGCCAGGCGAACTGCGCCTGACCGGTGCCGTGCTCGCCGACATCTACATGGGCAAGCTCACGCGCTGGAGCGACCCAGCGATCAAGGCGCTCAACCCGAACCTGCCGCTGCCCGACGCCACCATCGCGCCGGTCTACCGCTCCGATGGCTCGGGCACCACCTTCATCTTCACCAACTACCTCTCCAAGGCCAGCAGCGACTGGCGCTCGCGCGTGGGCGAAGGCGCCACCGTGGGCTGGCCGCTGGGCACCGGCGGGCGCGGCAACCCCGGCGTGGCCGCGCTGGTGGCGCGCGTGTCCAACAGCATCGGCTACGTGGAGTACGCCTACGTGCAACAGTCGCACCTGACGCACGCGATCGTGCAGAACGCGGCGGGCCAGTGGGTGGCGCCGGGCACCGAGGCCTTTCGCGCCGCCAGCGCCAGCGTGGACTGGAGCGGCTCCAGCCACCAGATGCTCACACAGCAGCCGGCACCCGAGGCCTGGCCGATCACCGGCGCGACCTTCATCCTCATGCCGCGCAAGCCCGAGCGCACCGAGCAGGCGGTCAACAGCCTGCGCTTCTTCCACTGGGCTTTCCAGCACGGCGCCGATCTCGCGCAGTCGCTGGGTTACGCGGCGCTGCCGCCGGCCGTGGTGTCCACGCTGGTGGGCCGTTGGGACGGCATCACCGGTGCCGACGGCAAGCCCCTGTTCACGCCTTGAGACACCGTCCAACGGCGCGACCCGTGCCGCGCCATCTCCTTCAGGAGTCCTACCCATGAACACCGTTCGCCACACCCCGGCGCCGTCGCGCCCCCTGTTGAGCGCGCTGTGCGCCGCTTCCCTCCTGCTGTTGTCGGCCTGCGGCAAGGCCGATGAAGGCGCCGTGCCCGCGCAGGCCTCGCAAGTGGCCGCCAAGGTCGGCAGCAGCGAGATCTCGGTGCACCAGATCAACCAGGTCCTCAGCCGCACGCCGTTGAACGCGAACTCGAAGGAGGCCGTGCAGTCCGCCAGCCGCCAGGCACTGGAACGCCTCATCGACCAGCAACTGGCGGTGGACCAGGCCACCGAACAGAAGCTGCACCGCTCGCCCGACGTGGTGGCCCAACTGGAAGCCGCGCGCCGCGAGGTGCTGGCACGCGCCTACCTGCAGCAGGTGATGACCGCGATCGCCCAGCCCAGCCCCGATGAAATCCGCACCTACTACAAGGAGCACCCGGCCCTGTTCTCCGAACGCCGTGTGTTCAATCTCCAGGAAATCCGCGTGGTCAAGGCCGGCCCCGTGATGGATCAGTTGCAGGCCATGGCCAACGAAGGCCGCCGCATCGAGGAGGTCGCCGACATGCTTCGCGGCAAGGGACTGGTCTTCGGCGGTGGCAGCGCGACGCGCACCGCGGAACAGCTTCCGCTGGACCTTCTGCCACGCATCCACGCCCTCAAGGACGGCCAAAGCCTGGTGGTGCCGGCGCGTGACGACGCCACCTTCATCCGCGTGGCCTCGTCACGCCAGATTCCGTTGAACGAGCAGGACGCCTCCGCCGGCATTGCGAAGTACCTGGGTAACCTGCGCGCCGCCGAGGCCGTGAGCAACGAGATCAAGCGCCTGCGCGCGGCCACCACCGTCACCTACGTGGGCGAGTTCGAGCAGGCCGCGGCGACGCCCGGCGAGACCGCGTCCACCGCACCGGCCTCGGTCACCGAGGAGCCGAAGAAGGACGAGCCCAGCGTTCTGGAACGCGGCATTCAAGGCTTGAAATGAACCACCCCCGCCGCGCGACGCGCGCCCCCCTCAAGGGGGCCATGCCTGCGGCCCGGCAAAGCCGGTTCCGCGGCATGCCCTGCCTGGCGTGGCTGGCACGCCTGCTGGTGCTGCTGGCGATGTGGGGCCCTGCACTCGCGCAGTCGCCCTCCTCCGGCGACTACCCGCTCGCCGCTGGCGACGTGATCCGCGTCCAGGTGTTCCAGAACCCCGACCTCACGCTAGAAACGCGCATCAGCGACAACGGCACCATCAGCTACCCGCTGATCGGCAGCGTGCGCGTGGGCGGGCTCAGCGTGGCCATGGCCGAGCGGCGCATCGCCGAGGCCCTGCGCACCGGCGGCTTTCTGCAGAACCCGCAGGTCACCGTGCTGCTCACGCAGATCCGCGGCAGCCAGGTCTCGGTGCTGGGCCAGGTGGGCCGGCCCGGGCGCTTCCCGCTGGAGAGCCCCAACACACGCCTGAGCGACATGCTCGCCAGCGCGGGCGGTGCCAGTCCCGCCGGCGACGACACCGTGATCGTCACCGGCCAGCGCGACGGCCAGCCCTTCCGCGCCGAGATCGACCTGCCCGCCCTCTTTCTGCAGGCCGGCGGCGCGCAGGACATCGTGCTGCACGGCGGCGACGTGGTCTACGTGCACCGCGCGCCCACCTTCTACGTGTTCGGCGAGGCGCAGCGACCCGGCTCCTTCCGCATCGAACGCGGCATGACGGTGATGCAGGCCCTGGCCCAGGCCGGCGGCCCCACGCCGCGCGGTTCGCTCAGCCGCCTGCGCCTGCACCGCCCGCAGGCCGACGGCTCCATCCTGGAAATCGAGCCCGCCATGAACGACAAGGTGCAGGCCAACGACGTGCTCTACGTGCGCGAGAGCCTTTTCTGAAGCGGTAGGCGCCATGACCCCTCACCAGTTCTTCCTCATTCTGCGCGCGCGCTGGCTCGTGCTGCTGCTCACCTTCGTGGCGGTGGTGGGCACCACCGCGGTGGTGTCCTTCATGGCCGACAAGCAGTACACCGCCACCGCCTCGGTGGTGCTGGACGTGAAGTCGCCCGACCCGGTGAGCGGCATGATGCTCGCGGGCCTGATGGCGCCGGGCTACATGGCCACGCAGGTCGACATCATCAAGAGCGACCGCGTCGCCAAGCGCGTGGTGCGCAACCTGCGCATGGACAGCAGCGCCGCCATCCAGGCCCAGTGGGCCGAGGCCACGGGCAGCCGCGGCAGCCTCATCGACTGGCTGGCCGAACTGCTCAAGCGCAACCTGGACGTCAAGCCCTCGCGCGAGAGCAACGTCATCAACATCGAATACGTGGGCACGGACCCGCAGTTCGCCGCCGCCGTGGCCAACGCCTTCGCGCAGGCCTACGTGGACGTCAACCTGGACCTGCGCACCGAACCGGCGCGCCAGTACGCGGGCTTCTTCGACGAGCAGACCCGCGGCGCGCGCGAGCGCCTGGAGCGCGCGCAGCGCGCGCTCTCCGATTACCAGCAGCGCCACGGCATCACCTCCACCGACGAGCGCCTGGACTTCGAGACCGCCAAGCTCAACGAGACCAGCAGCCAGCTCACCGCCATCCAGGCCGCCACCACCGACAGCCAGAGCAAGCGCCAGCACAAGGACGGCGATTCCATCGCCGAGGTGATGCAAAGCCCGCTGATCAACGGCCTGAAGGCCGACATCGCGCGCCAGGAGGCCAAGCTCATCGAGGCCAGCGTCAACCTGGGCGCGAACCACCCCCAGCACCAGCGCATGCAGACCGAACTCAACGCCTTGCGCGAGCAGCTGCGCACCGAGACGGACCGCATCACCGGCTCGATCACCACCACCTACGAAGTCAACCGCCAGCGCGAGGCGCAGTTGCGCGCCGCGCTGCAGGACCAGAAGGCGCGCGTGCTCGAACTCAACCAGCAGCGCGACGAGATGGCGGTGCTGCGCCGCGAGATCGAATCGGCCCAGCGCCTGTTCGACACCCTGAGCCAGCGCGCCGCGCAAAGCACGCTGGAGAGCCAGGCCAGCCAGACCAACATCTCGGTGCTCAACCCGGCGGTGGCGCCCACCGAACCCTCGGGCCCGCGCACGCGCATCAACATGGCCATCGCGATCTTCCTCGGCGGCCTGCTCGGCGTGCTGCTCGCCACCGCGCTCGAATTCGCGCGCCGCCGCGTGCGCTCCATCGACGACCTCAGCGCGCTGGGCGAGCTGCCGCTGCTGGGCCAGGTGGGTTCGGCGCGCGGCATGATCCGCCCGCTGCGCCTGTCCATGAAAGGCGCGGCATGAACGCGCCCGAACGCATCCAGCCCGCCAGCGCCATCGGCGAGATCCTGGTCTCGCGCGGTCTGCTGCGCGAGCAGGACATCGAGCCCATCATCGAGCGCCAGCGCAGCAAGGGCGAGCCCTTCGGCGAAGCCGCCATCGCGCTCAAGCTCATCGCGCGGCCCGACCTGGACGCCGCGCTGTCCACGCAGTTCAACTACGGCTACCTGCGCGACGGCCAGGGCACGCTCTCGCGTGAGCTGGTCACGGCCTACAAGCCCTTCTCCAAAGTGGCCGAGCAGATGCGCGCGCTGCGCGGCCAGCTCATGCTGCGCTGGTTCAACGGCGATCCGCTGCGCAAGGTGCTCACCGTGGTGAGCCACCAGCCGCGCGACGGCCGCAGCTTCCTCGCGGCCAACCTCGCGGTGGCCTTCTCCCAGCAGGGCCAGCGCACCCTGCTCATCGACGGCGACCTGCGCAAACCGCGCCAGCACACGCTCTTCCACACCAACCACAGCGCGGGCTTCGCGGGCGTGCTCGCGGGCCGCGCCGGGCTGGAGGTGATCGAGAACGTGCCCGGCCTGCCCGGCCTGCGCGTGCTGCCCGCCGGGGCCGTGCCGCCGAACCCGCAGGAACTGGTGGGCATGCCCAACCTGGCCGACCTGCTGGAGCACGCGATGGACCAGTCCGACGTGGTGCTGATCGACACGCCCGCCGCCAGCACCTGCGCCGACGCCGAGATCATGGCCGCGCGCACGGGCGCGGCGCTGGTGGTGGCGCGCCGCCACCGCACGCCGCTGCGCGGCGCCAGCGAGTTCACGCGCCGCCTGCAGGACACCGGCGTGGCGCTCGTGGGCGCCGTGCTCAACGACGGCTAGGGAAGGCGGGCGTCGTCCTCATGCAAACGGTTCATCTCACGCCGATGCCACAGCACCGCGTGCACCGCCGTGCCGATCGCCGAGCCCACCGCGTTGGCCAGCAGGTCGTCCAGGTCCAGCGAGCGCGTCGGGTCGAAGGCCTGCAGGCCCTCGTCGATGGCGCCCACCAGCAGCGCCAGGCCGAAGCACAGCCACAGGTCGCGCGCGCGGCGGATGCCGATGAGCCAGCCCACGCCCAGGGCCACCCCGGTGAACAGCACGATGTGCACCGGCTTGTCCCACGGCGACACCAGCACGTGCAGCACCGCCGCGTGAACGCGCGAGCCGCCGACCCAGACCGCCAGGCAACCGAACACGGCGGCCACCCACTTCAAGGCGCGCCGCGCCGTCGGATTTCGCGAGGTTGATGTGAACACGATGGGTCGATCTCCCGGTGCGGCTGGCGATGCGTTCGCCAGGCAGTTGCTTGAATGGGCACCGATTCTGCTGGGTTTGTGTGTCCTCTATGTGCCAACGCTGGTGGGGCTGTTCACCGGCCCCTGGGCGCAGGACGACCAGTACCACGGCCCCATCGTGCTCGGCATCTCGCTGTGGCTGCTGCAGCGCAACTGGGGGGCCATGGAAGCGGCGGCGCAGGGCCAACGCGGCAGCGCCTTCGGCTGGGTGCTGGTGCTGTTCGCGCTGTTCCTCTACGCCATCGGCCGCTCGCAGGGTATCGGCGTGTTCGAGGCCGGCTCGGTGATCTGGCTGCTGGCGGGCCTGATCGTGCTGCTGCGCGGCTGGGCCGCGCTGAAGGCGCAGTGGTTCGCCTTGTTCTTCATGCTGTTCATGGTGCCGCTGCCGCCGCAGGTGGTGGACGTGGTGACCATGCCGATGAAGATGGCCGTTTCTTACGCGGCGGAGAACATCCTGTACGCGATCGGCTACCCCATCGGCCGCAACGGCGTGGTGCTGCAGATCGGCCAGTACATGCTGCTGGTGGCCGACGCCTGCGCGGGCCTGCAGACGCTGCTGACGCTGGAGGCCCTGGGTCTGTTGTACCTCAACCTGGTGCGGCGCGATTCGCTGTTTCGCAACGTGACGCTGGCGGTGCTGATCGTGCCGATCTCCTTCACCGCGAACGTGATCCGCGTGATCGCGCTCTCGCTCATCACCTACCACTTCGGCAACGAAGCCGGGCAAGGCTTCCTGCACGGGTTCGCGGGCATGGTGCTGTTCCTCAGTGCGCTGGTGCTCATCATCGCTTTCGACAGTTTTCTTCAGTTCGTTGAGGGCTTGCGTCGCCGTCCACCACCACCTCCTTCTTCCGGGGTGCTGGCTTGATGAATACCTTGCTCGTTGACACCTCGTCGGATAGCGGCGCCACGGCGCCCTGCTCCGCGAATGTCCCCCGCCAAGGGCTGCGCCCTTGGCTCCTCCTTTATTTCGCTGCGCAGGGCGCCGTGTCACCGCTATCTGCCAACACGTCCGCCCGCGAACGTTGGCGTACCGGCTTTGTTGGTGGCCTGCGGACATTGGGTGAACGGCGCAGCGAAATAAAGGAGGAGGACCGGCGAAGCCGGTCCGGGGGACATTCGCGGAGCCGTTCACCCAGTGGCCGCAGGCAAGGAAGCAGCGCAGGCATGAAACGCAACGAAGGCCACAAATGAAACAGAGCTGGAAACACCTGGTCCTCATGGCCCTGATGCTCACCTCAGCCGCCATGGCCGCCGTCATGCGCCCCACCGGCAGCCTCGCCGACGACCGCGCCCCCATCGACCTCGAATCCATGGTCCCCACCCAATTCGGTGAATGGCGCGAACAACAAGGCGTGCCCGTGCAGATCGTCGACCCCGAGATGCAGCAGACCATCGACGCCATCTACACCCAGGTCCTCACCCGCACCTACATGCACGCCAGCGGCTACCGGGTCATGCTCTCCATCGCCTACGGCAAGGCGCAGACCGACAACCTGCAGCTTCACCTGCCCGAGGTCTGCTACCCCGCCCAGGGCTTCAAGCTCGAACGCATCGAAAAGGTGCCGCTCACCCTCGGCAGCGACACCATCACCGCGCGCCGCATGCAGACCCACCTCGGCCAGCGCTTCGAGCCCGTCACCTACTGGACCGTCGTCGGCGACCACATCACCGCCAGCGGCCTCGACAAGAAACTCACCGAACTGCGCTACGGCCTGCGCGGCCGCATCCCCGACGGCATGCTGGTCCGCGTCTCCTCCATCGACCGCGACACGGCGAAGGCCCACCAGGTCCAGGCCGACTTCGCCAACGCCCTCGTCGGCGCCATCGACCCCG
>NZ_DATIGV010000150.1:0-13179 GCF_035481345.1 Hydrogenophaga sp. | reverse complement strand
AGGGACTTTTCAGCCCTCGCCTCCAAACGCCCACGCTTATCGGCTGTATTTTGTTAACGAACCACTCGCCTCAGATCAAGCCCTTCGACTCAACCTTCAAACCCCGCCGCGATCAGCAGAGCCTCGCATTATGACACAGATTTTGTGAGGCAGTCAAAACTTGGAAGATTTTTTGCCCCGGCCTGCGCCGCCTTCGTCGACCACTTGAAGCACCCTTGCCTGAGCGAAGAGTTCGTCGCCAGCGATCAGCGAAGCCTTGCAGTATACACAACTTTTCGGGCCCCAGTCAAAGCCAGCCGGCCTGTCGTCGCGCGGGCTCGATAATCCCGCCCATCCGCTTCGCGCACAACTCCCTCATGGCTTTGCTCACTCTACAGAACGCGCAGCTGGCTCATGGCCACTGGCCGTTGCTGGACCACACCGATCTCGCACTCGAACCCCGTGAGCGCGTGGGATTGATTGGCAGGAATGGCGCCGGCAAGTCGTCCCTCCTTCGGGTCCTGGCGGGCCACGAGCGCCTGGACGATGGCACGCTGCAGATGCAAGCAGGGCTGCGCATCGCCTTCGTGGCCCAAGAGCCGGCATTGGCGGACGAGCACACGGTGTTTGAGGCGGCAAGCATCGGCCTGGCGGAGGCCATGGCGGCCAGAGAACGCTACACCAGCAGCGCCCCAGGTGAGGATCTCGACGCCTTGCAGGCGCGCATTGAAGCGTTGGACGCCTGGAATTGGGAGGCGCGCGTCGCCGAAACCCTGGATCGCCTGCACCTGGATCCTCAGTCACGGGTCGGCGCGCTGTCGGGCGGCAATCGCAAGCGAGTGGCGCTCGCGCAGGCGCTCGTCAGCCGACCCGACGTGCTGCTGCTCGATGAACCCACCAACCACCTGGACCTCGACAGCATCGCCTGGCTGGAGTCGCTGCTGCTGGAGTTTGCGGGCTGCATCGTGACCATCAGCCACGACCGTGCCTTTCTGGACGCGGTGACCACGCGCATCGTGGAACTCGATCGCGGGCGCCTGCAAAGCTACCCAGGCAACTTCGCGCAATACCAGGCCTTGAAGGAGGAGCAACTGGCGCAGGAGGCCGTGGTGAACGCCAAAGCCGATCGCCTGCTGGCGCAAGAGGAGGTCTGGATCCGCAAAGGTGTGGAGGCCCGACGCACGCGTGCACAAGGGCGCATCACCCGACTGGAGCAGTTGCGCACGCAGCGCGCCGGCCGACGCGAGGCGCTGGGCCGCGTGAAGCTGGAACTCGACAGCGGCGCCGCCAGCGGCAAGCTCGTGGCCGAGCTGCTGAATGTGAACAAGGGGTTCGAGCAGCCCGGCGGCCAGCGCAAGGTGGTGGTGCGCGACTTTTCCGCCACCATCCTGCGTGGCGACAAGGTGGGGGTGATCGGCCCGAATGGCGCAGGCAAGACCACACTTTTGAAGCTGATCCTGGGCGAGTTGCCATCCGACGCCGGCACGGTGCGACAGGGCAGCCGGCTCACCGTGGCCTATTTCGACCAGATGCGCGAGCAGCTCGACCTGAACGCTACGCTGGAGGACTTCATCAGTCCGGGCAGCGAGTGGATCGAGATCAACGGCAAACGAACGCACGTCAAGAGCTACCTGGGCGACTTCCTGTTTTCGCCTGCGCGCGCCAACGCGCCGGTGCGCACGCTGTCGGGCGGCGAGCGCAACCGGCTGCTGCTGGCCCGCCTGTTCGCGCGTCCGGCCAACGTGCTGGTGCTCGACGAGCCGACCAATGACCTCGATATCGACACGCTCGAGTTGCTGGAGGACCTGCTTCAACAGTATGAAGGCACGGTTTTCCTGGTCAGCCACGACCGGCGCTTTCTCGACAACGTGGTGACGAGCACATTGGTGGCCGAGGGCGATGGCCGCTGGCGGGAGTACGTGGGCGACGTGCAGGACTGGTTGATCCAGTCGGCGCGCGCGACCCCAGCGACGCCCCCCGCCGCGGCAGCGTCCCCCAGACCGACGGCCACCACAGTCCCGCCGAGCGAGGCGCCGCGCCGCAAGCTCAGCTACAAGGAGCAGCGCGAACTCGACGCCCTGCCCGAACGCATCGCCGCACTGGAAGCCGAACAGGCCGCGCTCTCGGCCGAACTCGGCGACGGCAGCCTCTACGGCACCAATCCCGCGCGCGCGGCCGACGTGTCGGCGCGACTGGTGGCAGTGGAAGAGGAATGGCTGGCCGCCCTGGAGCGTCAGGAGGCGCTGGGCACGCGCTGACCGATGCGGGGCGTCAGGACGATCCCAAGCGGCGCGAGAAGGTGCGCCAGAACGTCGCGTCCTGCGTGGTGGCGAAATTGATTCGCATGAGCGTGCTGGGCGTGCGCGCCGCGTGGAACAGCGCGCCTGGCGCAATCAGGTAGCCGTCGTCCAGCAAGCGCTGGGCGAGTGCATCCGTGTCGACGCCGGTGTCCACCCAGCCGAACAGGCCCATGGGCTCGGCCGCGAAGCGGCAGCCCGCTCCCAGTGCCAGCTTGACGCTGCGCGTGCGCGCGGCATCGAGCCGCGTGCGCACGCGCTCGGCGTGCCGGCGCAACTGCCCTTGCTCGATGCAATGCGCCAGCGCCTTCTCCAGCAAGGCGGGCGTGGTCAGGGTGCTCAGCAGCTTGGTGTCGAGCAGCGGCTCAAGCAGCCCCGGCGGCGCGGCCAGGAAGCCGATGCGCCAGTTGGGGGCCAGGATCTTCGCGAAGCCGCTGACATAGATGGTGCGCTGCAGGCCGTCCAGGGCGCTCAGCCGCGTGCTGTGCTCGGGGGCGAGGTGGCTGTAGGTGTCGTCCTCGACGATGTGGAAGTTGTGTTGCTGGGCCAGTTGCAGCAGGCGATGCGCCACGCCGGGCGACAGGCTGTAGCCGGTGGGGTTGTGCAACACGCTCACGCTCACGAAGAGCTTGGGCCGGTGCGCCTCGGCCAGGCGCTGCATCACCGCCAGGTCCGGGCCGTCGGGACCACGCGGAACGGTGAGGATGCGCATGCCCAGCGCCGCGAGGCGCGCGAACTCCACCGCCCAGCCGGGCTCTTCCACCATGACGGGATCGCCAGGGCGCAGCAGGGTGCGGCTGACGATATCGAGCGCGTGCGTGGCGCCCACGGTGGTGATGATCTGCGCCGGATCCACGGGCACGCTGATGGCGGCCAGCTTCTGCGCGAGCACACGGCGCAGCCCCTCGTCGCCGCGCGGCTCGCCGTAGCTCAGCGAGGTTTCGTTGAGTGCGCGCGTGGACGCCACACGCCGCACGGCCGCCGGCATGAAGGTCGACTCCAGCCAGTCCGGGGGAAACACGCCCATGCCGGGCTGCGGCTTGTCGCTCACTTGATGGAACATGCCGCGGATGAGCGCCGTGGCATTGATGGGACCTTGGGCCGGCGGCACGGGCGCCGCGTGGCGCGGCTCGCTGCGCGGCGCGATCGGTTCACGCACGAAAAAGCCCCGCTGGCGCCGCGCCTGCACCAGCCCCTGGGCCAGCAACAGGTCGTAGGCGGCCACCACGGTGGACGGACTCACGCCGTGCTGAGCCGCGCAGGCACGCACCGACGGCAGGCGCGCACCCGGCACCAGCAGCCGTTGCCGGATGCGGTCGGCGTAGCGCTCGGCCAACTGCTCGGTAAGGGATTGGTTGGCGGTCTTCATCAGCATCGACGGACTCCTAGCTGTATTGCCACCTGCGGCCATACAGCACACGAGATTGAATGGGTTAACTGTACTGGTACTGTATTGATGTCCAAGGGTACATTGAACCTCCCCACCGCGCCACTCTGTTGTCCATGTCCGCCCCCGAACTGACCGCCCTGCTGATCTTCTGCACCGCGATGAGCTTTTCGCCGGGCCCCAACACCACGCTGTCGACGGCGCTGGCGGCCAACTTCGGCCTGCGGCGCGCCCTGCGCTTCTGCCTGGCCGTGCCCACGGGCTGGACGCTGCTGATGCTGGCCAGCGGCCTGGGCGTGGGCGCACTGATCGCCGGCTTGCCGCCGCTGCGCTGGGGCGTGAAGCTGCTGGGCGTGGCCTACATGCTCTGGCTGGCCTGGCAGCTCGCCCGCACCGCGCGCCTGTCGCAGGCCGACCCCGCGCGCCTGCAGGTGGGCTTCTGGCAGGGCGTGGGCCTGCAGTTCGTCAACATCAAGGCCTGGATGCTCGCGCTCACGATCAGCGCGGGCTGGGTGATCAGCAGCGCAGGTGCGCCCGCGCCCAACCCGGGCGAGCGGCTGCTCATCGTCTGTCTGGTGATGCTGTTTTTCGCCTTCGTCAGCAACTTCCTCTACGCCCTCATCGGCTCGCTGCTGCGCGACTGGCTCTCGCAAGGCACGCGCTTGCTGTGGTTCAACCGCGCGCTGTCCGGCGTGCTCGTGGTCACCGCCTTGTGGATGCTCACCGTATGACGAACGACGCAACCCGCGGCTGGCTGCTGGGCCTGGTCGGCGTGGCGGTCTTCGGCCTCACGCTCCCCATGACGCGCCTGGCCACCGGCAGCCTCGATGCGCCCCAGCTGTCGCCCTGGTTCGTCACCTGGGCGCGCGCGGCCATCGCCGGCCTGCTGTCGCTGGCCTACCTATGGGCCACGCGCTCGCCCTGGCCGCAACGCACGCACCGCGGTCCGCTGGCGCTCGCGGTGCTGGGCAACGTGATCGGCTTTCCTCTGTTGCTCGGCTGGGCGCTGCGCCACGTGACGGCCAGCCACGCCGCCGTGTTCACGGCGTTGCTGCCCCTGGCCACCGCGGCGGTGGCGGCCTGGCTGCTGCACCAGCGCGCGCGCCTGGGGTTCTGGCTGTTCGCCGGCCTGGGCAGCGCGCTGGTGGTGGTCTACAGCCTGCTGCGCGCGCACCAGACGGGCCACGGCTTCGGCTTCAGTTGGGCCGACACCCTGCTGGTGGGCGCGGTGCTGGCCGCGGCGCTGGGCTACGTGGGGGGCACGCAGGTCACGCCCGCGCTGGGCGCCGAGCGCGTGATCAGTTGGGTGTGCGTACTGGCGCTGCCGGTGACGGTGCCGGGCGCGCTGCTCACCTGGCCCGAACAAGCGGTCAGCGCCAGTGCCTGGCTCGGGCTCGGCTACGTGGCGGTGTTTTCCATGTGGGCCGGTTTCTTCGCCTGGTTCCGAGGGTTGGCCCTGGGTGGCGCGCTGCGTGTGAGCCAGCTCCAATTGCTGCAACCCTTCATCAGCATCGCCGCGGCGGTGCCGCTGCTGGGCGAGCGCCTGGACGCGCTCACCCTGGTTTTCTCGCTGGCTGTCGTGGCCAGCGTGTTCGTGGGCCGGCGCCTGGGTGCAGCGCCGGCCTCGCCCTCCCTGCCCACCACCAAGGCACTCACATGAACGCCACCACCCACTGGACCCTGGCCCGCCGCGCCGAGCGCATGAATCCCTCCGTGATCCGAGAAATCCTCAAGGTCACGGAAAAGCCCGGGATCATCAGCTTCGCGGGCGGCCTGCCCTCGCCGCAAACCTTTCCGGTCAGCGCCTTTGCCGAGGCCTGCGCCGAGGTACTGCAGAACGACGGCCGCGCGGCACTGCAGTACGCGGCCAGTGAAGGCCACGCGCAACTGCGCGAATGGGTGGCGCGGCAACTGCCGTGGACAGTGGACCCGGCGCAGGTGCTGATCACCACCGGCAGCCAGCAAGGCCTGGACCTGGTGGCCAAGGTGCTGATCGACACTGGCAGCCGCGTGCTGGTGGAAACGCCCACCTACCTGGGCGCGCTGCAGGCCTTCACGCCGATGGAGCCGCGCTTTGTCGGCGTGGCCAGCGACGCCGAAGGCATCGACGTCGATGACCTGCGCCGCCAGGCGCCCGGCGCGCGCTTCCTCTATGCATTGCCCAACTTCCAGAACCCCACCGGCCGAACCATGAGCGAGTCGCGCCGCGCCGCGCTGGTGCAAGCCGCGGCCGACGCCGGCCTGCCCATCGTGGAAGACAACCCCTATGGTGACCTGTGGTTCGACGCGCCCCCGCCCGCCCCCCTGACCGCGCGCAACCCCGACGGCGGCCTCTACCTCGGCTCGTTCTCCAAGATCCTGGCGCCGGGCCTGCGCCTGGGCTTCCTGGTGGCCCCGGCCGCGCTGTACCCCAAGCTGCTGCAGGCCAAGCAGGCCGCCGACCTGCACAGCCCCAGCTTCAACCAGCGCCTGGTGAGCGCCGTGCTCAAGGACGGCTTCCTCGAGCGCCACGTGCCCACCATCCGAGCGCTCTACGCCTCGCAATGCCGCGCCATGCTGGCCGCGCTCGAGCGCGAGATGGCCGGTCTGGGCGTGCAATGGAACGCGCCCGACGGCGGCATGTTCCTGTGGGCCCGCCTGCCCGAGGGCATGGACGCCACCGCCCTGCTGCCGCACGCGGTGGAGCGCGGCGTGGCCTTCGTGCCCGGCGCGCCCTTCTTCACCGACGCGCCCGACACGCGCTCGCTGCGCCTGTCCTTCGTCACCGCCACAGTGGAGCAGATCGACCGCGGCATCGCCGCGCTGGCGCAGGCGGTGCGCGAACACCTGCCGAGCCGGGCCACGGCCACAGCATGACGGCGCAGGGCCTGCACCTCTGGGGCCGCCTGAGCTCCATCAACGTGCGCAAGGTCGTGCTGTGCGCGCAGTGGCTCGGCCTGGAACTGCCGCGCAGCGACGCCGGCCTGTCCTACGGTGTCGTCGACACGCCGGCCTACCGCGCCATGAATCCCAACGGCCTGGTACCCGTGCTGCAGGACGGCGACTTCACCCTCTGGGAGAGCAACGCCATCCTGCGTTACCTGTGCGAGCGCCAGGGCCGCGGCATGCCCGCCGACCTGCGCACGCGCGCCGAAGCCAACCGCTGGCTCGACTGGCAACAGACCACGCTCAACCGCGTCAGCGGCCCGGCCTTCGTGCAGTGGATCCGCACCCCGGCCGAGCGGCGCGACATGGCGGCGATCGAGGCCTCGGTGCGCGCGAGCGAGCCGCTGTTCGAACTGCTCGACGTCCATCTCGCCCATCGCCCGTACATGGCGGGCGACGAGGTCTCCGCGGCCGACTTCCCCATCGCCTGCGAACTCCACCGCTGGTTCGGCCTGCCGCAGGCCCGGCCGGCCTGGCCCCACCTTGAACGCTGGTACGCCGGCTGGCTGGCGCAGCCCTGCAGCCGCGGCGTGCTTGACCTGCCCCTCGCCTGACACCATGACCACCCGCCCCTTCCAACAAGTCGACGTCTTCACCGCCACCCCCTGCCTGGGCAACCCGCTGGCCGTGGTGCTCGACGGCAGCGGCCTGAGCACCGAGCAGATGCAGACCTTCACCGACTGGACCAACCTGTCGGAGTGCACCTTCGTGCTGCCGCCCACCCAGGCCGGCGCCGACTACCGCGTGCGCATCTTCTGCCCCGGGCGCGAACTGCCCTTCGCGGGCCACCCCACGCTGGGCACGGCGCACGCCTGGCTCGCCGCGGGAGGAAAGCCGCAGGGCGAGGACATCGTGCAGGAGTGCGGCGTGGGCCTGGTGCGCATCCGCCGCGACGGCGCGCGCCTGGCCTTCGCGGCGCCGCCGCTGCGCCGCTCGGGCCCGCTCGACGAGGCCGACGTCGCGCTGATCGCGCGCGGCCTGGGCATCGCGCGCGAGGACGTACTGGCGCACAGCTGGTGCGACAACGGCCCGGGCTGGCGCGCGGTGATGCTGCGCAGCGCCGAGCAGGTGCTGTCCGTGAAACCCGACGCCGCCGTGCTGGCCGGGCTGGACATCGGCGTGGTCGGCCCGCGCGGCAAGGTGGGCGTGATCGGGAAAATGGAATCTGACCCCCATTTGCTGTTCGAGGTGCGCGCCTTCTTCCCTGGCAACAACGGCATCGCCGAGGACCCCGTGACCGGCAGCCTGAACGCCGCCCTCGCGCAGTGGCTGATCGGCGCCGGCATGGCGCCCGAGCGCTACGTGGCCAGCCAGGGCACCGCGCTGCGGCGCGCTGGGCGCGTGCACATCGCACGCGACGCGGACGGCACGGTCTGGGTCGGCGGCGAATCGGTCACCTGCGTGCAAGGCACGGTGCAGTTATGAACGCCGCCTTCGACCACCTGGTGGTCGCGGCCGCCACGCTGGCCGAGGGCGTGCACTGGTGCGAAACCACCCTGGGCCGCACGCCCGCGCCCGGCGGCGCGCACGCACTGTTCGGCACGCACAACCGGCTGCTGCGGCTCGACGGCGCCGAGCGCACCTACCTGGAACTGCTCGCCATCAACCCCGCCGCCAAACCCACGCGCGCGCCACCGCTCAAGCGCTGGTTCGACCTGGATGAGCCTGCGATGCTCGAGCGTCTGCGAGCGAAGGGCCCGCAGCCCATCCACTGGGTCGCGCGTGTCGACGACATCGAGGCCGCCCGCGCCGCCTGGCTCGCCCAAGGCATCGACCCCGGCCCGGTGCTCACCGCCTCGCGCGAGACGCCGCGCGGCCTGCTGCAATGGCGCATCACCGTGCGCGACGACGGCGCGCGCGGCTTCGATGGCGTGCTGCCCACACTGATCCAGTGGGGCGGCATCCACCCGGTCGCCACGCTGCCCGACAGCGGCTTGCAACTGCGCGGCCTGCGCCTGGCCCATCCGCGTGCGGCGGCGCTGAACACGGCCCTGGACGCCATCGGCCTGCGCCTTCCCGTGCACAAGGGCGAGGCCCTGATCAGCGCCCACCTGCACGACGGCCAGCAGGACCTGAACCTGCTGGCCAAGACCTGAGCCTTCCATGAGCATCGCCCTGCCGACCCTGTCCTGCATCGAGAAGGCCGCCACCACGGTCTACCGCTCCTTCGCCGCCACCCCGCAGTACCCCTGGGCCACGCTGAGCGCGCGGCTGGGCGCCACCTGCTGGCTCAAGCACGAGAACCACACGCCCGTGGGCGCGTTCAAGATCCGTGGTGGCCTGACCTACTTCGATCACCTCGCGCGGCGCGGCGCGCTGCCGCGCGAGGTGATCTCCGCCACGCGCGGCAACCACGGCCAGAGCGTGGCCTGGGCCGCGCGCGCGCACGGCGTGGCCTGCACCATCGTCGTGCCCCACGGCAACTCGGTCGAGAAGAACGCCGCCATGCGCGGCCTGGGGGCCACGCTCGTCGAACACGGCGACGAGTTCCAGGTCGCGCGCGAGCACGCCATCGCGCTGGCCACCGAGCGTGGCGCGCACATGGTGCCCAGCTTTCACGCCGACCTGCTGAGCGGCGTGGCCACCGCGTGGTGGGAGTTCTTCCGCGCCGCGCCCGAACTCGACGCCGTCTACGTGCCCATCGGCCTGGGCTCGGGCGCGTGCTCGGCCATCGCGGCCCGCAACGCGCTGGGCCACCGCGCGCGCATCGTGGGCGTCGTGAGCGCGGGCGCCACCACCTACGCCGACTCGCTCGCCGCAGGGCGCGTGGTGGAAGCGCCGGTGAGCACGGTGCTGGCCGACGGCATGGCCTGCCGCGTGGCCGAGGCCGATGCCCTGTCCACGCTGGCCGACGGCCTGGACCACCTGGTGAAGGTGAGCGACGAGGACGTGGCCGAGGCGATGCGCGCGCTCTTCGCCGACACGCACAACGTCGCCGAGGGCGCCGGCGCCGCGGGCTTCGCGGCGGCCTGGCAGGAGCGGGACCGCATTCGCGGCCGGGTGGTGGGCGCCGTGTTGAGCGGCGGCAACGTGGACAGCGCGGTCTTCGCGCGCGTGCTCAGTTCGGGGACGAACTGACCAGGCGCGCCACGATCTCGCAGAACTGCTCGACCGCGTCGGTCTTGAACACCACCTCGCGCACGCCGGCGGCGCGCGCCTCGGCCTGCAGCTCGTCGGTGATGTAGCCCGAGGCCACGGCCACCGGCAAGCGGGGGTCGATGGCGAGCGCCTCGCGCGCCACCTCCAGGCCCGACATGCCCGGCATGTTGTAGTCGGTCAACAGCAGCGCGAATTCGCCCGGGTGCTCGCGCAGCGCGGCCAGCGCGTCGGTCTGCACCGACAGCGCGGTCACGCGGTAGCCGCGCCGCTCCAGCAGCCGGCGCACCAGGAAGACGAGCGTGTCGTCGTCGTCGAGGTAGAGGATGTGAGGAACGGCCTCTGACGGGGCCGGCGGGGTGGGTCGGGGCTGGGGGTTTTCCACGGCGGGCATTGTGACGGGTTTGTCTTCGGCTGTCGCTTCGTCGATGGGCAGGGGGGGCAGCCACAGCGTGATGGTGGTGCCGGTCTGCGGCGTGCTGCACACCTCGATGTGGCCGCCGTGCGCTTCCACGATGCCCAGCACCACGGACAGGCCCAGGCCGGTGCCCTGGCCCACGGGCTTGGTCGTGAAGAAGGGCTCGAACATGCGGTGCTGCACCGCCTCGTCCATGCCGCAGCCGTCGTCGATCACGCGCAGGCGCAGCGCGGGCTGGCCGGCCTCGCGGCAGGCCTGTGCCAGCGCCGGCGGCAAACGCGCGAAGGGCGCGGCCGACACCGGCACGCTGTCCAGCGCGAGCTCGATCGAGCCGCCGCGCGCGGGCAAGGCGTGCAGCGCGTTGGTGCCCAGGTTCACCAGCACCTGCTGCAGTTGCGTGGCGTCGCCCGACACCTCGGGCAGCGAGGGCGAGAGGGTCTGCACCAGTTGCACCTGCGGCGGCAGGGCCGCGCGCAGCAGCGCGCAGGACTCCACCACCACCGCGGCCAGCGGCACCCGCGCGCGCGCCAGGGGCTGCTGGCGGCTGAAGGTCAGGATCTGGCGCACCAGCTCGCGGCCGCGCCGCGCGGCGGTGCTGATCTCGCCCAGGCTTTCATGCGCCGGCGCATCGGCCGTCAGGTCCTCGCGCGCGAGGTCGGCGTTGCCCAGGATGGCGGTGAGGATGTTGTTGAAATCGTGTGCCACGCCGCCGGCCAGCGTGCCCAGCGCCTGCATCTTCTGCGACTGCGACAGCCGCGCCTCCAGCGCCTTCTGCTCCGACTGCGCGTCCTTCATGGCGGTGATGTCGATGAAGGTCAGCACCACCCGGCGCAGGCCACCCTGCGAGTCGCTCTCCGGGTAGCCGCTGCACAAGGCCCAGCGCAGCCGCGCGCCGCCGTCGATGGGCAGGCCCACCACCACGTCGTGTACCGGCTGGCCCGTGATCAGCACCCGCTCGAACGGCCGGTCGTGCCGGCGCAGCGGCTGGCCGCTCTCGTCGAGCATGCGCCAGCTTTCGTAGCTGGGCTCGGGCACCACGCCGTCGGCGCCCCCCTCGCTCCAGGTGAGGAAGCGCCGCGCCGCGGTGTTCATGCGCCACAGCGTGTGGTCGGGGTGGAACACCATCACGCCTGCGTCCAGGTTGTCCACCAGACGCTGCAGGTCGGCCTCGCGCTGGCGCTGCACGGCGCGCGCGGCCTGCGCCTCGTCGCGCAGGCGCAGCATGAGCAGGCACTGGAAGGCCAGCGCGCACAGCAGGTAGGCGATGAGAAAGCTGAAGGTGAGCAGCGTGACCGTGGGCAGGAAGGGCCGCTGCAGCACCACACCCAGCAACAGGTACCCCAGCAGGATGGCCACCTGCAGCCACAGCACCCAGCCCAGGGTGCGGAACTCCACCGGCACCGGCCAGGGGCGGTGCGTGCGCGCATCGCCGATCATCAGCAGCAAGAGGGCCAGGTTGGTACCGATCCACAACAACTGGCGCGCGGGCAGGCTGTCGACGACTTCGATGAAGAACACCATCACCGGCCACTCGACCAGGATCAGGGCCAGCACGCCAGTCATCACGCGGCGCGCCGACAGGCCCAGGTAGGCGCGGAAACCCACCCACAGCAGCGCGAAGGTGAGCGTGAACAGCAGGTTGCTCAGCGGCAGCCCCACCCACGCGGGCAGCAGCGGACGCACGCTCATCGCGATGGAGGCGATGGTGTGCGTGAGGCAGGCCAGGGCCCACCAGCCCAGGCCGCCCACGTGGGGCAGGCGCCGGTGCTGGACCCAGAAAGCCAGGCCGATGACGATGTCGATGCCGGTCCACACGGCATACAGCGTGGGCAGGTGAAGCGACATGGAAGGGGCGGGAAACCGGTGGGAGTCGGCGGTGGCGGAACGCGGCCCGGGGCGCGGGCGGCGCCTTTGGGAAGAATGGGCCATTGCAGCACGCGCTCCCGCGCGCGAGCGCCGGATAAGCGGCACGAAAACCTCACAAACGCCGGCCTCGCGCCGCCGGCGCTTTCACTCAGGTGACACCTCGGGCCAACGCAGTCGCTGTCGAGACAAAAGCGATCGCGCCGCGCCGCCCAGAATCTCGCCATGGGAACGCTATACCTCGTGCGGCACGGACAGGCCTCCTTCGGTGCCGCCGACTACGACCAACTCAGCGAGCTGGGCCAGCGCCAGTCGGTGCGCCTGGGGCGCTACTGGGCCGAGCGCGGGCTGCGCTTCGACGCCGTGGTCACGGGCTCGCTGCGCCGCCATGCGCAGACCTGGGCCGGCATCGCCGAGGGCGCGGGCCTGGCGCTGCAGCCGCTGGTGATGCCGGGCCTGAACGAGTACGACGCCGACGCGGTGATCCGCTGCATCCACCCGCAGCCGCTGCAGAAGCCGGACACGCCCGAGCTCTACCGCCACCACTTCCGCCTGCTGCGCGACGGCCTGGCGCAGTGGATGGCCGGCACCGTGAGCCCGCAGGGCATGCCCTGCTACGACGACTTCGCGCGCGGCATTGCCGACGCGCTGGACCACGTGCGCGGCACGCACCACCAGCAGAACGTGCTCATCGTCTCCAGCGGCGGGCCGATCGCCACCGCCGTGGGCCAGGTGCTGGGGCTCAGCCCCGAGGCCTCGATCGAGCTGAACCTGCGCATCCGCAACAGCGCGGTGACCGAGTTCCAGTTCACGCCCAAGCGGCACAGCCTGCTGACCTACAACACGCTGCCACACCTGGACGGCGCGGACTACAAGGACTGGATTACGTATGCGTGAACCCCCACGCTCCGCCGCTGCGCGGGTCCGCGCCTTGCAGGCCGCGGCATCGCCAGAGTCGATGCCTCTTCGAGCCGTCCAAGCCTGCGCAGGCAGGCTTGGAGCCGCGGCCCTCAGCCCCCCGAGGGGCTGATCCGGCTTGGGGCGGCCCGGCGCCGCATCATCTGATGGTGATCGTGTCCGCCGGCAGCTGATCCATCTCCACCAGCAGCTTCGCCAGGGCCCGCCCCGCCGCGTCCAGCAGCGCGCGCCCGTTCTCCGCCGTGGCCGCGCTGGCGTTGCCCACCGCGCCCGAGGGGTTGAGGTCCTGCGCCTGC